>JAUIMK010000029.1 GCA_030432735.1 bacterium
CAGGGCCGGAAGTCCGCGGGCGCGAGATCCGGGAACGTGAGCATGAGGTTGCCCAGGTCGCCCTTGGGATCGATCGCGATGATCGGGACGCCATCGATCAGCGCCTCTTCGAGGAGGGAGATCGCGAGCCCGGTCTTGCCGCTCCCGGTCATGCCGAGGAGCACGGCGTGGGTCGTGAGATCCTTCGAGTCGTAGAGCAGCGGTGCCTCGAGCGTCTCGCCGCTCTCCGCGTCCACCGGACGTCCCAGATAGAACGCCCCCATGTGTTCGTAGTCTTCGCTCGTCACCTGCCGCTCCTCGGTGGTGCTCCTCGCGAGCGGCGATCGGCGCGAGGCCGAACGCTACTCGGGGGGCTGGATCTCGTTGCGAGTGCCCTCGCCTGCCGTCACGAAGAGCATCGAGGTCGGCTGCAAGGGCTCCGCGGTATGCCAATGCCCGCGCGGAACCATCACGTAACACCCGGGCTTCGAGACGCGGATCCGGACCTCGTCCTCGCCGGGCGCCTTCACCCGGAACTCCACGTCTCCCGACAGGAGGTACACGAATTCGTCCGCCTCCGGGTGCATCTCCCAGGTCGGCCACGGGGAATCGAAGTCGAATTTCTGGATGAGATGATGTCCCTTGAACGTCGGAAACTCGGCGTCGAGCTCCTGATAGAAGGCCGGAGATGCCGCCTTGAGGGTCGCCTTTCCGTCCGGCGCGAGGATCGGGCGGACGCGATCGAGATCGTGGGGACCGGGTTCGATGGCCATGCGAACTCCTTCGCGGCCCGGGACGCGCGCCCCGCTACCGCTTGGCCGTCTCGTAGGCGCCCGGGTCGATCGTCGCGATCAGGTCCCGGTAGTCGCTCATGCGTTTCGGCCACTGGGTCACGACGCGGCCGCTCGGGTGGCGATAGTAGCCGTTGCAGCCGTCCATCCAGGGCTCGACCGCCTCGATGTCCTTCTGCATCTGCTCGTTGTAGGCCGCCTGGAGATCCGCCCGAACGTCGATCCAGGCGAGGTTCTCGTCGACGATCCGCTCGATGTGCCGGATCGCGTGGTCGACCTCCCACTCGATCATCGTGATCAGCGACCCCTGGTTCGTGTTCGGTCCGTAGAGCATGAAGAGGTTCGGAAAGCCCGCCGTCGTGACGCCCTGATAGGCGACGGCACCGTCGGACCACGCCTCCTCGAGGTCGAGCCCGCCGCGGCCGGTGACCGAGATCGCGGACAGGTATTCGATCGAGGAGAAGCCCGTCGCCAGGACCAGCGTGTCGATCTTCCGCTCCCGCCCGTCGACGGTCACGATCGCGTCCTTCGTGATCCGCTCGATCCCCTCCGTCACGAGCTCGAGGTTCTCCCGGTTGAAGGCGGGGTAGTAGTCGTTCGAGAAGAGCGGCCGCTTGCAGCCCCACTCGTGGGTGGGCACGAGCTTCGCGCGGACCTCGGGATCCTCGACGACCGCGAGGGCGTCGAGTGCGATTTTCTCGGTCTCTTCGCGGACGGTGCGGTCGTAGAAGGCCTGCCCCGTCTCGATCCCGTCGAAGATCTCCTGGCGGACGGCCGCCGCCAGGCTCGGGTCGTTGCGGAAGTGCTCGAGCTGCTCCTCGGTGTAGGGATCGTCCTCTTTGGGCAGGACCCAGTTCGCGGTGCGCTGGAAGAGATGGACCTGTCCGGCCTCCTTCACGATCTCGGGCACGAGCTGGACGGCGCTCGCGGCGGAGCCGATCACGCCGACCGTCTCGCCTGCGAGGGAATGTTCCCAGTCCCATCGCGACGAGTGGAACTGCGTCCCCTCGAAGTCCTCGAGTCCCGGGATGTCGGGGATCACGATCGAGTTGAACATGCCGATCGCGCTCACGAGCACGTCGGACTCGATCTTCGAACCGTCCGCGAGGGTCACCGTCCAGGTCGAGCGGTCGTCCTGCCACTCGGCGCGATCGACGGCGCGACCGAAGCGGCAGTAGGGCAGGATTCCGTACTTCTCCGCGATGCCTTCCAGGTACGCGAGGATCTCCGGCTGCGGCGCGTAGGGACGCGACCAGTCGGGCTTGACGTCGAAGGAGAAGGAATAGAGGTGCGACGGGATGTCGCAGGCGCAGCCCGGATAGCGATTCCAGTTCCAGGTCCCGCCGATCTGATCGCCCTTCTCGACGATCGTGAAGTTCTCGAAGCCGGCTTCGCGCAGCTTGATCGCCATGCACAGGCCGCCCGGCCCCGCACCCATGATCGTGATCCGAAGGTCTTCTCGCGTGCGGGCTGCATCGGTCATGGGGGCGCGTCTCCTGGAATCCATTCGGTTCTGTAGGTCAGCGGCCAGCGCGGTGTCAATGCCGCGGCGGAGGCGCCCGTACGCCACCGCGCGGGCCGGCGAAACCGGTCAGGTTCGCCGTGCGACGGGACGATCCGGTAGATTCGCCGCACGAAGGGAGCCGCTGCCCGGCTCCCCCGACCCGCAGCCCGGAGGTCCGATCCGCATGTTCCGCCCCTTCGCCCTCGAGCGCACCGTCACGCCCGCCGCGCTCCTCTTCTTGCTCGCCGCGGCACTCCTTCTCGTGGCCCCGGCGGCATTCGCCGGCCACCACGAAGCCGGCGAGGAGCAGGCAGCGGAAGCGACGTCCGACCAGGCCTCCGAGGCCTCCGACCAGGCCTCCGAGGCGAAGTCCGAAGCGAAGCCCAAGGCGACACCGAAGGCCGGAGCCAAGCGAGCCCCCACGGCGCCCGCGCCCTCGGGCCTCTCGGCCAAGGACCTGGGACGACTGACCGCGAACGCGACCGAGACCGCTCCCCGGCAGTTCCGGGTCGAGCTCGACACCACGAAGGGCAGGATCCTGCTCGAGGTGAACCGGGACTGGGCGCCGAACGGAGCCGACCGCTTCTACAATCTGGTGAAGATCGGCTTCTACGACGACGTCGCCTTCTTCCGGGTGATCGAGGGCTTCATGGCGCAGTTCGGCCTCCACGGGGATCCGCGGGTCACCCGCGCCTGGAATCGCCGGACGATCCGTGACGACCCGGTCGAGCAGTCGAACCAGCGCGGCTACGTGACCTTCGCCAAGCGAAACCTGCCCAACTCGCGAACCACGCAGCTCTTCATCAACCTGGTCGACAACCAGATGCTCGACCGGCAGGGCTTCGCTCCCTTCGCCCGGGTCGTCGAAGGCATGGACGTCGTCGACGCGATCTTCGCGATCGGTGAAGGCGGCCCGCGCGGACCGGGCCCGAACCAGCGCCAGGTCACCGCCCGGGGCAACGCGTACCTGAAGCAGCGATTCCCCAAGCTCGACTACGTGAAGAGCGCGCGCATCGTCGAGTAGCGCGCCCGAGCGGGCGCCTCGAGGGCGCCCGAAACCGGCTTGGCGACGCGCGTCCAAACGCGACACAATCGGTCTTCCCACACGGAGGCCACATGGGATTCCCTGACGACATCGGCATCATCGACTGCGGCGTAGGCTTCCCCTACACGGACGTCGAAAAAAAGAAGGCGGCGTACGACTTCATGCGCCCGCTCTACAAGGACAAGGAAACGCTGGACCAGATGGAGTTCCCGGCGGAGTACATGTTCAAGAACGTGCCCGACATCGTTCCGCCGAACACCGACGTCGTGGACTGGACCCTCGCCGAGATGGACAAGTGGGGCGTCCAGGTCGGGATGTGCAGCCTCTCCGAGGACGGCATCGCGGCGAAGAAGCGCTACCCCGACCGCTTCGTGCTGACGATGGAGGCCACCGACACGAACGACGTGATGGGCACCGTCCGTTCGATCAAGGAGGCCAAGGCCGAGCACGACATCGTCGCCGTCGGCTGCTTCCCCTGCGGCCAGTTCCCGCAGGTCCCGATCTGTGATGCCAAGATGTATCCGCTCTACGCGACCTGCGTCGAGCTCGACCTGCCGCTCTTCATCAACGCGGGCATCGTCGGCCCGCGTATGCCCAGCTACCCGCAGCACGTCGAGCATCTCGATCGCGTCTGTTACGACTTCCCGGAGCTGACCCTGGTGACGCGCCACGGCTGCGAGCCCTGGGAGAAGCTCGCGATGAAGCTGATGCTCAAGTGGCCGGGCCTCCATTACTGCACGAGCGCCTTCGCGCCGAAGCACTACCCGGAAGAGATCGTCAAGTACGCCAATACCCGCGGCGCGGACAAGATCATCTATTGCGGCTACTTCCCCGCCGGCATCTCCCTCGAGCGCCAGTTCACCGAGATGCGCGAGTTCGAGCCCTTCAAGGATTCGGTCTGGCCGAAATTCCTCCGCGACAACGCGATCCGCGTGCTCAAGCTCGACGAGAAGCTCGGGCTCGAGAAAGCCTCTGCCACGACCTAGGAGCCCGGCATGTCGAAGCGCCCCCCCTTCGAGCTGAATCGCGCCGGCGCGCTCGG
This sequence comes from bacterium, assembly GCA_030432735.1. Taxonomy (GTDB): domain Bacteria; phylum Myxococcota_A; class UBA9160; order UBA9160; family UBA4427; genus UBA4427. The sequence goes on from JAUIMK010000029.1 coordinate 4,362, forward strand.
GGCCGTCGTCGACGGCGTCGACCTCAAGGAGCCGCTCTCCGACGAGGTCTTCGCGGCACTGCGGCACGCGCTCGCGGCGAACGAGGTCCTCTTCTTCCGGGACCAGTTCCTGGACGGCGATCAGCAGCTCGCTCTCGCGCACCGTTTCGGGGACGTCTCGCTCTATCCGATCGAGAAGCTCTTCGGCGCGGACGAGCCCGGCCACCAGGTGATCGTCGACGACGAGGAGAACCCGCCCGGGGTCGACATGTGGCACACGGACGTGAGCTGGCTCGAACGGCCGCCGGGAATCGCTTTCCTCACGGCGCTCGAGATTCCGGCGTGGGGCGGCGACACGATGTGGGCCTCGACGACCGCGGCCTACGAAGCGCTCTCGCCGAAGATGCGCGCGCTGCTGGACGGTCTCGAATGCGTCCATTCGTGCCACCAGGATTTCGTCGAGATCGCGGCGCGCAAGTCGGGGATCCCCGAGCTCGCCGACAAGATCAGGGCAGCGTACCCGGCGCTGCGACATCCACTCGTGCGCACGCATCCCGAGACGGGGAAGCGAAGCCTCTTCCTGACCGATCGCGGGGTCCTGCACGAGATCGCCGACCTCCCGCCGGAGGAGAGCGAGGCCATCCTCGGCTTCCTCGAAGCCCACGTGGACCAGCCGCGCTTCCACGTCCGCTGGAGGTGGTCGCCCGGCGAGCTCGCCATCTGGGACGAGCGCACGACCCTCCACCGCGGCGTCTCCGACCACTACCCGCAGCGCCGGGTGATCCGCCGCTGCACCGTCGACGGCGAAGTGCCCTTCTTCGATCCGAGCCGCGAGCCCGACCCGAGCTACGTCCGGGTCGGGGAAGCCGCCTGACCCGATCGCGTGAAGCGACTCCTCCTCGTCGCCCTCGCGATCCTGGTCGCCCTCCCGCTCCTCCTCTGGGCCGGCTTCCGCTTCTGGCTCACGAGCCAGCCACCGGATTTCCGCGCCCAGGTCGAGCAGCTGTCGACGCCCGAGCTGCTCCAGGCGCTCCGCCACTCCGTCGCGCCGCGCGCGCCCGTCGACCGCGGCCGCTACGGTCGGCGCGCCTATCCCGGCCGCGGCGACTCACCCTGGGTCCGGCGCAGCGCCCTCGACGGTCGGCCGCGAATGCTGACCGCCGCCTTCGCCGAGGACGTGCGCGCCGCCTGGAGCGCCGAGACCGCGGCCCTCCACCTCTTCTGGCGGGGCGACGTCGACTACACCGGACCGGTCTACGACCAGGCCCACGGCCCCGAGCCGAGCTCGCGCGGCACGGCGTACTGGCAGCCGCCCGCGACGTCGGCCTGGTGGATCGAGACGCCCGATGGATGGCAGGTCGCCGACGTCCGCTGGCGCGGACACGGCTTCGACCCCGAGACCGGCGCGCTCCGGCTCCGCTACGAGCTGCGCGACCCCGCGAGCCCCGAACGCGCCCGCGCGGTCGTCGAGTCCCCGGACGTGGAGGCCCACGCGATCGCACCGGCCGCCGGCCTCGAACGCCGCTTCGCGCTCTCCGCGGGACCCGCCGTCGCGCTCGCGATCGGCGACGCGGACACCGCGGGGCTCGAGGTCCTGAACGGTGTCGAACGCGAGGGCGGCCGCCTCGTGTATCCGGGCGGAACGCGCCGCGCGCGGCTCGTCCATCGCTTCACGGAACCGACCGCGCCTCTCGAGATCGCCTCGTCGCCCGCGGCGAGATCCGAGGACGACGTCTTCGCGCGCCACGACTGCCATACGTGCCACAACGAACGCGAGCGGGTCGTCGGACCGGCGTGGAGCGAGATCGCGCTGCGACACGCCGGCGCCGACCGCGGCGTGACCGTCCCTCGGCTGGCGCGCCGCATCCGCGAGGGCGGGAGCGGCGAGTGGGGCGAGGCCGTCATGACGCCGCATCCCGACATCGGCCTCGCCGAAGCCGCACGCCTCGCCGAGACCATCCTCGACACGCCGCCCTCGGAAGCGCCGAAGGTCATCGTCGACACCCGCGGCGCCGAAGCGACCTGGACCTTCCGGTCGGACACGCAGGATCCACCCGACGCGCTCCACCCGATGCTCGAGTCCAGACCGATCCACGGCGGCGACTTCACGCCGAAGGTCGGTGGACTCGCGTGGCTCCCGGACGGCCGCCTCGCGGTCTCGACCTGGGATCCCGACGGCGCGGTCTTCGCGATCGACGGTTGGGACGGGCCGCCGGAGGACGTCCGCGTGGAGCGCATCGCCGAAGGCCTGCACGAGCCGCTCGGCCTGGCGGTCGCCGACGGCGCGCTCTACGTCATGCAGAAGCAGGAGATCACCCGGCTCGTCGATCAGGACGGCGACGGCTTCACCGACGAGTACCGGACGATCGCCTCGGACTGGCAGGTGACGTCGAATTTCCACGAGTTCGGGTTCGGTCTGGTCGCGCAGGACGGCGCGCTCTTCGCGAGCCTCTCGGTGTGCGTCCTGAACGGCGGCAAGAGCTGCCGCCATCAGACGCCCGACCGCGGCCACGTGATCCGCGCCGAGATCGAGTCCGGCCGGGTCGAACGCATCGCCGGCGGACTCCGCACGCCGAACGGCCTGGCCCTCGCGCCGAAAGGCGATCTCTTCGTGACCGACAACCAGGGGGACTGGCTGCCGTCGAGCAAGCTGATCCGGGTGCGGCAGGGTGAGCACTACGGCTGGCGCGGGCCGATGGAGGCGGCGGAGCCGGGACCGATCGCGCCCCCCGTTCTCTGGCTCCCCCAGAACGAGGTCGGCAACTCGCCCACCCAGCCGCTCTTCCTCGAGGAAGGTCCGTACGCGGGCCAGGTCCTCTTCGGTGACATCTACAACGGCGGGATCAAGCGCGGCTTCCTCGAAGAGATCGACGGCGTCCTCCAGGGCGCGGCCTTCCACTTCTCGGGAGGCTTCGAGGCTCCGATCAATCGACTCCTCGCCGCGCCCGGCTACGGCTTCGTCGCCGGCCAGATCGGGAGCATCGGCAACTGGGGCGAGTACGGGAAGCCGTGGTTCGGCCTCGAGGTCGTGCGCTTCACCGGTGAGACCGCCTTCGAACCCGCTTCGGTCTCGATCCGCCCCGACGGCTTCGAGATCGAATGGACCCGACCGCTCGCCGACGACGCGCGGCCTTCGCCCGCGTCGTTCCTCGCACGCGACTGGTTCTACGTCCCCGCCGAGATCTATGGCGGCCCGAAATACGACCTCCGCGACCTGGCGATCGACGACGTCGAGCTCTCCCCGGATCGCCGGCGCCTGCGGCTCTCGATCCCAGGGCTCGAGCCGGGCCGCGTCGTCTATCTGCGCTTCCCCATGGACCTGCGCTCCGCGGACGGCGAGTCGCTCTGGATCCGCGAGGCCTGGTACACCGTGAACGCGCTGCCGGATCGACGCGCGGACGCGCCGCCGCGATCGGCGAAGACCACGCCGGAGGAAGCCCCGCCGAGCACGCCGCCCGAGACACCGCACGAGCCACCCCACGATACGCCGCCCGACACGCCGCTCAATACGCTGACCGACGCCGAGCGCGATGCCGGCTGGCGGCTCCTCTTCGACGGTCGGAGCTTCGCGGGCTGGAAGATCTACGGCGCGGACGGCGACGAGATCGAGCACTGGGAGATCGACGACGAGGCGCTCCACTTCACGCGCGACGTCTCCTTCGCCGGCCTGGTCTGGAACCACCTGAATCCCTTCGAAGAGAGCGCCGTGGACCTGATGACCGTCGAGCGCTTCGGCGACTTCGAGCTCGCGGTCGACTGGCGGATCGGCGAAGGCGGCAACAGCGGAATCTTCTATCTCGTTCCCGACGAGTCGACGACGCTCTCCTGGGACCTCGCGCTCGAGATGCAGGTCCTCGACGATGACGGCCACGCCGACGGCGGGATCGAGCGCCACCGGGCCGGCGATCTCTACGATCTCCAGTCCCTCGCCCGGGGCGCCGCACGACCGGTCGGCGAGTGGAACACGGCCCGGATCCGCGTCGAAGGCGACCGCATCCGCCACTGGCTGAACGACGTCCCGATCGTCGACATCGTGCGCGGGAGCCCGGAATGGGACGCCGCGCTCGCAGCCAGCAAGTTCGACGGCACGCGCGGCTTCGGCCGCGCCGAACGCGGACACATCACGCTCCAGGACCACGGCGACCCCGTGTGGTTCCGGAACGTGAAGCTCCTGCCGCTCGAGTGACCCGGACGGATCGAGCGCTTCGCCGGCGCGCGGTTCGCTTCCGATCCGGACGCCTCAGGCGCTCGCGGGATCCTCCGCCGCCAGGAAGTCGAGGATGTCCGCGTTCATGCGCTCGGCGGACCCGGACTTCCCGAAGTTGAAGAAGCCGTGCGGCTCGCCCGGGTACTCCCGCAGCAGCACCTTGCCGGAGCCCGCGCCGAGACGCTCCGCGAAGAGGCGCGACGAACGCAGCAGCGGATCCTCCGACCCGACGGTGAGCAGCGTCGGCGGCACCGCCTCGAGCGGCAGGTCCATCGGCGTGATCGCGAGCTCGGGGCCGACCTCCTCCTCGAACGCGCCCTTGCCGGCATAGCACTCGAGCATCATGTCCGCGCCCGGGAACCCGTCCTCGATCCAGGACAGACGATCGAGCACACCGTAGAGCGACACGATGCTGTGACAGGTGAGCGGAAGCCCCTGCGACCGCGCCGGGTCGACCTGCGCGACGAGGGCCGGGGCGTGGGCGAGCACGCCGACCATCGCGCACAGGTTCCCGCCCGCCGAGTCACCCATCGTGTGATAGCCGGTCACCTCGGGATGGTGCTCGGCGATCCAGTCGAGGGCGCGGAAGAGCGAGCGGAGGATCCCGGGGTGCGGGTTCTCCGGCGCCAGCGGGTAGCCGACGTTGAAGACGGGATGGCCCGCCTCCGCGAGGAAGCCGAGGAAGGGCGTGTACGTGTCCTTCGACCCGATGATCCAGCCGCCGCCGTGGAAATAGAGCACGGCTCCGCGCTGCGGGGCGCCGGGCTTCGGGGCGAGGTAGGTGATCTTCTCTCGCGGATCGTCGCCGTAGGCGGACTCGACCGGCGGCTGCGGCGGACCTGCCGGGCGCCTGCGCATCCGTGAGAGCGCGCCGAAGGCGCGAATCGCGGGGCGCAGCATGCGGATCTTCAGGGGCGCCGGTCGGGGAACCACGGGATCGGACATCGGAGACTCCTCTGCGCGTCGACGCACACCGTACTCGCCGCGCGTTCGCGGGACACGATGACACATCGAAGCGCGCCCCGCGTGCGTGGGGCGACGGGATCGGAGGGGTGATCCGCTACCGTGTCACGTTGCCATGGCCGCGCGCACGCCCTCGATCACCACGCCCACCGTCGACGTCGTCATGACCGGAGGACTCTCGATCGCGGCGATGGTCGCGATCCTGGCGTGGTCCTTCGCGACGGGACGACAAGCCGACTTCGTCGACGGCGAGTGGCTCGTTCCGATGATCCTGCTGAACGCCACCCATTTCACGGTCTCCTACCGGCTCCTCTACGTCTCGAAGGAGGAGATCCTCGGCAACCGCTGGTCCGCGATCTACGTCCCGGCGGCCCTGCTCTTCGTCCTCGGTCTCGCCGTGGCCGGGATCGAGCGGGCGTGGATCGTCGGCAATCTCGTCTTCGCGAGCTCCGTCTACCTGGCCTGGCACTACACCGGCCAGGCCTGGGGCATGGTCTCCGCCTTCTCGCGCATTCTCGGCCTCGACTACACGACCTGGGAGCGACACTGCATCCGTGGCGGGATGCGGATCCTGCTCGCCCTTCACGTGCTCTACGCGCTCGCGGGGCGCCTGCCGCCTGCCGACTGGATCGAGCCCGAACGTTATGTCGCGATCTACCACGCGGCGTTCCAGACGATCGTCGTCGTCGCGGCCGCGAGCCTGCTGGCCGGCGCCGGGGCCTTCTGGTCGGCGGGACGTCGCGCGGGGCGCCTGCCCTTCCGCGTCGTCTTCCCGTGGCTCGCGCTCTACGTCTGGTACCCGTTCTGGTATTTCGTACCCGGGGGCTTCGCCTGGGTCCAGATGTCCCACGCGCTCCAGTATCTCGCGTTCCCGCTCCGGGTCGAGGCGAATCGGTACGAGGCGAAGGCGTCGCCCACACCGAAGCAGATGAAGATCCACATCGCGCTCGTCTACCTCGCCCTCGCCCTCGCCGGCGCCGTCTTCCTGCACGGTCCTCCGCTGGTGGCCCACGCCTTCGGGCACGGCTGGTACTCGACGCCCACGATGCAACAGCTCTTCCAGGGCTTCGTCTCGTGTGTCGCCATCCATCACTACTTCGTGGACGGGGCCGTGTGGAAGCTCCGCAACCCGAAGGTGCGCGGCGAGCTCCTCAGTCATCTCCGGGACTGATCGCTCCGACCGCCGGATCCACCGGGGCGTGCGTCCAGTCCGCGAAGCCCATGCCCTTGCCCGGGCGGGACGGCACCGGCGCCGGGAAGTCCGCTCCGTAGACCCGGTTCACGATGTGCGGGAGCCACGTGTCGTCGCCCTCGGCGGGAAACGAGGCCTCTTCGTGGAGCCAGCGGAACGCGCGCAGGATCGCGCGATCCCCCCACTCCCAGGCGTCGTAGCCCGCGCGCGAGAGGAGCGCCGCCTGAACGACCGCGCCCTGGAGCGCCTCGTACACGTAGTTCTCCCTGGGCGGCGGCCAGGTAAAGGGTCCGCCCCGGCGCTGATCGTCGGGCAGCACGCCGTCGATCGAGTGCCCGCGATGGGACGAGCCGGCGGGATTGATCCCGTACCGCCAGAGATAGCTCGACTGCCACCAGAGCCGGCCGAACTCGAAGCCATGCCAGCCGCGGCGCTCGCCGACCCAGCCGCGGAAGACCCAGGCGGCCCGCGCGATCTCTTCCTCGTCGCCCAGATAGATCGCGACCGCGAGACGCGAGGCCCCGGCATGGGTGCCCCAGTTGTTGGGCCTGTCCTCATGGGTGCTTCGCAGCGTCCGACCCGCGAAGCGACGCGCACGCACGTCCTCGAGCCAGGCGACGAAGACTTCGCGTTCCTCGCCGTCGAGCCCGATCAGATCCGCCGCCACCACGTAGGCGATCAGCTCGCGGGCGACGGCGAGCACGCTCGCGCCCCGCTCGGAGCCCCGCGCGCGCTCGAGCGCCCGAACGACCTCGCGACGCAGCTCCGGATCCCCGGTCCGCGCCGCCACGAGCGCCTTCGCGAGGACGCGGACGTTCGTCGGATCGTCCTGGTCCGAGAGATCCGGACGATTCGTCGGACTCGCCGCAGCGGCTCGCACCGCCTCCCAGGCCGGCCCCTCCGTCGGCAGCGCGGCGAGCTCCTCCGCGGACAGCCAGAGCCCGGGGACCGCGTCCCGCGTCGGCTCGACGCCGCCGAACGCACTCGCCGCCGCCAACGCCAGCGTGCCGACGAGGACCACGCTCGCGAGCAGGCGCCAGCGCGCGAAGCGGATCACGCGCCGACCAGGCGGGCGAAGAAGGGCACGCGGTTCAGCTCGGGGAAGGAGCCCGAGAGGTCGAGGGCCGGTGCCGTCGAGCGGAGCAGACCGAGGGCGAGCACGGCGAGCGCCCCGACCTGCACGACGAAGGGCGGCTGCCAGAGCCAACCGATCGCGACCGCACCGGCCGTCGCGACCGCGACCTTGGCCCACACGACCCGCTGCAGGGACGGGATCTGCTCCATGCCCGGCGTGCGCGAGAGCAGGAAGTGTCGCGCCCCGGTGCCGACGACCCGCGCGGCCGAGACCGCGATCGCGGCGCCGAGCGCCCCCTGCGTCGGGCAGAGCAGAAATGCCAGGCACGCGCCCAGGAGCATCATCGCCAGGTCCACCACCACGATGCCGCGGATCCGCGCGAAGACCTGGAGCGCGTCCGAGTTGAAGGCCATGCACACCGAAACGTAGTGACCGACCGCGAGGACCGCGAGGATCCGCGCCGACTCGGCGTACGCGTCGCCCAGCAGGACGGGAACCAGGGACGGCGCGATCGCGAAGGTCAGGCCGAAGAGGGGGAAGGAGAGGACGGTGACCCACGCGGCGGAGCGCCAGTGGTGTTCATAGAGGCCCTGGTCGTCCCCCTGCGCGTGCAATCGCATCGCCGTCGGCATGTAGAGCATGCCGAAGCTCTGGACGACGAGACCGATCAGCGCCGCCGCGGGGACGACCGCGCGCAGCGTCGCGACCCCCTCGGCTCCGTCGCTCGCCATCAGCACGGCGGTCGTCACGAAGGTGAGGACGATGAAGACCAGGTCCTGCGTGATCAGCGGGAGCGAGAAGCCGAGGAGCGGCTTCCACGGCACGCGCCAGGCGCGGGGCGACACCTCGAAGAACCCGTGGAGGCGGAGCTGGCGGAGCGCGAGGTGGAGGCAGAGACCGAGGCCGATCACCCCGCCCGCGAGATAGGCGATCGCCAGGTCGAGGACGTCGCCTCCCGCCAGGAAGACGAAGAGCACCGCCGCCGCGCGCAGCGCCGGACCCAGGACGTGCTTCCGGACCAGGATCTCCCGCGGCCGCGCGAAGCAGGCGAGGGTCTGGATGCCGATCGTGTCGAGGGCCCCGACCGGCGCGAGCCAGGCGAGGACGAGGACGATCCGGACCTGCTCGCCGCTCGGCATGCCCGCGAGTCCGAGGTCGGCCAGCCACCCGAGCACGACGAAGCCGACGAGCCCGAGCCCCACGATCACGCTCGAAACGAGGGCGAGGATTCCCATCACCTCCTCGCGATCCCCGCGCTCGGCGTGGTAGGGCACGAAGCGATTCGCGCCGCGGCCGAGCCCCGCCTTCACGACGAGCTCGCCGGCGAGGACGAGCGCCAGGCCGTAGGCGAACACGCCGAAGTCGTCCTTGCTGAGGAGCCGGACGATCGCGACCTGAACGCCGAAGTTGACGAGCTTCGAGAGCAGGCGCCCCGCGAGCAAGAGGCTCGAGCCCCTCAGCTGCTTCGACGTCGCGGCCTTCGCGTCGGGGGTCTTCGCGCGGGCCGCGGGATCGGCGGGGGCCGAGCTCATGCCCGCGCCTCGTCGGCGCGGAGCCGCTCGGCGGTCTGGCGCAGCGCGCGGGACAGAAACGCAGCGAGGGCCGGCGCGCCGGACTGCGCGCTCGCGGCGGTGGCGAGTCCGATCAGGACCCAGAAATAGCGGACGTAGGCCGCGTGGAGGAAGAGGCTGCTCGCGAGCGAGATCACGAGCGCGAGCTCGAGGCCGCAGACGATCCCCCAGAGCGCGCGGTCGTTCGACACGAAGCGCCGGCGCGCGCGCTCGAGCTCCCGGAAGGAGGCGAAGATCACGAAGCCGAAGGCCGCGAGCCCGATCAGCCCGGTCTCGGAAGCGAGCTGCAGGTAGAGGTTGTGGCTGCGGCGCGTGCCGGCGCGGACCTTTCCACCGACCACGCCCGCGTGTCGTTCGTAGGCGTAGGGGGCCATCCCCGGACCGGCGCCGAGGACCGGGTGCTCGAGGAAGAGCAGCCCCGCCGACTTCATCTCGGTGAGCCGTCCGCGGACCGCGCCGTCCGCGTTCCGGATGCCGGAAGGCTCCAGGCCGATCGTCTGCGCGATCGTCGTGCCGATGCTCAGGACCCGCTCGGCGTAGTGGGGCATCGCCGCGAGCATCACGACGCCGGCGAGCCCGGCGAGGGCGAGCTGTCGGAAGCGCAGCATGCCGATCGCGAGCGCGAACGGCACCGCGAGCCCGAGCGCGACGATCACGCCGCGGGAGAACGCGAACGCCATCCCCGCCGCGATCAACGCGACGGCCGTCCAGGCGGCGACCCGCGCGAGTCCCCGGGAAGCCAGCGCGATCCCCGCGCCGATCGGCAGCAGCACGGCCATGATCTGCGCGAAGCGGTTGGTCTCCCCGATCGGACCCGCCAGGCGGATCGCCACCCGCCCCGCCCCGTCGCGGATCGCCGAGTCGAGCTGACCGAAGCCCGCGAAGGACCACTCCGCCGGACCGAGCGCCTGCTGGAGACAGGCGATCGCCCCCATCACGGCCCCCGCCGCCACGACCGCGAGGGCCGAAGCGCGGACCTCGTCCCGGGTGCGCACCGCGTTCGCGATCAGCAGCGCGAGCAGCACGCCCTCGAGGGCCCAGGTCTCGACCTCGTCGAGGGACTCGAAGGGACGCTCGGAGAAGATCGCGCTCAGCGTCTGCACGCCGAGCAGACCGATCGCCGCGGCGAGCACGAGCGGAAATCGCAGCGGCTCGCCGCGGAGCAGGACGCGGTGGGCCACCGGCACGGCGAGCACCATGGGCACCGCCGCGGCGAAGAGGAAGGGGGCCCCGTGCACGCGAACGGCCACGGCCGGTGCGTTCAGGTAGACGAGGAAGAGGATGAACGAAGTCAGAAAGATCAAGACGACGACTCCGCCGCGGAGCTCGCGGGACGCTGCGGGTCCCAGCGCGCGACGCGTCGACCCGACAACGTCGCGATCGTCGCCCAGGCGCAGGCCGCTTGCACCATCACGACGTAGGCCGCGACCGAGACCGGCTTGATCCGGCGCAGTCGCGGCACCGCCAGCCCCACGGCCCCGCCCGCCACGCCGAGCGCGGTGCCCCCCGCGACGAGCCCCGCGAGTCCCCCCTGCATCACCGCGAAGGGCGCCAGTACGACGAGCCCTGCGAGCGGAATCCAGGTGAGGCGCCGCAGCAGCTTGTGCACCGCCAGCTCGAACGCGTAGAGCCCCGTGCGCGCCGGATTGAGCAGCGCCCTGCGGTAGAGCACGCCGCGCAGACCGCGCGTGATGATCCGCGTCTTGCGCCGGAACTCGCCCCCCACCGGCTCCGCCGTCGGCTCCCAGGCGATCGCGTCCTCGGCGAAGACCAGCCGCTCCCCCGCGGCGATCACGCCGGTCGAGATCATGAAGTCGTCGGTCGCGTCCGGCGGCGGGGCTTCGAAGCAGCGTCTTCGCACGGCGTGGATCGCGCCCGTCGAAGAGATCGCGTTCCCGGCCCGGGTCTGCCAGCGCTTGAGCGCGCGGTCGAAGTGCCAATAGCCCCGTTCACCCAGCGCCTCGTCCCCCGCGTCCTCGACATAGCGCTGATCGCCGGCGACGCCGCCGACGCGATCGTCCGCGAAGGGCGCGACGAGCCTTCGAAGCGCGTCCCGCGGCCAGTCGCTGTTCGCGTCGGAGAAGGCGAGGATCTCCCCCCCGCCGCCCGCTTCCGCCGATGCCTCGACCAGCGCGCGCAAGGCGGCGGCCTTGCCTCCCCGCGGCAGATCGAGGACGCGCACGCCGCGGTCCTCGAAGCGGCGCGCGATCGCGACCGTGTCATCGGTCGAGCCGTCGGAGCCGATCCAGATCCTGAGACGGTCCTCGGGATAGTCGAGGGCCAGCGCGTTCTCGATCCGGGCGCCGATCGAAGCCGCCTCGTCGTGGGCGGCGATCACGAGGTCGACGGCGGGCGTGACGTCGCCCCCGACGACCGGGTCCGGCGCGATCGTCGCGCGCAGCCAGAGCAGGAAGGGATACGCCACGAAGGGGAGCGCGATCGCGGCGAGGCAGGCGAGGACGAGCAGGTCGATCACGCGCGCACCTCGTCGCCGAAGAAGAGTTCCGCCAGCCGGTCGACGTTGCGCTCCAGGCAGAACTCGTCCTCCACGCGCTCGCGCGCGGCCGCCCCCATCCGGGCCGCCGAGTCCGGATCGGAGGCGAGCCGGACCAGCGCGGCCGCGAGGCCTTCCACGTCGCCGGGCTCGACGAGCAGACCGGTGACGCCGTCTTCGACGATCTCCGGGATGCCGGACAGGCGGCTACCGATCAGCGGGAGACCGGTCGCCCCCGCCTCCATCAGCACGACCGGGATGCCCTCGCGTCGGCCGTCCGTGGTCGGGACGCTCGGGGCGACCGAGACGTCGGCGCCGGCGAGGACGGCGCGGACACCGGCGCGGTCGAGAGCGCCGTGGAAGACCACGTGGTCGGCGATGCCGTGGCCGCGGGCGCGCTCTTCGAGGGCAGCGCGGTCCTCCCCGTCGCCCACGAGATGGAGACGCCAGGCGATCCCCTCCTTGTCGAGCGCGGCGCAGGCGTCGATCAGGAAGCCCTGCCCCTTCACGGCGTGCAGGGTTCCCACGCAGACGATCTCGAAGGTCGCGCCGCCGGACCGCTCGCGCGCGAAGCGACTCGCGTCGACGCCGCAATGCACGACGTGCACGCGATCGGCGTGACGTGCGGCGTCGGGACCCGCGTGCTCGAGGAGGAAGCGGCGGTTGTAGTCGGAGATGGCGATCACGTGCGCGGCTTCGGCGACCTTCTCCGGGAGCATCGCCTGCTCGCGATGCAGGTCCGACCCGTGCGCGGTGAAGCTCCACGGGATCCCCGAGAATCGGCCGACGACGAAGGCACTCGCCGCGGGGTGGCTCGCGAAGTGGGCGTGGAGGTGCTCGACCCCGAGCGCCCGCATGCGGCGCGCGAACGAGACCGACTTCGGGAAGACCGCGAGCGACCCGAGCAGGAAGCGCACGCTCGAGCGATTCGCGCGGATGACGCGTGCGAGGGTTCCCAGATAGGTGCGGGGATGCGTGACGAGCGCCTTCAGGTTGTCGCGGAGGATCGTCCGGTCGAGGGTCGGCGTGAAGTGCGCCCGTTCGACGACCGGGACGGCGTCGGGATGGACCGGGCCGCCCCGCTCGCGCCAGAGCGGAAAGACCTCGACGCGCACGCCGCGCGCTTCGAGGGCGAGGATCTCGTCGAGGACGAAGGTCTCCGTCAGCTTCGGAAAGCGCGACATGACGTAGGCGACGCAGGGACGTCCCCGGCCGCGCGCTTCGCCGACCGACATCAGTCCGACGCGTCGCCGGCGATCGCGGCCCCGGCCGCCGAAGGACGCGGCCCCGCGCTCTGCTCCCGGGCGTCGTCCGCGAAGGCGATCAGATCCTCGGCGGCGAGGGCATCGCCCGGGAACACCGCGACCCCGGCCTCGAGGACGAGCCCGTGCGCCGCCTCGACCCGCTTCGAGAGGCGCTCGAGGAGGGCCGGCGCGGCATCGAGATCCGCTTCCGGCACGAGGCACAGGACCCGCTCACCGGTCTCGGCGACCGTCGCATAACGATGCAGCTCCTCGCGCACGATCATCGCCGTCTCGCGCACACCGCGCGCCGCGAGGAGCTTCGCCTGCAACCCCTCGTCGACGCCGCCGCGACGCATCGGCGCGAGCGAGAGGACGAGCAGGCTCCGATCGTGGCGACGCGCCCGGGCGATCTCCGAGTGGATCGCCTCCATCAGCGCGCGCCGCGCGGCCTCGGCCTCGGGACCGAGGGCGAGGTGGCCGGCCAGCTCTTCGAGCTCGTGCTGGTCGTCGACGGCGCGCGCGCCGAGGAGGACCGCGCCGAGGAAGACGCTCCAGTCGGCCACGAGCCGCCAGACGGTCGCGTCGTGGGCATCGACGACGGCGAGCAATCCGATCGCGGGCAGGCCGACCGCGAGCAGGCTCTCGCGCCGGGTGCGGCGGTCCGCCGACAGGACGAGCGAGCCGATGCACGCGAGGAGCTCCGGCCAGCCGAACGGGATCCAGGGATTCGCGAAGAGCAGGATCGACGCGACCACGGTCCACGCGGCCCAGAGCGCCCAGTGTCGTCGAAGGATCGGGAACATGGATCAGTAGGCCCCACGCTGGAAGAGCACGGCGGGGATCGTGCTGAGCAGGATCGAGATGTCGAGCGCCATGCTCCGGTTGCGCACGTAGGCGATGTCGAGCCGGACGCGGTCGTCGAAGGCGACCAGGCCGCGGCCGCGGACCTGCCACAGACCGGTCAGCCCCGGCAGGGCCTCGAGACGCTCGGTGTGCCAGAGCTGGTAGGTCTCTGCCGAGAACGAAGTGGGCCGGGGCCCGACCAGACTCATGTCCCCCTTCAGGATGTTCCAGAGCTGCGGCGCCTCGTCGAGGCTCGTCTTGCGAAGGATCCGACCGACGGCGGTGACGCGCGGGTCGTTCTCGATCTTGAAGTCGGGGCCGCCCATCTTGTTGCGGTCGGCGAGCGCGGCCTTCATGTCGGCGGCACCGACCACCATCGTGCGGAACTTCACCATGCGGAAGCGACGCCCGCGCCACCCGGTCCGCTCCTGCACGAAGAAGGCCGGACCGCGGCTGGTGAGCTTCACGGCGAGCGCACAGACCGCGAGGATCGGGAGCGCGATCGGGAGCATCAGGGTGCAGAGCACGAGGTCGAGGGCGCGCTTCTTGTAGGGGTAGCCGGGCGTCCGATGGCGCTGATTCGCGCCGGATCGGATCGGCAGTGCGTCGGTCGTCGACGCCCAGTGCCGACTCAGCTGCTCTGCATTCACGACCACGGAATCACCTCAAGCCACCCAAGACACTATTCGCGGGTCTCGCGATGCCAATGCGCCCCACTCGTCGATGGACACAGTGCGAATTCGCGAAGAAGTTGCAGCGTAGCATTTTTGCCACATTTTTTGAGCGTGATCGAGTGGCGGAATCGTGCATTGGACGAGGCGTAGCCAGAGGGTGTGATGCTTCGAGCGCAGCCGCGCGCAGGCGATCGGCAGATCGCGTGCAGATGTGCCGAGGCTCCTTGAGTTGTGTCGTGCGATCCATCATCGTGGTGCATCGTGGTAAATAACACCCGCCAAGATCTTCGTTAACTTGCGGCCCAGCCGCGCGGTCGAGCGCTGCCCGACCCCACACCCCGGACCCCCCCTTGAGCGACCCGCATCTCCCGACGTCGTCGGACTCGAACGAAGATCAGCCGGAGGTGCGCCTCGAGCTCACCCGAGCCGGCGTGCAGGAAGTCCTCTCGCTCTATTCGCAGGAGCAGCGGACCCGCCCCGACGAGCCCGTCTTCTCGCTCTCCCTCGAAGACCTCGAGCAGGCGATCCGCGAACGGCGACGGATGTTGTTAGGCGGAGGGGCGATCGGTCTCGTGCTCGCGCTGCTCGTCTGGGCCTTCAGCACGCCGCTCTATCCCGTCGGCGCGCAGGTCGTCCTCGAACGCCACGACATGACCCGCGCCGAGTCGCCCGGACGCACGACCGCGACGGGCTCGGCCTTCGTCGCGACCCAGGCGGAGGTGATGCAGAGCGAGTCGGTGCTCGCGGACGCGCTCGCGAAGATTCCCCGGGCCGCGCATCTCGACGAGGAGGCCAACGCCCTCGCCGACGCGGTCGACAGCATCAGCGCGTCGCCGGTCAGCGGCACGCAGGTCGTCGCCCTCGGCTATCTCGGCCCGGATCCCGATCACGGCGTCGCGCTCCTCGGCGCGATCGTCGATTCGTATCTCCAGACGCTGCGCGCGAACGAAGTGGCGGTCCAGCGCGAGAAGCTCCGCGCCAAGCAGGCGGAGATCGAGGTCCTCGAGGAGGAGGCCACGTCTCTCGAAGCGAAGCTCGCCGCCCTCCGCGCGGAGAAGGGCACGACCGGCAGCGCCGACGACACGGCCCAGGCGCAGACCGATCTGCTGCGCGACCTCGCGAGCCAGCTCGCCGACGTACGCAACGAACGCATCACCCTCGAGAACCGCCTCGAGACCGGCAACGACCGGCTCGCGATCCTCGACCCGGCGACCCGATCCCTGCAGGAGCAGCTCTGGGCCGCGGAAGCGGAGCTCGCGCGCGTCCGGCTCACCCTCACCGCGCGCCATCCCGCCGTCGAAGCCGCCCAGCGCGAAGTCACCGTCCTGAAGCGGCAGCTCGCCCAGAGCTCCGCCGCCACGCCGGAAGCGCTCAAGCGGGACATCGCGGCCACCAAGGGGCTCGAAGCCCAGCTGCAGGAGCTCTACGAAGCCGAGCGCGGGCGCATGTCCTCGATCGAGCGCGACCGCCGCGAGGAGTCGCTCCTGCTCGCCGAGCTCGAGCGCGTGCGCGACCTGTCCGATGCCAGGCGGGCGGAGCTCCTCGACCAGCGTCTCGTGAGCCGGCTCGCGGAGTCCGGCGAGCTCGGCATCTCGGCGCGGCTGATCGCGCCGCCCACGCTGCCCACTGCCGCCGTCTGGCCGCGCCCGCCGCTCCTGATCGCCGCCGGCCTGGGCCTCGGGCTCGCCGCCGGTCTCGTCGCCGCGATCCTCGCTCTGCGGCGCGAGCGGATGGCGAGCGAGCAGGAAACGACCTGGGTCCCGCCGACGCGGGCGGCCCCCGCCAACGGATCGGCGAAGCGATGAAGGCGATCGCCGGCGTCGCCGCCGACGCCTTCGCGAAGAGCGGCCTGCTCGGCCTCCTCGAATCCCTGGACCGGAACACCGACCGCGTCCGGGTCGTCGCCTACCACCGCGTCGCCGAGCCGGGCGAGGAGCCGGACCTCGATCCGGGCCTCCTGAGCGCCCCGCCCGAGGATTTCCGCATCCAGGTCGAGCTCGTCGCGCGCCACTACTCGCCGATCTCCCTCGACGATCTCGTCGCGGCCCATCGCGGCGAGCGATCGCTTCCGCCGCGCGCGGTGCTCTTCACCTTCGACGACGGCTACCGCGATTTCGCAGAGCACGCCTGGCCGATCCTCGAGCGCGCCGGCGTCCCCGCCGTCCTCTTCGTTCCGACCGCGTTCCCGGACCAGCCCGGTCCCGGCTTCTGGTGGGATCGCCTGCACGCCGCCCTGGCCCGCACGGACCGACGCGAGGTCGACGTCGCCGGCCTCGGCCGACTGCCCCTCACCGATCCCGCGGAGCGCCGCGCCGCCCACCGGGCGATCCGGACGCGGGTCAAGGCGCTCCCCCACGACGAAGCCATGAAGTGGCTCGACGACACGCTGGCCCCGCTCGGCGAGGTCCCGAGCGTCCACCGCGTACTCGGTTGGGACGCGCTGCGCACGCTCGCCCACGACGGCCTCTCGGTCTGCGCGCACGGTCACGTGCACGCGCTCGCGACGCGGCTGGCGCCGGAAGCGCTCGCCCGCGACCTCGCGACCTCGAAGCAGGCGATCGAGCGCGAGCTCGGTGAGGACGCGCCGCCGGCAGTCTTCGCCTATCCGTCCGGCGCCGAAGACGCGCGTTCCCGCACCACGGTTCGCGAAGCCGGCTTCGAGCTCGGCTTCGCGGGCGAGCGTGCGATCGACCGGCTGCCCTTCGCCGATCCCGCGTCCGTCAAACGCCTGCCCATGTTGAACTACGCGAGCGCGCTCTTCCGCGCCCAGCTTCGACCGAGCGTCGCGGCCCTCGGCCGCTGGCTGATCGACGAACGGGCGGCCCGGGCGGCCTGACCGGCCCCGCTTTCCTCCCCCAACGGAGACTCCGATGCGATCCTCTCGTCCTCCCCGCTTCTCGCGCGTTCTCGTCGCTGCTGCGACCCTCGTCGCGTTCAGCCTCGCGGGCTGCGCGAATTTCGACCCCTTCGCACCGCCGCCGTCGAGCCCGCCGCCCGGGAGCGGCGCCGACGCGAACCGCGAGTACCGGATCGGCGTGCCGGACCTGCTCGAGCTCACCGTCTGGCAGCACGAGGACGTCTCGGGCCCGCTCCTCGTTCGCAGCGACGGCAAGGTCTCCGTCCCGCTCCTCGGGGACGTCCGCGCCGCAGGGCGCACGCCGGCCGAGCTCTCGGCGATGATCACCGCGGGGTTGCGCGACTACATCGCCAATCCCCGTGTCGACGTCGCGGTGACCGAGATGAACAGCCAGGTCGTGAGCGTGATCGGCGGCGGCATCGAACGCGAAGGCCAGGTCGAGCTCCAGCGCAGCACCCGCGTGATCGAGGCGATCGCCGCGATGGGCGGCCTCACCCCCTTCGCGAAGAAGCGCCGCATCCGCGTCCTGCGCAACACCCGCGACGGCCAGGTCGAGTTCAACTTCGACTACACCGCGTTCGTGAACGGGGAAGCGCCCGACTCGAACCTCGTCCTCGAGGCGGGCGACACGATCATCGTCCCGGACTGATGACCCGCCCGCACCGTCTTCGCCACGCGCTCCTCCCCTTCGCGCTCCTGCCGCTCCTCGTCGCGGGCGAGAGCTTCGCGGCCGAGCTGCGCCTCGGGATCGACGGCAACTACACCTACAACTCGAACTACTTCTCGGACAACGACAACGAGGACGAGGCCAACTCGTTCCAGATCGGCCCCTCCGTCGAGATCACCGATCAGGAGGGTCGCTTCCGGTACGAGGTCCAGTTCGACGGCGCCTATCAGGCCTACGCCGACCAGGACGGCGTGGACGCGTGGGAGAGCCGACTCCGCGCCCGCGCCAGCTACGACCTGACCGAACGGACGCGCGTCCGCGTCACCAACCGCTTCCGCGACATCTCGAACCTCCGCTTCGGCCGCCAGGACATCGAAGTCGCCGACACCGCCCTCGACCCGACCCAGGACCGCTACTTCCGCAACGAGTTCGAGCTCGAGCTGATCCACGACCTGACGGAGCTGCTCGAGCTGCGCCTTCGCGGCGAGAACCAGTGGGTCGACTTCGAGCAGAACCTCGATCGCAACGACAGCACCGCCTGGCAGGGCGCCGGCGAGCTCCGGTACCAGGTCTCCGACACCCACTTCCTGGGCGTCGGCGCGTCCTACACACGCCAAGACTTCCAGGAAGCGCTCTCGCGGATCGGCTCGAAGGCCGACTACGTGAGCGGCTTCGCGACCTGGACCTGGATCGTGACCGACGCCGTCACGTTCACCGCGAACGGGGGGCCGTCCTGGGTTCGCTCCGACGAGGACGGCATCGCCCAGGTCTCCCAGACCCGGTTCGTCGGCGGTCAGCAGGGCGGCGAAGACCGGCGGGCCCAGCTCGGCAACTGCGGCGTGCCGGTGGGCGGACAGCGGTTCGCGTCCAACTGCACGCTCGCGCCGGTCTCCAACCCCTCGAACGGCGAAGGCCTCGGCGACCTGGTCGTCTTCGGCGTCGATCCCGGCACGCCGCGGGTCGGAGAGGACGAGCAGCTCACGTTCTTCGGGGGCGCGACGCTGACCGCGAATCTGCCCGACTGGAACCTGACCGCCTCCTACCAGCGCCGCCAGAGCTCGACGACCGGCGACGGACTCGCGTCGAGCCTCGATCGGGTCTTCGGCGAGGTGGAGTACGCCCCCTCGAGCAGTCGTTGGAGCGTCTTCGCCGCGGGAAGCTGGGATCGGCGGGAGACCCTGACCGACTCGACCCGCATCGACTTCATCCTCGTCGACGACGCGGACCTGACCGTGGACGCCGAACGCGATGCCTCCGTCCTCGCCATCACCTCGATCCGGTCGCAGAACACCCGGCGCGACAACTTCACCGTCATCGCCGGCACGCGCTTCCGGATCGAGAACCAGTTCGCCGCCACCCTCGACGGTCGCTATCGGCGAACCGAGATCGACGGGCCGGGCATCGATCGGCCGGGCATCGACACGTTCTTCGTCGTGCTCACCTTCGAATACGACTTCGTCCCGATCCAGCTCTGAGCGGGATCGACGGACGGACCGGCGCTAGTGGTAGTCCCGGTCGCCCGGCGTGACCTGCCACTTCGTGATGTCCTCGGAGAAGTCCTTGTCGGCCCAGTCGTTCGCTTCGAAGAAGTTGCCCGTCCGATAGGGCAGGAAGCCGGCGCGCCGGAAGAGCGGCCAGTGACGCCAGATCGGCGTGCTGAAGAAGTTCAGCGACTCGGCGCCGGCCTCCCGCGCGAAGCGCACCGCCTGGGCGAGGAGCCCCGGCGCGTCCTCGGGCGTGGCCGCGAACTCGGCCAGCGTGCTCTGGGTGCCCGCGAGTCGGACCACGGCGTAGGCGACGGGCTCGTCGCGCGCCGGATCGACGAGCGCGAGCGGCTGATAGGTCTCGGCCGGGTGATCGACGTAGCGCCAGTTGAGGAAGGTCGCGTTGTGCGGCGTCCACCAGTAGTCGAAACGCATCGTCGCGAGCGTCACCGCATCGAAGTCCGACGAGCAGCGATCGACCACCTCGAAGCGGCGCCCCGGGCGCGACCCCAGCGCGACCCGGCGCCAGCCCGCGAAGAGCGCTCCGGCGACCGCGCCGGTCGGACGCGCGAGCACCGCCGGGAGCCCCGCCCGCTCCGCGAGGTCCGCGCCCCCGAGCACGGCCACGCCACCGACCAGGTCACCGATCAGCGAGCTGCCCTCCCCCGCCTTCGTCGCGACCGTACGCGACCCCTCGTTCGGCCCCGCGATCGTCGCGAAGGTCCGGCTCATCGGATGGGTCCGCCGGACGCGCCGTCGCTCCGCCGCGAGCCCCTTCCGCTGCCATTCCTGGACCGTCGCCGCATCGCCGGCGAGGGAGCCGGCGCGCGGCGTGTCGCCCCGCCAGATCGGCCAGGGAAAGAAGGCGCCGGTCTTGAGGATGCGCCCCGTCGCCGCCTCCGTCGTCGTCCACACCCGCGCCAGGCCGTAGGGATTCTCGCGGTAGAGCCAATCGTAGAGCGCGCGGTCGCGTCGCTTGCCGAACGCGTCGTCGACGCAATCGTAGACCTCCGGGAAGCGCTCCGGCGGGATCCGTTCGATCACGAAGCGCGGGTCCTCGCTCTGCGAGCCGAGGGGGAGCGAAATCCACTCGTCGAAGATGTCGTCGGGAATCGGGATCGTCGTCGGCGTCATGACCAGGGCTTCCTTCGGCGGCGCAGCGTAGCGCGAACGAAACGTCTCCCGGTCACCTTCTCCTGCACCCCCGCGCGGACCGCGGGGTCGAAGCAGTAGACTCGCACCGACCCCACAGGAGATCCCCATGCCCCGATCCTCGACCCACGTCCTCGCCTGCATCCTGCTCCTCGCGCTCACGCTCGGAACGAGCGTCGCCTGCGCCGAGGGGGACGCGGGCGAGCCGGCCTGCCGCCACCACCCGGGCGGCCACGGCCAGCCCGGGCACCCGCGGAGTCGCGACCGGGCGACCTTCCAGGTCGAAGCGGTGCGCGAGGTGGCGAACGACTGGGCGACGGCGCGCATGACGGTGCAGGCGGAGGGGAAGCAGGCGGCCGCGGTCGCCGCCGAGGTGAACACGGCGATGAAGGCCGCGATGGATCGGTCGAGGCGCACAAGCGGGGTCGAGGTCCGGAGCGGCGGCTACTCGACCCACCCGGTCTACGACGATGGCCGGGTCGTTCGTTGGCGCGCGACCCAGACGCTGCTGCTCGAGTCGGGGGACACCGACGCGCTCTCGAGCCTGATCGGAACGCTCCAGTCCGAGTCCGTGCTGCTCTCGGGGATCGAGTTCGGCGTCCGCCGCGAGACCCGACAGGCGATCGAGGACGAGCTGATCACCGAAGCGCTCACGCGATTCCGCGCCCGGGCGAAGCTCGTCGCGGAGGGACTCGGCGCGAAGGACTGGTCCGTCGCGGAGGTGAACGTCGGTGCGACCGGTACGGCGCCGCCGCCGGTCTTCCGTCAGGAGCGCGCCATGTCCCTCTCGAGCGCGCCGCCCCCCTCCTTCGCGGCCGGCACGAGCGAGAT
>JAUIMK010000350.1 GCA_030432735.1 bacterium
GCCCGCCTCCTTCGCACGAGCCGAGGCGTCCTCGAATCGGACGTGCATCGCCGCCAGGTCCTCGAGCGCCTTCGCCGCCTGATCCGGAGTCGGGCTCTCGGGACCGCTCGAGACCGTGCAGCCGCTCTCGTTCAGGTCCTCGAGGAGGATCACGAAGGCGCCTCCCGCGTCCTCCTCGTACCGGACGACGTGCGCTTCCGGCACGCGGAGCGAGAGCTGCGGCGCGAGCCGCTCGTAGAACCTGGCCTCCCGGAGGCCCATCGCGGTCTGCGCGATCGCGACCCGGCGCATCGGATCGTCCGGGAGGAGCTTTCCGAATAGCGACGTCGGCCCGGGCGGCGAGTCGTCCGCATAACGAATTCGGAGCCAGGCGTGCGAGTTGGTGACCTCGGCGCTGTCCGTGCGCTCGACCTCGGCGACCCGGACGCCGGGATGCCGCGGCTGAAGGGCTTCCGTCAGCCACGAAGCATCGATCTCGGCGCTGCTCGCCGGCACGAAGCTCACGCCTTGTTCCCGCTCTTCACCTGCTCGAGGATCGCCTCCCCGCCGAGGGACTGAAGATGCGGCCCCGCCTGCAGATCGCCCAGGGTCCGGATCACCGAGCGCCCGCCCCGGGCCTCGAGGGCGGTATGCACGGCGCGCTTGTTCACCGCGAGCACCGCGGAGGGCGTCGTGGCCATCCCGCTCGCGATCTCGAGCACGCGCGCCTCGAGCGCCTCGGCCGGGAAGGCCTGATTGATGATCCCCGCGTCCGCCGCTTCGGTCCCCAGGAAGACGCGCCCTGCGACCTGCAGCTCCATCGCCACCCGCGGCGGCAGGTGGGTCGGGAACCAGTCGAAATCCGGCAGCGCGAAGCGCGTGACCGGATGGGAGAACTTCGCGTCCTCGGCGCCGTACGCGAGATCGCAGGCCCCGACCAGCTCGAGCCCCCCGGCCATCGCGTAGCCGTGGACCTGCGCGATCACCGGCTTGTAGAGATCCCAGATCGACGTCCACCCCGCCGTCACGTGGCGTGCCCACTGCATCCCCACCTCCGAGGTCCAGTAGGGCTGATCGCTCCCGAGATCGCTTCCGAGGTCGTAGCCCGAAGAGAAGCACTTCCCGGCGCCGCGGATGATCGAGACCCGGACGGCGTCGTCTTCGTCCGCGGCCCGGAGACCGTCGAGCAGCTCGCGGCGGAGCTGGTTGTCCATCGCGTTGCGCTTCTCGGGTCGGTTCAACGTGAAGCGACGCACCCCCTCTGCGGGATCGTCGATCGTTACGTGCGTGGAATCGGACATGGAGCCTCCTGGCCGGCGCCGGACGATCGGCGCCTCGGGTGGGGACCGGTTCAGACGATCATCGCGCCCGCCGTCACGTGGAGCTCGACTCCGGTGACGTTCCGTGCGCGATCGGATCCGAGATAGACGCAGGCCTCGGCGATGTCGTCGGGATCGACGTGGCGCTTCAGCTCCGTCGTTCGGGCGACGCGCTCGCTCATCTCCTCCCCGGAGATCCCGGCACTCGCGCCCATCTGTTCGAAGAGCTGCGTGAGCCCCTCGCCGGTGGTGTAGCCCGGCGTCACGACGTTCACGCGCACGTTCTGGGCGCCCATCTCCCGTGCGAGGGTCTTCGAGAGCCCGACCATCGCGAGCTTCGTCGACGAGTACTCGCCGTTCTTCGCCTGCAGCGCCGTCGTCGCGAGGGTCCCGATGTTGATGATCGAGCCGCCGCCCTGCTCGGCCATCCTGCGCGCCGCGTCGGCGCACAGCTTCATCGTTCCGACGACGTTCATCTGCACGGAATCCGCGTAGCTCGACCAGTCGCTGTCGACCATCTTCCGGCGCGGGAAGCTCGCCGTCGCGACGTTGACCAGGACGTCGAGTCGACCGAACTCGGCGACGGTCCGGTCGACCAGCGCGGCGCTGGCCTCGAGGTCGGTGAGATCGGAGGGAATCGCGAGAGTCCGGCGGCCGGTCGCCTCGGCGATCTCCTTGGCGAGCGCCTCGAGCGGCTCGGGCCTCCGCGCCGCGACGACCACGTCCGCGCCGTCCCGCGCGAAGGCGAGCGCGGTCGAACGACCGATGCCGGGGCCGGCTCCGGAGACCAGGGCGACCTTTCCCTTGAGCGTGCGATCCATCTTTCCTGCGTCCTTTCGGCGACGAGCGGAGGGCCGAGCCTAGCCCAGGCCACCGACGCGGGGCGCGCGCACACGTTAGACTCCCGCCGCCCGTCCGCCCTCCGATTGGACCCCATGAGCTCCACCGCTTCGACGCCCGATGCGCCCCCGACCGTCGCTGCCGACACTGCCGAGCAAGCCGCTCCGGCGCCCCACGACCCGGCGACCGCGTCCGACGACGAGACCGCGCGGCGGCGGCCGAAGGGCCGGAACCTGAAGCCACTCCGCGGGCTGCTGCCCTTCGTGGCGCGCTACAAGGGCACCGTGATCCTGGCCCTGCTCGCGCTCGTGTCGTCGACGGCGGTCACGCTCTCGTTTCCGATGGCGTTCCGGGCGGTGATCGACACCGGCTTCGGACAGGAGAGCGCCGGCGCCATCGACCGGACCTTCCTGGTGCTGATCGGCGTCGGCATCCTGGCCGGGATCACGAGCTCGATCCGCTTCTACCTGGTCTCCTGGATCGGCGAGCGCGTCGTCACGGATCTCCGCGCCGCCGTCTTCGACCACGTCATCGATCAGAGTCCGGCCTTCTTCGAGACGAACCACACCGGCGAGATCCAGGCCCGGCTCACCACGGACACCACGCTGATCAAGACCGTCGTCGGATCGACCGTCTCGATCGCGCTGCGCAACGCCTTCACCCTCGTCGGCGCGACGACGCTCCTCTTCTGGACGAGCCCTCGCCTCGCGGGACTCGTGCTCGTCGCGATCCCGCTGATCCTCGCCCCCCTGCTCCTCTTCGGTCGCCTGGTGCGAAGACTCAGCCGACGAAGCCAGGACACCCTCGCCGACACGAACGTCTTCGCGAGCGAGGCCCTCTCGTTCATCCAGACGGTCCAGGCCTTCACCCACGAAGTCACCGACCGGGCCCGCTACCGCAACGTCGTCGAGGTCGCCTTCGACGCGGCCCGCGCGCGCATGATCGCCCGCGCCGGACTCACGGCCCTGGTCATGTCGCTGGTCCTCGCCTTCGTGATCGTGATCGTCTGGGTCGGCGCGCACGCGGTGCTCGAAGGCACGATGACCGCCGGCCAGCTGAGTTCCTTCGTGATGTACGCGCTGCTCAGCGCCGTCGCCCTGGCCGCCGTCGCCGAAGTCTGGGGCGACGTCCAGCTGGCCGCCGGCGCCGCCGAGCGCCTCTTCGAGCTCCTCGCGGTCGAGCCGGAGATCGCGATCGCGCCGAACCCCGTCCCGCTCCCGGAGCCGCCCCTGGGCCTCGTCGAGTTCGAGGCGGTGGACTTCCGGTACCCGACGCGTCCCGAGGTCGCGGCGCTCTCGGGCCTCGTCTTCCGTGCGGATCCGGGCGAAACCGTCGCGATCGTCGGACCGTCGGGGGCGGGCAAGAGCACGGTGCTGCGACTCCTGCTTCGCTTCTACGATCCGGAGGGCGGAGCGATCCGCATCGACGGCGTCGACCTGCGCGACGCCGACCCGCGAGACGTGCGCGCCCGCATGTCGATCGTGCCCCAGGAGACCGCGATCTTCACCGAGAACCTCCGGGAGAACATCCGCTACGGCCGTCCCGACGCCTCGGACGCGGAGGTGGAAGCGGCCGCGGCGGTCGCCCGCGTCGACGAGTTCGCGCGCGAACTCCCGCGCGGCTACGACACGATGCTCGGCGAGAACGGCATGACTCTCTCCGGCGGCCAGCGACAACGCGTCGCCATCGCCCGGGCCATCCTGAAGGACGCGCCGATCCTGCTCCTCGACGAAGCCACCAGCAGCCTCGACTCCCAGAGCGAGCGCCTCGTCCAGCAGGCCCTCGAGCGGTTGATGCAGGGCCGGACGACGATCGTGATCGCCCACCGCCTCGCGACGGTCCGCGGCGCCGACCGCATCCTCGTCGTCGACGGCGGCCGCGTCGTGGCCAGCGGCCGTCACGAGGAGCTCGTCGCCCAGGGCGGCCTCTACGCCGACCTCGCGCGAATGCAGCTGAGCGGAGGACCGGCGCCCCGCGCCGGCGAGGACGTCCGCCCCGCGATCGGATAGAGTCGCTCGTCGACGAGGGGGGATCATGAGCGAAGACGCCAGCCGCTACGTCTGTCCGAACTGCACGGGCCCCATGGACGGGCTCAAGTGCAAGATCCGCTGCCCGCGGTGTGGCTACTTCGAATCGTGTTCGGACCTCGAGCCCGCGCCGCCGACCCGGCCTTCGCCACCCACGCGTCCCGCGCGCTAGCCCGAGCCCCGCGCGCTAGAAGATCCAGCCAGGCGTTCCTTCCGCCGGGACCGCGTCGACGAAGTGGAACTCGAAGCCGTGCTTCAGCGCGTAGAGCGAGTCCGCCTCCCCGTCGCCGATGTGGATCCAACGCGTCGTCTGCGGAAAGCGCGCCTTCACTTCGTCGAGC
>JAUIMK010000351.1 GCA_030432735.1 bacterium
GAGCGCTGCGTACGCCGCGGTGTGCATCGCCGGCGAGCGCGTATGCCCGGCGGGATGGAGGACGATCCCGCAGCGGAGCGCGGCGGTCATGCCTGGGAACGCTCCCACGCGGCCTTGAGGTCCTCCCAGACCGCTCGGCGATTCTCCGGCGTGTACTGCCGGAGCACGTACGCCGGATGGAGCGTCGGCATCATCGGGATCCCGCGATAGTCCTGCCAGGTGCCCCGCAGCCGGGTGATGGCGATCTCGCGGTCGAGCAGGAGGCTCGCCGCCGGCTTGCCGAGGGTCACGATCACCTTCGGCCGGACCGCCTCGATCTGGCCGTCGAGGAAGGGTCGGCAGGCGGCAACTTCCGGGGGAAGGGGCGTGCGGTTCCGTGGTGGGCGGCACTTCACGATGTTGCAGATGTAGACCTCGCTCCGCGGGACGCCGATGCCCTTCTCGATCATCTGCGTGAGGAGCTCGCCGGCGCGCCCAACGAAGGGCAGGCCGCGCCTGTCCTCGTCCGCGCCGGGGCCTTCGCCGATGAAGAGGAGGTCCGCGTCCGGATTGCCGTCGCCGAAGACGATCTTCGAGCGGCCTTCGCAGAGACCGCAGCGCCGGCAATCCCCGAGATGGGTCTCGACCTCGGAGAGGGTCGGCCGGCGGCCCGCCCAGGGCACGGGCCCACCGATCTCGACGGCGGGCGCGATCGTGGGCGGCGTCGCGGCGGGGCGGTCGGAGGCCGGCGCGGCGTCCCGGGGCTCCGGACGCGCCACTCGGGGCGCGGGCGCCGCTTCCGCGGTCTGCCCGTCGCCGGCCGGAAGGTCCGGCCTTCGCTCGAAGCCGGTGACGTCCTCTTCCACCAGCTCGCGAACCAGGGCCGCGGCGGAAGCCACGAGGTCCCGGGCTTCCGCGAGCGGGTCCAGGGGCTCGCCCGCCTCGGGCGCGTCGTCGGGCATAGCTAGCCGCGCTCGCCGGACGCGGCGTCCACGGTCCCGTCCGCGTCGACGTGTTCGAAGGCGTGCCGGAGGAGCGCGCGATCGCGAGCGGCGAGGTCGCGCTCGCCGCCCGGATGGATGCCTGGGGCATGGAAGGCGGCCTGGCCGGCGCGGGTCGCGGCGGACTCGATCGTGCCGTGGCGCTGGTCGTCGATCCGCTGCTCGACCTCGAACTTGAAGCCCGGATCGTTCGCATCGTCGTGGCAGGTCCCGCAGACCTTGAGGATCACGCAGGAATCGCACTTGTCACCGAGCGACAGGATCGTGCCGACGCGCCGCGCTCCCTCGCCTACGTGGTCGCTGCCGGGCCCGTGACACGACTCGCAGCCGACGCGCGCGAGATCCGGATGATGCACGACCGGGGCGCCTTCCGGGAAGCCGCCCTTCTTGCCGTAGGCGGTGGTGTGGCACTGGAGGCATTCCGCGTCGCCGGCCTTGCCTTCCTTCTCGAGCGTCTCGACGGCGTGACCGTGGGGGCTGGCCGACCAGGTCTCGAATTCCTTCGCGTGGCAGCTCTGGCAGGCATCGCTGCCGACGTAGTCCGCGGTCGTCGGGAGGAGCTCGCGGGCGGGACCGCCGCCCTCGACGAGCTCGGCGCGCTCCGCGTTCGAGAGCGAGGCGATCCGCGCGTGGGAGACGCGCGGGTGGAAGCTCTCGAACTCGAAGCCCAGCGAGTGGGTCTCGTTGTGGCAGGTCCCGCAGACCTGCGCGTAGTCGCGCGCGCCGTCCTTCATCGGGACGAAGGTCGGCGACAGGTGCGGACCGCCGCGTCCGTGGCACGACTCGCAGCCGACGTTCTCGAGGTGCGCCGGGCGGCGATAGAAGTCCCAGCCCCCGGTCGCTTCGTAGCCGACGACGTGACAGCCGACGCAATCCTTCCGGCGGTCGGCCTCGTGGGTCACGAGCGTGTCGAAGGCGGTGGCGTGGGCCGTGTACTGCCAGGTCGCGTACTCCTGCTCGTGGCAGGTCCCGCAGACGTCGTTGCCGCTGTAGCCCTTCGGGTCGAGGATCATCGGCACCCGCGTGCCGCTCGCCTGCGCCGTCGTCATCCGGAGAATCGCGGCGTCCCGCTTCTCGTTCCAACCCTGGATGCGGTGGCGGATCCGACCTTCCGCGTCGACCACGTTCACGACGGGGACGCCCCCGGTCACGCCCCACGCCTCGGCGGCGTCGCCGTTCGGGTCGAGGTAGGGCGTGAAGAAGTCGAGTCCCAGATCGGCCATCGCCTTTCGCACGGCGGTCGGCGCGTTCTGGACGGAGACGGCGACGAGGGCAGGGCGCTCCTTCTCCGGCATCGCGTCGAGGATGCCCTCGACCGCTTCGAGGGCCTTGTGACAGTGGGGACAGGTGTGGAGAAAGAAGATCACGATCGCGGCGCGGCCGCGCAGGCTCTCGGTCTCGAGCTTCTTCCCGTCGTCCATCGAGAGGACGCCGAGCGCCGGTGCCTCGGGCCAGGCGTAGAGCGCACCGTCCGCGCCGCCGTCGAAGGAGACGCGCATCGCCTGCGCGAGCTGGTCCTTCGCCGCGGCCTCGGCCTCCTCGGGCGTCGAAAAGTACGAGAGGCCGAAGGTCACGTAGCCTTCGGCATCGACGCCCAGGATCGCGAGGGGAACCTGCAGGCGAAGCCTGCGGCCGATCGCGCCCCCGCTGTCGTCGATCACCGGGAAGCCGAAGCCGTTGTTGCGCGAGAAGCTCGCGATCGCCGAGCCGCTGTTGCCCCGGCCGATGCCGACCACGCGGAAGTTGTTGTCGGCGCCCTTCTCGTGCAGGGCCTGCACGGCGCGGCCGACGGGAGCACTCTTCGGGTCGCTCGGGTCGAAGAAGAAGAGCACGACGCGGCTGCCGAGGAGCGACTGCATCGAGAGGCTCGTCCCGGCGAGGGTCCGCCCTTCGAAGTTCGGGACCGGCCGCTCGCTCGCGTGCCGCGGCGCCTTCTCGGCCTTCTTCGGGCGGGTGACGACGTCGCTCGCCGCCACGTCGGCCGTTTCGTCGTCGGAGGTCGCGACGGCGTGCGGGGTCTCGGACGACTCGCTGGCGTTCGGGATCGGTTTCGCCGCGGTCGGCGTGTTCGATTCGTCGCTCGAGCAGGCGAGGAGGAAGGCGGTGACGAGCAGGGCGCTGAGCAGGCCGGCGAGACGGGTGGGGCGGTGGGCGGCGACGGCGCGTCGCCCGCGAGCCAGTGACTTTCGCATGCGCCGCAGGGTAGCAGCCCGGTCGCGCGAAGTGTCGAGCCGCCGGGCGGGCGCCTCGCGAACCGTTCAGTTCCCGGCCTTCTGCTTTTCCTTCAGGTCGGCGATCAGCGCCTTGAATCCGGCGTTGGCGGGCTCGAAGGTGAGCGCCATCTGCAGGTTCTGGATCGCGCCGGCGAACTGTCCGCGCTTCATGTCGGCCTCGGCCTTCGCGTGGAATTGCCGGCCCTGCGCGGTCGCGCCGCGGGCCTCGGACTTCCGCGCCTCGACGTGGGCGTTCTTCGCTTCGGCGATCTGGATGCGGAGGGTCGACGCATCGTCGTTCTCGCCGCGCTTGGCGTCGTAGGCCTTGCGTCGTCGCGTGTCGCGGAGCACGCAATACGCCTCCGTGATCCGCTTCGAGATGCGCCCGCAGGTGTCCCGGAGCTCGCTCGGGAGCGTGCGGTTCGCGTCCGGATGGTAGCTGCGTGAGCTCGAGTGATACGCCTTCCGGATGTCGGCGGAGGTCGCCTGCGGGTCGACGCCCAGGAGCTGGTAGTAGTCCAGCTCGTCCATGATCCGGGCGAGGGCTTCGATCTCGAGGGGGTCGATCGCAGTGCTCATCGGGGGCGGCGTCTCTCTCGTACGAGGGGAATCGGGTAGCGCGGGACCGGGGGGCCTACTTTTCCTCTTCCGTCAGCTCGATCTCCGGACCGGCGAGATCCGGGCTCGACGTGTCGAAGAAGCCGTCGTCCTCTTCGTCGTCCGCGGGAACGTCGAGGGTGATGCCGTCCGACGGAACGCCGTCGCCGACGTCCTGGCTGAGCTGCAGCAGCTCGTCGTCGTCGACCAGGTCGAGCTCCGCGTCGTCGACGTCGAGACCGTCGAGGTCGAGGGCGTCGTCGCGACCCATGGACAGGTCCTGGCTGCCGTCGCCGAAGGGCGAGTCCGCCTCCGCCGGGGCGGAGCTCGCGGGGGAGTCCGGGGCGTCGCCGGCGACGGTGATCGACTGGAGCTGGTCGCCGGCGGCCTTCTCGGCGGCGACCGCGGTGGCGACGCGTCCGGCGACGTCCTGCTCGATGATCTTCTCGATCTCCTGCTCGGCGAGGCCCGAGGAGAGGGTGATCTGGGTCGAGGCGGCTTCGCCGGTGCGCTGGTCGGCGGCGGTGACGTTCACGATGCCGTCGGCGTCGATCTCGAAGGTCACGTCGATCTTCACGTCGGAGCGCAGGCCCTTCTCGAAGCCCGAGAACTCGAACTGCCCGAGCAGGGCGTTGTCCTCGGCCTGGCGATGGTCGCCCTGGTAGACGCGGATCTGGACCGACTCCTGGTGGTCCTGGAAGGTCGTGAAG
>JAUIMK010000352.1 GCA_030432735.1 bacterium
CGCGAAGCGAAGCACGCGATCCAGACGCCGCGCTTCCTTCGCGGAGACCTCCGCCAGCGGCGGCTCGTGCTTCACCTCGCAGGCGATCCCGACGGGCAGCTCCCCGGCATCGAAGCGCGTGATCGCGCCGGCGCCGGACTCGGCGCGAGCCACGGACGCCCAGGTCGAAGCCACGTCGACGCCGTTCGGTGTGATGCAGCCGAGGCCGGTCACGACCACCCGACGACGCGTCGTACCCGGGTGGGGAGTCGTCGACATCGATCGGGCGCCGGGGCGTGTCCGAGGGCGGCGGCGGGCGCCTACTCCTCGACGCGCTCCTTCAGGTACCCGATGGCGTCGGAGATCGTCTGCATCTTCTCGGCGTCGTCGTCGGGGATCTCGATGTCGAAGGTCTCTTCGAGGGTCATCACGAGCTCGACGATGTCGAGGGAATCTGCGCCGAGGTCGTCGATGAACGACGCGTTGGCGACCGCCTCCTCCTTGGAGACACCCAGCTGTTCGACGATCAGATCGGTGACGCGTGCTTCGAGAGACATGGTACGAGGACCTCCAACAGACTTCGTCCTGAATGGGTGGAAAAGGCTAGCGCCGTACCCCCCGTACGGCATGCCGAAGGACCTCAGGCGGGGTCCGGGATGCGGTCCCGACGTGGCTAGGACGCGTTTCCCTGAAGGAATTCGCGGACCTGGTCGAGCTCCGCGAGGGAAGAGAAGTTCGCCCTGCGGGCGCGGCGCTCGATGCGCGCGATCAGCCCCGAGAGGACCCGGCCGGGTCCCACCTCGAGGAAGGCGTCGACGCCCTCGGCCTTCATCCGGGCGATCATGTCGCTGAAGCGGACCGGCGCCGTGACCTGCTCCTCGAGCAGTCCCGGAATCCGAGCGGCGTCGGCGTTCGGGCTCGCTTCGACGTTCGTGATCACCGGCGGATTCGCCGCCGAGAACACCAGCCTTCCGAGCTCAGGGGCCAGCTTCTGCGCAGCGGGTTCCATCAATGCGCAGTGGAACGGCGCGGAGACCGGGAGACCGACGGTCTTCTTCGCACCGAGCTCCTTCGCCTTCTCGCAGGCGGCGTCCACCCCCGCCGCGTCCCCGGCGATCACGGTCTGCTGCGGCGAGTTGTAGTTGGCCGGCGTCACGACGAGCCCCGTCGCTGCCGCGGCGGCCTCGCAGGCCTCGCCGACGGCCTCGGGCGCGAGCCCCATCACCGCTGCCATCGCGCCCTTCCCCTCCGCGACCGCCTCCTGCATGAGGCGACCCCGCAGGTTCACCGTCCGGACCGCGTCCTCGAAATCGAGGGCACCGGCGGCGACGAGCGCGCTGTACTCACCGAGGCTGTGGCCGCCGACGAAAGCGGCGTCGAGGGGACCGACGGCCTCTTCGAGGGCGCGCAGCAGCGCCACGCTCGTGGTCAGGATCGCGGGCTGCTGGATCTCGGTCCGTCGCAGCTCGTCCTCGGGGCCCTCGAAGCAGAGCGACGAGATCTTCGTGCCGAGCGTCGGCTCGAGGGCCGCATCCGCCGCATCGAATACGGCGCGCGCGGCCGGGGACGCGTCGTACACGTCCTTGCCCATGCCGACCTCTTGAGAAGCCTGGCCCGGAAAGAGAAGAGCGAGAGTCATGAGGCGTCTGTCAGCCGATCGGGCCGACTAGTCGTCCGCGATCTCGAGGATCGTGCGGCCCTTGTAGGTGCCGCAGCTCCCGCACACGCGGTGCGGCGGCTTGGGAGCACCGCACTGGGGGCAGGTGCTCGTCGCGGGCGCGCTGAGCGCGTCGTGCGCGCGGCGCTTGTCGCGGCGTGCCTTCGAGGTCTTTCGCTTCGGTACGGCCATGGGATCCGTTTCCTTAACTGTCGCCGACGGAGCGGCGATCGTCGTGATTGTGCTCGCAGGGCCCCCCGCCCCGCGTCGTCCGTCTGAATCCGCCTAGTCCTGCTGTTCCGCTTCCAGCTGAGCCTTCAGCCCGGCGAGCGCGGAGAAAGGCGATTCGATCTTCTCGTCTTCGCAGTCACAGCCGGCATCCCGCGGCGCACCGCAGTGCGCGCAGAGTCCCGGACAATCTTCGTCACAGAGGGGTTGGAGCGGCATCGCGAGCGCGATCACCTCTCCGAAGAAATCATCGAGACCGACCACGGCCCCGCGGTACGAGCCGGCCTCGAGATCCTCCCCGAGACACACCCCGTTCTCCGCGAGTCCCTTTTCCCCTTCAGGGTCGGGGGCCTGGCCGTCGAAGGGCTCGAGCACCAGGCGAAAGGGCTCGCGAAGCGCCTGAGGATAGCGCTTGCCGCATCGGCTGCACTCGAGACCGACCTCGCCCTCGAGCGTCCCCTCGATCACGACGTCGTCGGAGACCCGCGACGCATCCAGCGCGAACCGGAAGGGCTCGGAGACGACGACGGAATCGCCCTCCGGCACCTCGCTCCGCGCGAGCCACCAGGCCGGCGCGACCTCGAACTCGAAGGGCGTCTTGCGGTCGGTCAGCCGCTCGATCTGGATGCGGAAATCCGGCATGGCGGGAGGCTCGGTGGACTCGGTGGGCTCGAATCGGGAGGTGGGAAAAGCCCGAAAATCCGGTGGCTTGCGCGGACCACGCGGGGACGGCTTCGGCGCGCGGGGGGATAGCAGACGCAGCCCGGGGCGATCAAGAGAAGGCGCCGAAACGGCACCGAACCGCGGGAGAGCTGCGATATGCTCGGCGCCCCATGAGTCCCATCCGCACACGATTCGCCCCCAGCCCCACGGGGTTCCTGCATATCGGCGGCGCCCGCACCGCGCTCTTCAACTGGGCGCTGACCCGCCAGCAGGGCGGCACCTTCCTCCTTCGCATCGAGGACACCGACCTCGAGCGCTCGACCCGGGAGTCCGAGCAGGCGGTCCTCGACGGGCTGCGCTGGCTGGGCATCGACTGGGACGAAGGCCCGCTGCGCCAGACCGACGGCGCCGAGCGCCATCGGGCCGTCGTGGAGCAGCTGCTCGAGGAGGGCAAGGCGTATCGCTGCGTGTGCACGAAGGAAGAGCTCGACGCGAGACGGGACGCCGACATCCAGGCCGGTGGCAAGGGCATCTACGACGGACGCTGCCGCAACGCGAAGCACGGCCCCGACTGCGGGCCCCACACCGTCCGCCTGCGGGTCGACCCCGCCGCCTCCCTCCGTTGGGACGACCTCGTCTTCGGGCCCAGCGGCCAGGACGCGAGCGAGATCGGAGACGGGATCATCCGCCGCAGCGACGGCACCCCCCTCTACCACCTGGCCGTCGTCGTCGACGATCTCGACATGCAGATCACCCACGTGATCCGCGGCGCCGATCACCACAGCAACACGCCCTTCCAGCTCGCGCTCTACCGCGCGCTGGAGGCCTCCCCGCCGACGTTCGGTCACGTCCCCCTGATCGTGGCCGAGAGCGGCCGAAAGCTCTCGAAGCGCAAGGACCCGGTCTCGATCCAGCAGTTCAAGGCGGACGGCTTCCTGCCGGACGCGATGGTCAACTGGCTGGTGCGACTCGGCTGGAGTCATGGCGACCAGGAGATCTTCTCCCGCGACGAGATCATCGAGCATTTCGGCCTCGACCACGTCGGCCGCGCCGGCGCGCAGGCGGACCTCGCGAAGCTCGAGTGGCTGAGCCAGCACTACATCAAGGCGTGCCCGGCGGACGCCCTCTTCGAGGCGGCAAAGCCCTTTCTCGACGCGGTCGCGGGACGAAGCGTCTCTCGCGACGCGAATCTCGACCGCACGCTCGACCTTCTTCGCGAGCGGAGCAACACCCTGGTCGAGATGGCCGAGAAGGCCCGCTTCGTGTTATGCGACGACATCGAGATCGACGCCGGTGCCGCGAAGAAGCATCTGCGCCCCGTCGCCCTCGAGCCCCTCGAGGCCCTCATCCCGGCGCTCGAGGCCCTCGACGAGTGGAACGAAGCGAGCCTCGAGCCGGCGTTCGAGGCGACCTGCAAGGCCCTGGACGACTTGAAGCTCGGCAAGCTGGCGCAGCCGGTGCGCGTCGCGGTGACGGGAACCGGCGCCTCGCCGGGGATCTACGAGACCCTCGAAGTGGTGGGACAGGCGCGCACGATCGCGCGCCTGCGCGCGGGGGTCGAAGTGATCAAGGCGCGGGTGGCGGAGGGGTAGGTCCGCCCTAGAGGACGTGCAGCAGCCACATGCGCGGCAGGAAGAGGATCGCCACCGTCCCGACCGCGATCGCCGGAGCGAAGCCGAAGGGTCGTCCGAGCGCGCCGCGCGAGAGCGCCTGGGCGCCACCGAGCACGAGGCCGATCAGCGACGAAGCCAGGATCGTGTCGAGCACGCCGATCGGACCGACGACGGCGCCGATCATGGCCAGCAGCTTCACGTCGCCGAGTCCGAGGCCGGGGAACCAGAGCCAGTAGTCGGCCTCTCCGGGGGTCGGCAGCGCCTCGCCCTCCCCCGGCCAGTGCTCGAAGGTGCGTCCCATCGCGACGGAGATCCGCGCGTGGACGAACGCGACGGTCCAGAGCACC
>JAUIMK010000030.1 GCA_030432735.1 bacterium
GGCCTGGACGAGCGGCACGTCGCTCTGGTCGGGGTCGTGGCGCTGGCGGCGCTCTTCGAGAACTACGACCAGTCGATGCTCACGTCTGCCTTCAAGCAGATCCGCGAGGACTTCGCGCTTTCGCAGGCGGAGGCCGCGACCTGGTTCGGCTGGATCCGCCTCGGCGCGATTCCCGCGATCGTCGTCCTGCCCCTGGCGGATCGCCTCGGCCGCCGTGTCGTCTTCCTCGTCGCGATCGTCGGCATGAGCATCGGGACCCTGCTCTCGGGCTTCGCGCCGAACGTCGAGAGCTTCGTCGCGATCCAGACGATCACGCGGACCTTCATCGTCGCCGCGATCTCCTGCGCGATCGTGATCATCGCCGAGGAGCTCCCCGCCGCGAATCGCGGTTGGGGCATCGGCATCCTCGGCGCGATCGGCGCGTTCGGCTACGGCCTCGGGGCGATCCTCTACGCCTTCATCGACGTGCTGCCCTACGGATGGCGGGCCATGTACATGGTCGGCGGCGTTCCCCTCCTGCTGATGCCGCGCTTCGTGCGCGCCATCCCCGAGACCGCCCGCTTCCTCGAGGAGAAGGCGGAGCGGATCGCCGCGTCGCGGCCCGAGAGCGGCTGGATCGCGCCCCTCGTCGAGCTCGTCCAGCGCTATCCCGGGCGCGTGATCTCGGTGGCCGCGATGTCGCTCTTCTTCTCGACCGGCGCTTCGCCGGCCTTCGGCCTGCTGTCGGACTTCGTGCAGACGACCCATGGATGGACGCCGGCCAACTACTCGGTGATGGCGCTGGTCGCCGGGACCTTCGGGATCGTGGGGAACTCGGCGATGGGCTGGGCGGCGGATCGTTGGGGTCGGCGCCCGGTGGCGATCTGCGGGTTCGGTCTCTTCCCGCTCACGGCGTTCGCCCTCTACTACGGTCCCGACACCACGCTCCCCCTCGTCTGGATTCCCTTCGTCTTCCTGCTGACGGGCGGCAACGTCCTCATGCGCATCATCGTGACGGAGCTCTTCCCGACGTCGAGTCGCAACACCGCGATGGGCTGGGGAACGCTCATGGAGACGCTCGGGAGCGCGGCCGGTTACTGGCTCGTCGGCGGCTTCACGGTGGTCGGGGCCTCGATCGCGCCCGCGGCCGTCGGGGTCAGCTTGCTCACCCTCGTCGCCGTCGGCGTGATGCTCTTCATTCCCGAGACCGCGGGTCGCGAACTCGAGGAGACCAGTCAGCGCGCCTAGCGCCCCCCCCCCCGCGGCGAGGCCCATTGCCCCGGCGTGCGGGGCGCCCCTGCACTCGTTCGCTACTGTCGCGCCCCAACCCTGGCGCCGGTGATCGAGGGGCTTTCCTCGTTCCCGATCCGCCCGACTCGAGACTCGATGGATCCCAAGATTCTCTTCTGGGCGGCGGCCCTCGCGAACCTCGGCGTGCTCTGCGGCTTCGGCCTCTTCGGCGTTCGATACGCGCGCCGGGGAGAGATCGCGCGCCATCGCCGGAACATGCGGATCGCGTCGCTCCTGATCGTCGCTTTCCTCGCCGCCTACCTGCTGAAGGTCGCCTTCCTCGGTCGCGAGGACCAATCGCTCTGGTCCGGGGTCGACGTGTGGGTGCTTCGGGTCCACGAGCTCTTCGTCGTCTTCATGCTCGGCGGAGGGATCGTCGCGTGGCTCCAGGGCCGCAAGATCGAGGGCACGCGGCTGGTCACGCGGGATCCCGCGGATCCGGCGCCGGATCCGAAGGTCGCCCGGACGCACCGCATCGCCGGGCGGACCGCCGTCGTCGCGGGTCTGCTCGCGTTCGTGATGGCGATCGGCGTGCTCGCCGGGATGATCGCGCGCGCCGGGAGCTGACGCTCTCGGCCGCGCGGGGGCGTGGCGATCGGCGCCGCCCGGGAGCGGGGCCTCGATCAGACGATCGAGCGGAGCTCGCGGATCATGTCCGTCGACGCGCGCTCGATGATCTCGTCGGGGTCGGAGAGCGCCGACATCACGAAGTGGCGGCAGCCCGCCTTCGCGAACGCGCGCATCTGGTCGAGGCAGTCCTCTGGCTTGCCGAGCAGGCAGTAGCGCTTGGACGCCTCCGTGAAGTCGGTGTTGTAGATCGTCCCGAGCATCTCGGAGGCGCGCTTGTGGGCCGCCTCGTAGCTGTCGTCGAGGACGGTGAATAGCAGCGCCGCGGTGTGGAAGGGGAGACCCGCCCGACCGGCGTCCTTCGCGTGCGCGCCGATCGACTTCATGTTCGCGGTATACGTGTCGACGTCGCACATGTGAGAGATGTAGCCGTCTCCGAGACGACCGGCGCGCTTCATCGAGACCGCCTTGCGGCCGCCGACGATGATCGGCGGCGTGCGGACGGGCTTGGGCTCGATCTTCACCGGATCGAACGCGTAGTACTCGCCCTGGTAGCCCGCCTTGCCCTCGGCCCAGTGGGCGCGCAGGATCTCGATCGCTTCGTTGGTACGGGGCCCGCGCTCCTCGATCGGCGCGCCGACGGCCTGGAACTCCGGCGGAAACTCGCCGCCGACGCCGACGCCGCAGAGGAAGCGCCCGTTCGAGAGCATGTCGATCGTGCCGGTCATCTTGGCGGTCAGGGTCGGGTGGCGGAGCGGCAGCAGGAGCACGCCCGTCGCCAGCTCGATCCGCTCCGTCGCCGCCGCGCAGAAGGCGAGGAGAGAGAGACTCTCGATCACCGGGATATGGAAGGCGATATGGTCACCGACCCAGATCGAGTCGAGCCCGCTCGCTTCCATCTTGCGCGCCCGCGCGAGGACCGACTCGCGATCGTTCGCCGCGAGCATCATCCCCATCTTCACTTCGTCGACGACGTCGAGCCCTTCGATTTCCATGCGAAGACTCTACAGCGCCCACGCCGGCTCGGTCAGCGCCCGCGGCCCAAGCGCGCTCTGCGCGCGCCCCGAAAGCGCCCGCGGCCCGAGCGCGCTCTGCGCGCGCAAGGTGAAGCGCCCGCGGCCCGAGCGCGCTCTGCGCGCGCGAGGTAGATCAAAGCCGGATGCGGGAAGAGGGGCGTCGCGTCGAGTTCCGGTGGAGGAAGGCGCCGAGGATCATGCCGCCGGCCAGGATGAGCGCGCCGGTGATCCATTCCTGATAGCGGCTGCCCGCGCGCAGCTCGTAGTTCTCGATCTTGAGCGACTCGATCTCGGAGCGCTGACCGGAGTCGGTCGAGGCGAGGGTCGCGTTGGATTCACGGAGCTGCGCGGCCTCGGAGCGGATCTCCTCGAGCTGGCTGCGCAGGCTCGCGGTCTCGCTCTCGAGCTGGGTGAGGCGCAGGGCGGGCGGTGGCTGTGCATCGAGATAGCCCGCGGCGATCCAGCCGATCCGGTCGTTGGTGGCGCGGACCCGCGTCCAGCCGTCCCCCCGCTCGAGCACCTCGAGCTGGTCGCCGGGCTTCGCGGAGCCGACGATCTTGAACTGGGTCCCCGGGCCGGTGCGCAGATTCAGCGGGGCACCGCGGACCCAGCCCGTGTCGGCGCGGGCGCTCGGGACGATCTGTGGTGCGATCCCGAGGGCGATCAGGAAGAGGACGGCAGGGACGATTCTCGAGGGACGCAAACGGGTACTCCCGGGACTCCTGGCGAGTCTCTTGGGGGGAGGATTTCGGACGATAGTCGACGGCCAGGGGCGTTCGTGTGATCCAGCACACCGGATCGGTGCTCTGGAGCGCCCGAGCGCGTCGACGGCTGGCCGGCAGCATATCGTTCGATGCGTCCCGGCGGGAGTCGTTCGGCCGATCGCGCGTCCTTCGGACGGGGCTTCGCCGCGCGCGGTCGAGGCGGCGCCCCGACGAGCGACCGGGGAAAGGCCGTCGGTCACACCCGAATGAGGCCGAAAAGACGCAGGTGGCCACGCGGACGCCGGCTCGCCGCTGGCGCCGCGCGATCCGTGGCGCCGGGTCGCGCTAGGCGCGTCGGCGGGTCGCGGCGAGCCCAGCCAGCCCGAGCGCGAGCAGGGCGCCCGTCGCGGGCTCCGGGGTCAGCACGAAGGGCTCGAAGTTCGCCGTCGTGAGGTCACTGAATCGGCCGCCGTCGACCGAGAACCGGAGCGTCGTCGAGCCGCCGCAGCAGCCTTCGAAGCCGACCCAGGCCAGCGTGTACGAGTCACCCGCGGCGAAATCGAAGGTCGTCTCGAAGACGTCCGGATCGTTCCAGTCGTTGCCCCACCAGACGTCGTCGGTGATGACGCGCTCGTAGACGACGTCGCCGGTCGCGTTGTCGATCAGCGCCGTCGCGCCGCCGCGTCCCCAGTCCGTGCCGACCTGGAACGTGTAGCGGCCGTCGACGGCGAAGGTGACGTCGGTGGACATCAGGATGCTGTAGTTCGTCGTGACGCCGCCGCCGTGCACCGCGGTCGAGACGTTCTCCAGGGACTCGATGACGTTGCTCTGGATCAGCGTCTCGCTCTGGTGCTGCGCAAGCAGATCCGAGAACGCGTCGCCCGCGCCGACTTGATAGGTCGACTGCCGGAAGTCCGCCTGGAAGTCGAGCGCGTGCGCCGTTCCGGCGAACGCGACGACCCAGACGAGCGGGCAGAGAGAGAAGAAGAGGGCACGCACCATCGAAGACTCCGCGACCCCCACACCGGGCCGTGCCGTCTCCATCGGTTCCGTTGCGTCTCACCTTGAAGAGCTGCCGCCCGGGCGCGCATGACTCGCATGTCGACTTCGGGCAGGCACCGTCGGCATGACGCGGCGTCGTCGAACCAGGTGACCGTGTCGCGGGAGGGGTCGACGAGATCGCGGGGGCGGTCCCTCCGGACCGAACCGAAGGGGCGAACTCGGAGCGGATTGGCTCCCCGGGCAGGACTCGAACCTGCGACAAGGCGGTTAACAGCCGCCTGCTCTACCAGCTGAGCTACCGGGGAACGGAAACTCGCGAGCGCGCATTTTAGGGCGTACCGGCCGGTCCGCAACGCTTTCGCACCGGCAGTTCCGGTGCGAAAGAGCCCGTCCGGATCGTCCCCCGGCGCCGTCGCACCGACCGCCGGGAGCCCTCGAGCGCCCCGCCGGATCAGAGCTCCTCGAAGCGGATCTCCAGCACCTCGAACTCGCGGACGCCCTTGGGCACCTTGACCGAGACGTCGTCCCCGACCTCCTTGCCCATCAGGGCCCGGGCGACGGGGGACGTGACCGAGATCATGCCCTGCTTCGCGTCCGCCTCGTCCTCGCCAACGAGCGTGTAGGACATCTCGTCTCCGCTCTCGACGTCCGAGAGGACGACCGTCGCGCCGAAGCGCACCTTGTCGGAGCCCTGCCCGTCGTACTCGATCACCTGGGCCCGGGCGATCTTGTCGTCGAGCATCGCGATCCGTCCGGCGATGTGGGCCTGCTTCTCCTTGGCCGCGTGGTACTCGGCGTTCTCGGAGAGGTCGCCATGCGCGATGGCCTCCTCGATGTCCTTCACGTTGGCGGGGCGCTCGACCGTCTTCAGGTGCTTGAGCTCTTCTTTGAGGGCCTCGTAGCCACGGGGAGTCATCGGGACTCGCTCGTCCATCAACATTCCTCACGCGCGCACGAACGGGTCGCGGCGTCCTTCGAATCTCTTGCTGCGATCGTGAACCGGGCGGATCGGGGCCCCGGGTGTCATCCCAGGATTCGGGGTCGGGTCGCACGGGGGGCGCGCGCGCACTCGCCGGAGCCAGCCAGGTGGGGATCTCTCGGCGAAATAGGCTACCCAGGGCCTTCGGCCGCATCAACTGTGCAGGATTTATGGGTGCTTTTGGCATCGATTCGGGGGCGATTGTGTTCGGCGAGGGGCCCGACGACGAGCATGACGGAGAACGCGAGGCGCGGGGGGCGCGGGAAGAGGCCGCGAGTCGCGACGGCTTCGTGCGCGGCGCGCTCTTCTTCTATGGCGGGCTCGGCTGCGTGGCGCTCGTCTGGCGGATGTCCTCCCCCGGAGCTTCGATCCTCCACCCGCCGGGCCAACCGGAGACGACCGAGGGGCTCGGCGCCGCGCTGCTGGCCGGGCTCGTCCTGGGGGGCGTCTCGCTCGGCCTGTCCGAGCTGCTGACCCGCTTCTCGAGTCTCGGCGAGGCCCTCGCCGACACGCTGGGCGAGAGCCTCGCCGGGATCCGGGTGGCCGACGGAATCCTGCTGGCCTTCGCGAGTGGCATCGCCGAAGAGATGTTCTTCCGCGGCGCCCTCCAGCCTGCGGTCGGCCTCGTCTGGGCGAGCGTGATCTTTGGCGCGTGCCATTTCCTGCCGCGTCGCGAGCTGGCGCTCTGGAGCCTCTACGCGGTCGCGATGGGGTTCGCGTTCGGTTGGCTCTTCGAGGCGACGGGGCACCTCGCGGCGCCGGTCGCCGCCCACGTGCTGGTGAACGCGGTGAACCTGCCGCGTCTCGCACGGCGGGCCGAAGAGCGCGAATCGAAGGGGCGGACCCAGGGCTGAGCGCTCGATCGCCGCCCCGCCGAGCCTCCGTAGCCGGAGGCTCAGCCCGCGAGCGCGATCGCGTCGATCTCGACCTGGGCACCGAGCGGGAGCGCCGCGACGCCCACGGTCACCCGGGCCGGCGCCGGATCGGCGTCGAAGGCCTCCGCGTAGACGGCGTTCACGCGCGGGAAGAGCGAGAGGTCCGTCAGGTAGACGGTCGCCTTCACGACGCGGTCCATGCCGCTGCCCGCGGCTTCGAGCACCGCCTTCAGATTGGCGAGGACCTGACGGGCCTCGTCCTCGATCTCGCCTTCGACCTTCTGTCCGGTCACGGGGTCGAGGGGGATCTGCCCGGACGCGTAGACCACGTCCCCGGATCGGATCGCCTGGGAGTAGGGACCCACCGGCGCAGGCGCGTCGGCGGTACGGATTTCCTCGCGTGCATCACTCATGGCGCCGGAGCATACCGTGCCACGAACGGGCAGAGCACCCACGCCGCAAACCCGCACGGCGCCGCGAAGGCGAAGCGCGCGCCCCCGACGCGACTCAGACGAGGGGCGTGCCGTCGGGATCCGGGAGCAGCCGCTCTTCGAGGACGCGAATCAGGTAGCCGAAGAGGAGGAGGTTCGGCAGGCGTCCACGAGCGTCTCCTCCGATGCCCGCGCCGTCGGCGAAGGCGTCCGCGTATTGCGAGAAGAACTCGATGGTCTCGAAGGGGATGTTCTTCGCGAGCATCTCGTTCACCTGCTCGGCAGGGAGGTCGTCGAAGATCTCCGCGAACTCGACTGCGATCTCTTCCGGGGTCATTTCCGTCTCCATGAAACGAATGCGACCCGGGTCGTCGCCCCGCGCGTCACGCGTCTCAGCATGTTCAGCTTCGCGCCGAGCCCGCTCTCGAGCGGCCTCCGACGCGGCCGATCTTCACCCGACCGCCCCGGAGTGTCAACCATCGCGGGGCAGCAAGACCATCGAATTCGGGCACGAGAAGCGCTGTCGCAGCGGATCTACGTTCGGCCTGCCGGAGTGATTCGTATCTCGGTCGATCGGGATTCCCGTTCCGCAACGCGTGCGCAGCGTGGGAGTTGCCGGTCGCGGAACGCCCGCGGAGCGCGTCGAGGCTTCAGTCGATCGTCGGTACGACCACGCGTGCGTTCGCACGTCGGACCGAGTCGGAGGTGAACACGACGAGACCGATCCAGACGAGGCCGAAGCCGGTGGCGTGGGCGGGCGTGAACGCCTCCCCGTAGACGACGGTCGCGAGGATCAGCGTGATCGTCGGGGCGATGTACTGGAACATGCCGACCGCGGCGAGGGGAAGGCGTCGCGTC
Source organism: bacterium (assembly GCA_030432735.1). Classification (GTDB taxonomy): domain Bacteria; phylum Myxococcota_A; class UBA9160; order UBA9160; family UBA4427; genus UBA4427. The sequence goes on from JAUIMK010000030.1 coordinate 7,702, forward strand.
GCGGCGTGGAAGAGCAGGAGCGGCACCGCCGTGACGAGCCCCGAGAGCGACAGATAGGCGTGCTCGGCGAAGCTCGCCGCGAGGAGCGGCGAGTGCTCCTTCGTCGTCAGCGCGGCGACGGCGAGCACGCTGAGCGGCGAGAGGACGAGCATCTCGCGCGCGAGTCCGCCGACCGGGGGCTGCGGCCGGAGCTTGTGGATCAGCCCGTAGAGCGCGAAGGAGCCCGCGAGCGCGAGAGAGATCCAGGGGAGGCCGCCGGCACGCAGGGTGAGCGTCGCGACGCCGAGGGCGGCGACCGCGACGGCGACGGCCTGCGCGCGATTCAACCGCTCGCCGAGCGCGACGAGGCCCAGCAGGATGCTCATCAACGGGTTGATGTAGTAGCCGAGGCTCGTGGCGACGATCTGCCCCGACTGCACCGCGTAGATGAAGATCAGCCAGTTGGTCGCGAGCAGGAGCGACGCCAGCAGGTTCCAGCCCCAATCGCGCGGGTGGGCGGGGCGGAGCTCGCGCTGCTTGCCCGTCAGTGCGGTGGCGCCCAGCAACAGGACGAGGGTCCAGAGGATCCGCGGGATCAGCGCCTCGTCGGAAGGGATGTCGCGGATCGCCTTCCAGTAGAGCGGAACGAGGCCCCAGACGAGGTAGCAGGCCGTCGCGAAGCCCATCCCGCTCGGGGAGAGGGCTGCATCGCGTGAGGAGTCCCGGTCCATGGCCGGGAGACTAGCGGGTCAGCGCGCCTGCTCCGCGCGATGGGCGAGGGTCGACGGCGCGATGCCGAGCTCGGGCGGTGCCTCGACGCCGCGAACGGCCAGCGTGAGTCGGATCAACGCGTGGTGATGGACGACGTGGTGGGAGACGAACTGGAGCTCCCTCGACAGCGTCGAGCGCGTCCAGTCCTGACCCGACTCGGGGCGGACCTCGATCGGCATCCGACCGTCGTGCTCGCGGAGGCGCTCGAGTCCAGCGATCGCGCGCTCGATGCGTCCCGATCCGGCGTCACGGGACGTCTCGACCTCGGGTCGGCGCTTGCGCGCGGTGTAGTCGATTCGCCGGGCGTCGATGCCGGAGAGCAGGCAGTCGACGAAGTCGAGGAGGTGTCGCGTATGCGCTCCCGGACTCGCCCAGGTCGCGTCGGTCGCCTGGGTCGTCGTTTCGAGGGGCGCGGCATAGTCGTCGTCGGGAAGGGATTCGAGCAGGTCTCGGCCCCGCCGGAGCAGCTCGATCAGCGCGTCCGCGGCGCGACCCAGCTCGTCGCTCCGGCCCGCGTCCGCGGCAGGACCCAGCTCGTCGCTCCGGCCCGCGTCCGCGGCAGGACCCAGCTCGTCGCTCCGGCCCGCGTCCGCGGCAGGACCCAGCTCGTCGCTCCGGCCCGGCTCCGCGGCCCGGGCCCGGCTCCTGGGGAACGTCCGGGTCGAGTCGCGGCGGTGGATTCCTTGCGTACTGCTTCGCAGGCTGGACGACACGCTTCCTCGCGTTGGCTCGACGGGCGGGAGCCCGCTGGGTTCGATTCGGTTCCTTCCTCCATCGGCCAGTCGGCCGCGAATCCTTCGCCCGACGGGTCGACCGGCGAAATCGGATGCCGGGACGCGACGACGCGCCCAGCGGCTGGATCAATCGTCCCGGAGCGCGGGCCAGTTCGCGTCCGCTCGGTCGATCAGTGCGTCGCGATCCTCGAGCCAGGTCTCCATGACCGACTCGCTGTAGTTCAGGTAGAGCTTCCCCTCGACGATCGTCCAGGCATCGGGGTCGATCCCGGCGGTGTAGCCCTGCGAGACGGCCCAGGCGCAGTAGCCGCCGTACTGCGGTGCGTACTTCGTGGGATCGGCTTCGAAGGCGGATTTGTTCGCGGCGGTCGCGAAGCGCCAGGTCGCGCCCATGTATTCGAGGCTGTGCGCCTTCGACCCTTCGACGGGGCGACCTTCCGTGAAGTAGGCGACCGGGTCGGTGCCCTCGATCGCGACGCCGAAGAGGCTCGCGTTGATCGGGTCGAGGGCGAGGGCGTTGCCGGGGAAGGCGAGGACGGCTCCGGCGAGGACGGCGAGCCCGGCGACGGTCGCCAGGGGGGCGCCGAGGCGCCGGCCCTCTCGGGCGGGGCGAGGGGGGGTCGATCGGATCATCGCGTCTCTCCTTCGTTCGTGGCTTCCCATGGAAGGGACGGACGAAGGAGGGATCCGGTTACAGGCGCGCCGCGATCGGCGGCATCGGCGCGGTTCGCCCGCTCAATTCACGACGCCGCTCGCCATCAGGTCCGCGACGTCCTCCGGGCTGAAGCCCAGCTCGAGGGCGAGCACTTCGAAGCTCTCTCCGCCGATCAGCGGCGCCGCGAAGCGAGGGCCGTTGTCGTAGCCGGAGACGCGGAACTGATGGCCGGAGTAGGGAACGTTTCCCATCTCGGCGTGATCGAAGCGTCGGTAGAAGCGCCGGTGGGCATATTGCGGATCGTTCTGGAGGTCGCTGCTCCGCTGGACGTGTCCGGCGGGCACGCCCGCATCGAGGAGCATCGCCATCGCTTCCCTCGGCGCCCGCCCCCGCGTCCACGCCGCGATCCCTTCGTCGAGGGCATCGTGCGCCGCGAGTCGACCGGCGACCGTCTCGAGCCCGGCGTCTCGCGCCCAGACCGGGTCGCCGAGCGCGCGCCGGAGCGCCGCCCACTGTTCGTCGGTCTCGACCGCGATCGCGAGCCACTCGTCCTCGCCGGCGCACGGATAGGCGCCCTGCGGTGCCGCGTCCCGGGAGCGGTTGCCGTTGCGCGCGATCGTGAGATCGGTCGTCTGTCGCGCCAGGATCTCCGGCGCCAGGAAGTGGAGCGCCGCTTCCATCTGGCCGAGATCGATGTGCTGCCCCTCGCCGGTGCGTCGGCGATGGTCGAGGGCGGCGAGCAGCGTCGTCGTCAGGAAGCGCGGCGCGACGGTGTCGGTATAGGCGTTCCAGGGGCCGACCGGCGCGCGGTCCGGCCAGCCGGTCAGGTCGAAGAAGCCCGCGACCGCCGCGGCGTGGTAGCCGAAGCCGGCCATTCCGGCGATCCGGCCGGTCTGCCCCATCAGGCAGGTCGAGACCATCACGACGCTCGGGTTCACCGCGCGCGCGGCTTCGTAGCCGATCCCGAGCCGGTCGACGGCGCCCGGCGTGAAGCTCTCGAGGATCACGTCCGCCCACTCGAGCAGGCGCCCGGTGATCTCTCTCGCGCGGGCGTGCTTCATGTCGACGGTCAGGCTTCGCTTCGACGTGTTGAACTCGCCGAAGAACTGCGAGCGGTTCCAGCCGTGCTCGTCGTCCTTGTAGGGGCCCGCCGTGCGCAGGTTGTCCGCCTTCACCGTCGACTCGATCCGGATCACGTTCGCGCCGTGGTCGGCGAGGTACTTGCCCGAGATCGGGCCGACTCCGACCCACGAGAAGTCCGCGACCTTGAGCCCTTCGAGGGGGAACGCCGGGGCGGGCTCGCTCGCGCGGAGCGGGATCCGTTCGCGGGGAGACGCGTCGAGCTCGCGCAGGATCTCGTCCGTGTGTTCGCCGAGTCGCGGGGCGCGGCGAGCGATCGCGAAGGTCTGCCGATTCGAGCGCGCGAAGGGGCCGGGCGCGCGGACGCTCCCGCCGCCCGGAAGCTCGACGTCGTGGAAGTAGGCGCGGTCCTCGAGCTGCTCGAAGGAGAGCATGTCGTCGAGGGTCATGACCGGGGCGATCGTGAGGCCGAGCTCGAGTCCGGGGAGGAAGTGTTCGCGCTTGGTCCGCGTCGCGAAGTAGCGATCGATCGTCTCGGTCAGCTCTTCGAGGGAGATGTCGAACTCGCCCCCTCGGAAGATGCGATAGTCGTAGCTCTTCCAGTCTTCGCGTGCGGCGAAGTCCGCGTCGACGATGCCGCAGGCTTCGAGGGTCGGACGCAGCTTCTGGAACGTCTTGCCCTGGACGAGGGTGACGACGTGCCCGTCCTTCGCCGGATGCGCGAGCTGAAGATCCTTGGGCCCGATCTGGAGCATCGAGCCGTTGCGCTCGTAGTCGAAGCCCTGGATCGGAGCGGCGGTCAGCCCGTTGAGCATCGTCCAGGTCATGGCGGCCTGAGCGGAGACGTCGACGAAGACGCCGCGTCCCGTCGTTCGCGCGCGGGCATGGCCGATCAGCGCCGCGACCGCCGCCTCCGCGCCGGCGTGTCGCCACGCCTGCGGGACCGAGAGCCGGAGCGGTGCCCGGTCGCGATCGCCCTGGAGCGACATCGGACCCGCGAGCGCCGCGAGCGTGAGGTCCGCAGCCGGCCAGTCGGCGGCGGGGCCGTCCGAGCCGAAGGGAGTCACGCGGACGTGCACGAGCTGCGGATTGGCCTCGAGGAGTTTTGCGTGATCGAGGCCCGCTTCGTCGAGCAGACTCGGCGGCCCCGAGTCGAGCACGAAGTCCGCGCCGCGCACCAGCTCGACCATGCGCGCGCGTCCGGTCGCGTCGCCGAAGTCGAGGACGACCGAGCGCTTGTTGCGGTTGTAGGCCGCGAACGAGAGGCTGCGCTCCGTCTCCGGACCTGCGGCCAGGCGCGGTCCGGCCCTTCGCGCCTCGCTCCCCGCGACGGGCTCCACGCGCACGACGTCGGCGCCGAGGTCTCCGAGCATCATGCCCGCGATCTGGCCGCGGACGTCGGTCAGGTCCAGGACGCGATAGGGGGAGAGCATGTCCACGGACGTGCGTCCCGGATCAGGCGTCGGGTCGGTAGACGCGCTCGGTGAAGCGCCAGCCGTCGGCGGTCTTCGAGAGCTCGTCCTGGTAGCGACCGGTGGTGATCACCTTGTACTGGGAGCCGGCGAGGTAGCCGAGCAGGAAGGCCGAGCCGGTGGCCGTCTCACCGTCGCCGTCGACGACGATGTTGGTCGCGTTGTGGCGCATCAGCGGCATCGCCTCGTGGGTCTTGACCGCGAACTCGGAGATCGCCGCCTGCCCCTCGCAGCGCGTGTGTCCCGGATCGAAGACGCCGTCCGGGACGAAGAGGCTGCCGAAGGTCGCGCCGTCGCCGGTGTCGATGGCGGTGTTGTAGCGGGCGTAGAGCTGCTGGATCTCGATCACGTCGTCGGTCGTGAGGGGCATGGGGCGTCCTTTGCTGGGTTCGTCGGGGGGCCGGCACGTCCTGCCGGGACGGAAGACGCTACGGCATGGGGGCTCCGTCGCAAGCGAACGCGGCCCACGCAGCGCCCCTCCTTCGACTCGGCGATGCGCGCGACGCCGCGCTATAACCCCGTCTTCGCGGCCCGAGGGAATGGCGGCCGCGGCTTCTGGAGACCCGCATGGCCGACGACACGCCCCAAGCCGAAGACGTCCTCGTCGGGATCGTGATGGGTTCGACGTCCGACTGGCCGACGATGAAGAACGCGGCCGGGGTCCTGGAAGCCCTCGAGATCCCCCACGAGACGCGGGTCGTCTCGGCGCATCGGACGCCGGACCTGCTCTTCCAGTATGCGGAGACCGCCGCGGACCGAGGGCTCCGCGTGATCATCGCGGGGGCCGGCGGTGCCGCCCATCTCCCGGGGATGCTCGCGGCCAAGACCTGGATCCCGGTTCTCGGGGTGCCGGTCCAGAGCAAGGCGCTCTCCGGGATGGACTCGCTCCTCTCGATCGCGCAGATGCCCGGTGGCGTGCCGGTCGGGACGCTGGCCATCGGGAGCTCCGGGGCGAAGAACGCGGGGCTCCTCGCGGCGGCGATGATCGCGACGACCGACGACGGCGCGCGCAAGCGGCTCGAGGAGTGGCGGGCCCGGCAGACGGCGGACGTGCTCGCGAAGCCCGACCCGAGCCTCGACTAGCATCGCCCCTCCATCAGCTTCGGAACGAGACGGAGAGCGGAAGAGATGAAGGTCGGGATCCTCGGCGGCGGGCAGCTCGGGCAGATGCTGGCCCAGGCAGCCAAGCGCCTCGACATCGAGACCGTCGTCCTCGATCCGGCCGAGGACGCCGTCGCCGGCCAGGTCACCCGCCACCTCGCGGCGGACTGGACGGACCCGGCGGCTCTTCAGGAGCTCGCCGCGACGGACGTCGTGACCTACGAGTTCGAGAACGTCCCGGCAGCGGCGGTCGAGAAGCTGGTCGCCGACGTGCCGGTCCACCCCGCGCCGGAAGCGCTCGTGAAGAGCGGCGACCGGATCATCGAGAAGAACCTCTTCAACGCGCTCGGAATCGAGACCGCGCCCTTCGCCCAGGTCGACGACCGAGACGATCTCGATCGCGCCATCGAGACGATCGGCTTGCCCGCAATCCTCAAGACCCGTCGCTTCGGCTACGACGGCAAGGGGCAGGTCGTCCTGCGGAGCGCCGACGACGTCGAGACGGCGCTCGAGGCGATCGGGGGGCAGCCTGCGATCCTCGAGGGCTTCGTCCCCTTCGACCGGGAGGTGTCGGTGCTCGCGGCGCGGGGGCGCGACGGGGAGCTCAAGTACTGGCCCGCGACGGAGAACGTGCACGTCGACGGGATCCTCCACATCTCGCGCGCGCCGGCCGCCGAGGTCTCCGACGCGTTGCTCGCCGAGGCGGTCCGCGGCCTCGAAGCGGTGATGGCCCACCTCGACTACGTCGGCGTGCTGGTCGTCGAGTTCTTCCAGGTGGGGGAGCGGCTCGTCGCGAACGAGATGGCCTGCCGCGTCCACAACTCGGGCCACTGGACGATCGAGGGCGCGGCTTCGAGTCAGTTCGAGAATCAGATCCGTGCGGTCGCGGGTCTGCCGCTCGGCGAGACCGCCGTGTCGGGCTTCGCCGCGATGGTCAACCTGATCGGGGAGGTGCCGTCTCTCGAGGCCCTCGAAGGTCGGGACGACGTGTTCCTGCACGTCTACGGGAAGACGCCGCGGGAAGGTCGCAAGCTCGGGCACGTGACCGTGGTCGCGGAGTCCCGGGCCGCGCTCGAAGCGAAGCTCGAGGAAGTGCTCGCGGTGGTCGGCGATCGCGCGAAGCCATCCTGACGCGCGGGCTAGGCTGTCGCCATGCGCTTCATCGACTTCGACCACCACATGGCCTTCGTGAACGGCCAGCAGATCCACTACGTCCGCGCGGGAGAGGGCCCCGCCGTCGTCCTGCTCCACGGCTGGCCACAGACCTGGTACATGTGGCGCAAGGTCATCCCCGCGCTGTCCGAGCGATACACCGTGATCGCCCCGGATCTGCGCGGCTTCGGCCAGTCGTCGAAGCCGCTCGACGGCTACGACAAGCGGACGGTCGCGGTCGACATCCGGGAGCTCGTGCGGTCGCTCGGCTTCGAGGACGTCGCCCTCGTGGGCCACGACATGGGCGGGCCGACCGCCTACGCGTATGCGTGTGCCCATCCCGCGGAAGTCCGCCGGCTCGTGATCCTCGACGTCGCGATCACGATCGACGAGCGGGAGCAGGCCGAGTACTACAAGCGGCTCTTCCATCTCTCGTTCAACGCGGAGCCGGACATCGCGATCCAGCTCGTGACCGGGCGCGAGCGCGAGTTCCTGACCCACTTCTACCGCCGCTGCTACAACCCGGGCGCCTTCAGCCTCGAGGACGTCGACGAGTACGTGGCGGCGTTCTCGGCGCCGGGGGCGATGCGCGGGAGCATGGCCCACTACGGGGCCCTGCCCGTCGATCTCGTGCACAACCAGGAGAACGCGAAGACGAAGCTCGAGATGCCCGTCCTCGCGCTCGGGGGCGCGATGAGCTTCGGGGCGGGGGTGAAGAAGAGCCTCGAGGCGGTCGCGAACGACGTGCGGGGCGGGGTGATCGAAGGCTGCGCGCACTGGGTGGCGGAGGAGCAGCCCGAGCGCCTGCTCGAGGCGCTGCTTCCTTTCCTGGCCGAGGACGACTGACCGCGCGTCGGTCGCCGAGCGCGAGGCGGACGCGCGTGGAGGCTGCTCCGCGACCCGGACGGCTTAACGTCGCCGCGCGGCGAAGGTGCCGTTGAAGGCGACGACCCGGTCGCCGATCCGCTCGCTGCGGCCCGCGAAGTCGGCGTCGAGTCCCGACCCGGCGAGCTCGGCGCGCAAAGGGAGCGCGGTCTCGATGCCCGCGTAGTCGAGGCGGATCTCCGCTTCGAGGCCGTCGCGGTCGGCGCGGCCCACGATCTCGAATCGGACGCGGGCCTCCGCCTGCTCGCAGATCCCGGTGCCCATGCGGGTCGTGCCCGCGCCGTCGGCGACGGTCAGGACGACGTCGGTGACGCAGTCGAAGCGCCGCTCCGCGACCGGCTCGCCGTCGGCGAATCGCGTCTCGGTCACCAGGAGGAGGAAGGCCTCGCTCCCCTCGTAGCGGCCGGCGGCGGCCTGCGGGATCGTCTGCTCGCGGGCCGCGGCCGAGATCGTGCTGCCGTTGGTCGCGAAGCCGGTGAGCGCGAGGACGATCGTGAGGCTGATGAGGAAGAGGCGGCGGGTCATGCTCGGGCTCCTGGCTTCGCGGCGCCGAGCCGGGTGCGCGCCGCGTGTCAGGGAGCAAGGCGAAGGACGGAGGCGAACCGGGCAATCTCGCCGTCTCGAGCCGATGAAGGACCTTGCCCGCGGGGATACAGGCCTGGCCTGGCTCGTCTCCGCGGTCGGACTGGTCGTCTGGGTCGCGGCCGGCTGTGCCGCGCCGACGCAGCACGTGCCCGAGCCCTGGGCCAGCGACCCGGAGGCCGGCGCGCGGCTCTCCGCGCGGGCCGCCGCGACCTGCGAGGCCTCCCGCCGCGACGGCGGCGTGCCCCCCGCGCACCCGTTCGTGACCGACGGCTGCTCGCGCTTTCCGGACGCCGATTGGAACACCCGGTGCTGCGTCGAGCACGACATCGCCTACTGGTGCGGGGGAACGGCCGAGGAGCGCGCCTACGCGGACGCGGTCTTCGGCGCCTGCGTCGCCGCGGAGGCCGGGGACTTCATGGGCTGGCTGATGGAGGCCGGCGTTCGCCTCGGCGGCCATCCCGTCTTCCCGTCGTCCTACCGCTGGGGCTACGGCCACCCCTACGCGGGCGGCTATCCGTCGGCCGAAGCGGACTGACGCCTCAGACGATCCGCCAGTGGACCAGGGTGTAGGCGGGCTCGCCCTCGTGATGCTCGAAGACGGGCTCGACCCGGGCGCCGATCGGGATGTCGCCCTCCGGCGGATCGACCAGGTTGCCGACCATGCGGATTCCGTCGGCCTCCGGGAGCTCGACGAGTACGACGACGTAGGGACAGGCCTCGGCGAGCACCGGATGGACCGGGTGGTGCGCGCGCTGCCAGCTGAAGATGCGCGCCTCGCCGGGCACCGGCTCGAAGCCGAGGTCGAAGGAGTGGCATCGGTGGCAGAGAAACTCCGCCGTCCATTGCCAGCCGCCGCAGTCGTTGCAGCGCTGGGCCACGAGCTCGTCCCTCGCGGCGGCTTCCCAGTAGGGCGCGTCGAGGTCGTCGGCGACGGGCTTCGGGAGACCTTCGGGCAGAACGAACGAACCGGTCATGACGGAGCCTCCGGGAGAGTCGGGATCCTGCTCACAGCGTCGCCTCCGAGCCGAAGATCGAGTTGGTCGCCGGGACGACCATCGGTCCCGAGTTCACGAAGGCGACCTCGGCGCCCTCGACCGGGTTCGGCGACGTGCCCCGGATCTGGCGCACGGCCTCGATGTTGAGCTCGAGGCCATGCATGTAGCACTCGGCGAGGTTGCCCCCGCTCGTGTTGAGGGGGAGCTTGCCCTTCGGTGCGATCAGGTTGTCGAAGGCGATCACTTCGTTGGCGTTCTCGTACGTGCAGAAGCCGTGCTCGATCAGGCTCATGACGACGCCGCCGGTGAAGTTCTCGTAGCTCTGGACGACGTCGACGTCCTCCGGTCCGAGCTCGGCCATCGCGAAGAGATTCGGCGCCACCGTCTTGAAGCTCGACGTCGCGTAGTCGGGGTTGTTGTGCCCGCCGGCGCCCGCCCGGTACTCGGCGCCCTGCGCCGCGCCGAGCAGGTAGGCCGGCTTCTGCTTCAGGTCCTTCGCGCGGTCCGCCGGGACGAGGATCAGCGCGGCGGCACCGTCGTTCTCGAGGCAGCAGTCGAAGAGGCGGAAGGGCTCGGTGATCCAACGCGAGGCGTCGTAGCCCTCTTCGTCGAGGGGGCGCCCGTACATGACCGCGCGGGGATTGTTCTGGGCGTGGTGGTACGAGGCCATCGAGACCGCGCGTAACGTGCTGCGCGAGATGCCGTGCTCGTGCATCAAGCGCGTCGTGCGCATCGCGAACATCTGCGCCGGGGACATCACGCCGTAGGGAATCGACGTGGCGTAGGACCCCGCGATCACCGTCGGATAGTGCGCCCCCGAGCCGAAGCGCGCGCCCTGGCCCTGGGCGAGTCCGCGGTAGACCACGACGCAATCCGCGACGCCGGCGTGGATCGCCATCGCCGCGTTCCCGATCGCACCGGAGCCCCCGCCGCCTCCGCCGCCCCAGACCATGTTCGAGAAGCGGAGGGACTTCATTCCGAGCGCCGCCGCGACGCGGTCCGGCGGGTTCCCGTCGTCGGCGTAGGAGGCGATCCCGTCGATGTCGCGCGGGTCGATTCCGGCGTCTTCCGCCGCGGCGAGGATCGCCTTCAGCGTCAGCTTGAACTGCGCGTCGGGAGACCGGCCGTGCTTGTAGTAGGTCGTCTCGCCGATCCCGGCGACGGCGACCTGGCCGCGCATCGTTCGCTTCGAAGACATCGCCGCTTCCCCCGCGTGGATGGCATGGAGGATCGACGATACGCGCGCCACGGAGCCGACTCAAGCGATCGCGGACCCCGGTCGCACCCCGAAGAGCACACCGAAACGCCTCGGGGCCCCCGTTGTGGTCGGCCCCCCGGACGCGCCATACTCGACGATTCCGAACCGGAGGGAGAACCCGTGTCCGCACCCGTGTCCCGATTCGAAGCGCCGAACGACGTCCAGGCGGCCGTCGCGCTGCTCGCAGGAGAGGAAGGGGCTCGTGTGCTCTCCGGGGGGACGGATCTGCTCGTCCAGATGCGGCTCGGCGCCGGAGCACCGCCGCTCTTCGTCGACGTGAAGCGGATTCCCCGTCTCACGGCCGTTCAGCTGGACTCGAAGGGCCTGCGGATCGGGGCGGCGGTGCCCGCGGCGGAGATCTACGAAAACGAATCGATCCGCTCGCTCTGGCCCGGGCTCGCGGAGGCGACCGATCTGATCGGCTCGACGCAGATCCAGGGGCGCGCGACCTGGTCCGGGAATCTCTGCAACGCGTCGCCGGCGGCGGACTCGGTCCCCGCGTTGATCGCAGCCGGCGCGACCGCCGTGATCGCGGGACCGGACGGCGAACGCCGCGTAGCGGTGGAGGACTTCACGACCGGTCCGGGGAAGACGGTGCTCGAGCGCGGCGAGCTGGTGGTCGAGTTCGAGGTGCCGTCGCCGGCGCCCCACGCGAGCGACGCCTACCTGCGGCTCATCCCGCGCACGGAGATGGACATCGCGGTCGTCGGCGCGGGCGTGGCGCTCACCCTCGACGACGGCGGGACGGTGACCGATGCGCGGGTGGCGCTCGGCGCGGTCGCGCCGAAGGCGATCCGCGTTCCGGACGCGGAGGCGGCCCTGGTCGGCTCGCGGGTGGACGACGAAGCGCTCGCCGCGGCCGCGGCGGCTTCGAGCGCGGCGGCGAACCCGATCGACGACAAGCGCGGCACCGTCGCCTATCGAAAGAAGATCGCGGGCGTCCTCACGGCCCGCGCGGCGAAGATCGCCTACGAGCGCGCCCGAGCACGTTAGGCCCCTCGGCCGCGTCCCGGTCGGAGATCGTGCGTTCGCAGGAGAGCGCGAGAGAGAGACGAAGTGGCAAAGATTCGAGTCGAGACGACGATCAACGGCGAGGAGACCGAGTTCCTCTGCAGCGCGCAGGAGAGCCTGCTCGACGCCTTGCGGAACGAGCTCGGGATGACCGGGACCAAGGAAGGCTGCACGACCGGCGACTGCGGTGCATGCTCCGTCGTCGTCGACGGCCGACTCGTTCCCGCGTGCCTCGTCCTCGCCGCGGAGACGGAAGGCCGCGTGGTCGAGACGATCGAAGGCGTCGCCGACGGCCACAGGCTCACTCCGGTCCAGCAGAAGTTCCTCGAGAACGGCGCGCTCCAGTGCGGCATCTGCACGCCCGGCTTCATCGTCGCCGCCGAGAAGCTGCTCGAGAAGAACCCGGATCCGACCGAGGCGGAGGCGCGGTACTTCCTCGCCGGCAACCTCTGTCGCTGCACCGGATACGACAAGATCATCAAGGCCGTGCTCGACGCGGCGGCCGTGATGCGGGAGGAACGGGCATGAGCGCAGCACCCGACACTTCGGAGCGCAAGTTCAAGCAGATCGGCAGTCGTCCCATCCGCCACGACGGCCTCGAGAAGGTCACCGGGCGGGCGCGCTTCGGCGCGGACTTCACGCTGCCCGGCGCGCTGCAGGGCGTCTTCGTCCGCAGCCCCCACGCCCACGCGAAGATCCTCGGGATCGATACGAGCAAGGCCGAGAAGGTGCCCGGCGTGAAGGCGGTGATCACCGCCGCGGACTTTCCCGAGATCCCGATGACCTGGGTCTCGCAGGGACCCGCCGGCGTCGACGTCGGCGCGAATCAGCGCGTCGTGCTCGCGCGTGAGAAGGTCCTCTACCACGGTCACGCCTTCGCCGCGGTCGCGGCCTCGACGCGGGAGATCGCGGTCGAGGCGGGCAAGCTGATCGAAGTCGAGTGGGAGGTGCTCCCGCCGGTGCTCTCGATCGACCAGGCCCTCGCGGCCGATGCCCCGATCCTCCACGAGGGACAGGCGACCGAAGGGGCCGGGCCGCCGGTCGAAGGCGACACGAACATCGCGAACCAGATCGTCTTCGAGGGGGGCGATCTCGAGGCGGGCTGGGCCGAGGCGGACGTCGTCGTCGAGGGCGAGTTCGAGACCCCGATGGTCCACCAGGGCTACATCGAGCCCCACGCGTGTCTGGTGAACGTGCGCGAGGACGGCACGTCGGAGATCTGGTGCGCGACCCAGGGACCCTTCGGCGTGAAGACCGAGACCGCGACGCTCACCGGCAGCGACCCGGCGACGGTCAAGGTCACGCCCTCCGAGATCGGCGGCGGCTTCGGCGGCAAGATCCCGGTCTATCTGGAGCCGGCGGCGCTCCTGCTCTCGCGCAAGGCGGGGCGGCCCGTCAAGATGACGATGACCCGGGAGGAGGTCTTCCGCGGGACGGGGCCCACCTCGGGCTCGAAGATGAGGCTGAAGATCGGCGCGAAGAGCGACGGCACCCTCGTCGCGGCGGATTGCCAGCTCGACTTCGAGGCGGGCTGCTTCCGCGGCTCTCCGGTCGGGGCGGCGTGCATGACGACGCTCTCGCCCTACGATATCCCGAACTTCCGGCTCCTCGGCCGCGACATCGTGCTGAACAAGCCGCGGGTCGCCGCCTATCGCGCGCCCGGCGCGCCGATCGGCGCGTTCGCCGCGGAGAGCTTGATCGACGAGCTCGCGCGGAAGCTCGGCCGGGACCCGATCGACCTCCGACTCCAGAACGCAGTCGAGGAAGGGGATCGCGCCTCGTACGGGCCGAAGTTCGGTCCGATCGGCTTCAAGCAGACCCTCGAAGCCGCGAAGGCGCACCCGCAGTACAAGATGCCCCTCGAGAAGAACCAGGGCCGCGGCGTGGCCGCCGGCTTCTGGTTCAACGCGGGCCTCCAGTCGAGCGCGACGGTCAGCGTGAACGCCGACGGCTCCGCGGTCGTGCGCACGGGCAACCCGGACATCGGCGGCAGCCGCGCGAGCATGGCGCTCATGTGCGCCGAGGAGCTCGGCATCGACGTGACCCGCGTCCGCCCGATGGTCGGCGACACCGACTCGGTCGGCTACTGCGACGTCACCGGCGGCAGCCGGGTGACCTATGCGACGGGCATGGCGGTGATCGACGCGACGCGGCAGGTGATCGACCATCTGCGCGCCCGCGCGGCGACGATGCTGAACGTCGAGCTCGACAGCATCGAGTGGCAGGACGGCAACGCCGTCGCCGTCAACGGCTCGGCCGAGAAGGGATCGCTCTCTCTCGAAGAGATCGCGGGCAAGATGGGGGCGACGGGCGGACCGATCGTGGCGAGCGCCTCGGTGAATCCGCCGGCGGCCGGCCCCGGCTTCGGGGTCCACGTCTGCGACCTCGAGGTCGACCCGGAGACCGGCGTGACCCGCGTGCTCCGCTACCTGGTCGTCCAGGACGCCGGCAAGGCGATCCACCCGACCTACGTCGAAGGACAGTTCCAGGGCGGCGCGGCGCAGGGGATCGGCTGGGCGCTGAACGAGTCCTATCTCTGGGACGCCGACGGCAAGGTCGAGAACGCCGGCTTCCTCGACTACCGGGTGCCGGTGGCGAGTGATCTGCCGATGATCGACACGGTGATCGTCGAGGTACCGAATCCGCTCCATCCCTACGGCGTGCGCGGCGTCGGGGAGACGCCGATCGTGCCGCCCCTCGGCGCGGTGGCCAACGCGATGCGCGACGCGACGGGCGTCCGCTTCCACGCGCTGCCGATGTCTCCGCCGCGGGTGCTGGAAGCGCTCGAAGACGCCGGCTGATTCGCGCGGCGCGAACCGGCCCGCGCACCAGGAGATCCGCTTGGCGACCGTCCTCTTCTCGTCGGCGCAGCAACGCTTCACGGAGGGGGAGGCGCGCGTCGAGGTCGAGGCGAGTCGCGTCGACGAGCTGATCCGCGCCCTCTATGCGCGTCATTCGGCGCTCGAGGGGAAGCTCGAGAACGCCGCGGTCGCGATCGACGGCGTGATCTACAACGATGCCGAGTACGTGCCGATCCCGCCCGACGCCGAGGTCCAGTTCGTGGGGCAGGTCGCGGGCGGCTCGGGGGACGCGGTCCGGGAGCCGCTCGGCGGGGTCGCGGGCGATCCGCTCGCGGTCGCGTGCGCGTGGCGCGAGGCGGGGCGCGGCGTGGCCATCGCGACGGTCGTCGAGACCTGGGGCTCCTCGCCGTGTCCCGCCGGCAGCCAGCTCGCCGTCGACGATCGGGGCCACTTCGAAGGCTCGGTCTCCGGGGGCTGCGTCGAGGGGGCGGTGATCGAGGCCGCGGGCGGCGTGATCGAGAGCGGTGCGTCGAGCGTGCTCGAGTTCGGCGTCGCGGACGAGGACGCCTGGGCCGTGGGGCTCGCCTGCGGCGGTCGGATCCGGGTCTACCTGGAGCGGGTCGATTGAAGCGTGAGACCCTCGACGCGCTCCTCGAGGCGCGTGCGGCGAGGCGGCCGGTCGCTCGACTCACCTGGCTGGAGAGCGGTCGAGAGCGCCTCGCGGAGCCCGGCGCGGAAGATCTCGAGGCCGCCCTCGAGGAAGCCGCCCTGCGGGCGCTCCACGCCGATGCCGCCGTCGTCGCCGAGAGCGCCGACGGGGCCGTGTTCGTCCATCCCTTCAATCCGCCGCTTCGCCTCGCGATCGTCGGCGCCGTCCACATCGCGCAGCACCTCTGCGAGCTCGCGGCGCGACTCGGCTATGACGTGACCGTCGTCGATCCGCGGCGCGGATTCCTGACCGAGGCGCGCTTCCCGGGCGTCGCGCTCGATTCGCGCTGGCCCGACGCGGCCCTCGAAGCCTTCGGCCTCGACGCGCGGAGCGCGGTCGTCACCTTGAGTCACGACGCGAAGATCGACGAGCCCGCGCTCTCGGTCGCGCTTCGATCGTCCGCCTTCTACGTGGGGGCGCTCGGCAGTCGACGCACGCAGGAGAAGCGTCGCGCGCGCCTGCTCGAGGCGGGGCTCGCGCCCGCGGACCTCGAGCGGATCCACGGTCCGGTCGGTCTCGATCTCGGAGCGAAGAGCCCGGCGGAGATCGCGCTCTCGGTCGCTGCGGAGCTGACGGCGACGCTGCGCGGGCGCGGGAAGCGCGCCGCTTGACGACCGTGGCCGCGGCCTACGGCGCGATCGTGCTCGCGGCGGGCGCCTCGCGCCGCATGGGCGAGGGGCGCAACAAGCTCCTCGAAGCGATCGAGGGCAGGGCGATCGTCGCGCGGGTCGTCGACGCCTTCCTCGAGGCCGGGACGCGGCGCGTCGTCGTGGTGGTCGGGTACGAGGAGGCCCGGGTCCGGGATGCGCTGGCGGGTCGGGACCGGGTCGAGTTCGTGCCGAATCCGGACTGGCGCGACGGAATGGGGCATTCGTTGGCAGCGGGCGCGCGCGCCTGGCTCGCCGACGGGGGAACGGACGCGCCCGGCGTCCTCGTCGCGGTCGGGGATCTGCCCGGGCTCGCGAGCGACGTGATCGAGGCGCTCTGCGCGGCCCACGCGACGTCGTCCTCGCCCCGCGCGATCTTCGTGCCGACCCACGCGGGCCGCGACGGACACCCGGTGCTCTTCGGGCGCGCCCATCTCCCGGCGCTGGCCGCGCTCGGCGGTGATCGCGGCGCGCGGTCGATCGTCGAAGCGAACGCGGCTCGGGTTCACCGCGTCCCCGTCGACACGGATCGGATCCTTCGCGACGTCGACACGCCGGACGAGCTCACGCGTGCACGCGTCGACGCTCGTTCGGGGAGCCCCGGGGCCGCGGGCGACGACGACTAGGCCTTCGCGAGGACGACACCGACCCGGCGTCGATCGCGGGTGCCGGCCCGCTGTGATAGCAATGGAGGCCCGCCGGACCCGGCGGATCACCGCCTACCCCGGTCGCGTCGATGCAGACGACGTCGCGATCGTTCCACACCAGGAGACGACCCCCATGGAAGAGATCCGATTCGACGACATCGAGGCCCTGCAGAAGCACGTGAGCGAGGAGTTCGGCGAGTTCGGCGAACCGATCGAGATCACGCAGGAGATGGTGAATCAGTTCGCCGACGTGACCGGCGACCACCAGTGGATCCACATCGACGTCGAGCGCTGCAAGAAGGAGAGCCCCTTCGGCGGTCCGATCGTCCACGGCTTCTTCACGCTCTCCCTCATGCCGAAGCTCTCGCAGAGTCTGCCGCAGACCTACAAGACGGTCGGTGCGAAGAACGCCGTCAACTACGGCTCCGACAAGCTCCGCTTCCTCTCGCCGGTTCCCGTCGGCTCGAAGGTCCACGCCCGGAGTCGTCTCGTGTCCGTCGAGGCGGGCAAGAAGGGCGTTCGGATCGAGCAGGAAGCCGCGATCCACGTCGTCGGCTCCGAGCGGCCGGCGGTGCTCTACAACATGATCACCATGCTCCAGGGCTAGCTCCCGTCGCGGGGCACGCGCCTGCACGCGCCACTCTGCGTTGCGATCGCTCCGGTGGACGGAGAGTCCACCTGCGCGATCGCGCCTTGATTGGCGCGCGCATTCGCGCGTCTCGCTCGGTCCGCTGGGGGGTGGGAGCGGGGGCGCTTCGTGCGATCGCGCCTTGATTGGCGCGAAAATCCGCGCACCTCTCCCGATGCGGGGGCTGCCGCGCATTCGCGCACCTCGCTCGGTCCGCTGGGTGGGGGAGCGGGGGCGCATCGTGCGATCGCGCCTTGATGGGCGCGAAGATTCGCGCACCTCTCCGGCACGGGGGCTGGCGCGCGTCCGGCGGCTAGGTGAAGCGGGTGCGGAGGGCGCCCCGGTCGAGCTTCGTCGCGTGGGCGAGGGCGTCGGCGACCGGGCCGTCTTCGAGGTCGCCGGGCTCGAGGCGGGTCTGCAGCTTCATGGCCGTCGCGAAGCCTTCGGTCGTCGTGTCGAGCATGCGGACCGGGGTCTTGCCCGTCTTCGGGTCGATCAGCTCGTCGAAGGGGATCGGCACGAT
>JAUIMK010000353.1 GCA_030432735.1 bacterium
CTTCGGCAAGGACGCCTCCGCGAGCCCGATCATGGGCATGCCCGGCATGCTGATCTCGGGCTGGGGCGCGATGATCCACATGATGGCGGACGCGCTCGGCGTGGAGCTCGAGGAGATCCGCGAGGTGTACGAGCGCGACTTCGCGAAGGAGGCCTTCGATTGCCCGATGATACGCGTCGAAGCCGGCCAGTGCGGCGCCGTCCGCTTCGAGCTCCAGGGCATCGTCGACGGCAAGCCCTTCATCGTCGCCGAACACGTGAACCGCTTGGGCCTCGACCAGGCGCCCCAATGGCCGAAGGCGCCCGAAGGCCGCAGCAGCGTCCACCGCGCGATCGTCACGGGCAACCCCGACGTCGAGCTCGAGTGCTTCACGAAGGGCGAGGACGGCGACCACAACACGGGCAACGTCCAGGCGACGGCGAACCGGGTCATCAACGCGATCCCGCAGATCGTGGGGATGAACGCGGGGATGGTGAGCACGCTCGACCTGCCTTGGACGCCGTCGGGGAATCTGGCGAGGGGGTGATGGCGGTCCCGGCACGGGATCGCCACGCAGATCTCTCTCCCGTCCGTCGTGGACGCGAGAGCCGACGCCGCGCCCGCCCGAAGCGTGGCCTGCTATTCGCGTCGCAGCGCCGATCTCGACGCGGTACGCACACTGGACTAGCAAGAACCGAGGCGACGAATCCGTCACCCGGCGCACCTCGCCTCCGGCGGCCGCTGCTCCGCCAGACTGGGTACACCGCGTCCGGTCCGCAAACGCGAGGTGGGCATGGAAGGCGGCCGCTCCGATCGGATACCCTTTCGTGGTGTCCGCCGAGTCCCCGCAGAGCCCCGCCCACGCCTCACCGAACTTCGCCTTCCTGAAGGGACAGAGTCCCGCCCTCGTTCAGGCCGCGCTGTCCGCCGAGCGGAACGTCTTCGACGACCCGGTCGCATCCATCATGCGGCTGCGGCAGTTCGGGGAGCTCCTCGCGCAGGAGACCGCCGCGACAGTGGGTGTCTACTTCGACCGCGACGACCGCCAAACCGACCTCCTGCGGCGCCTCTCCGACCGCGGCGCCCTCCCCCGTGACGTCGCCGATCTCTTCCACGATCTGCGGCGGGTCGGGAACGAGGCGACGCATCACGCGCGGGGCACGCGCCGCGAGTCGCTCCACCTGCTCAAGATCGCCCGAACGCTCGCCGGTTGGTTCATGCGCGCCGTACGCAACCAGCCGAATCTCAAGATCGGAAGATTCGTGCCACCGCCGGACCCGGCAGAGAAAGACGCCGTTCTCGAGGCCGAGCTGGACGAGCTCCGGGCGGCTCTCGCGGCGGCGAACGAGCAGGCCGCGACCCAGGCGTTGACCGCAGAGCAGGAAGCCGAACGTCGAGCCGAAGCGGAGGCCGCACAGCGCAAGGCCTACGAGGATCTCGAGGCCGCGCTCGAGCTCGCCGAGCAGACCGAGAGCGA
This sequence comes from bacterium, assembly GCA_030432735.1. GTDB lineage: Bacteria > Myxococcota_A > UBA9160 > UBA9160 > UBA4427 > UBA4427. The sequence continues at coordinate 1,457 of JAUIMK010000353.1, forward strand.
GGCGGCCGCCGCCGACCAGCTCTGGCAGGCGCGCCTCGCCGAGCTCCAGGCCGCTGCCCAGATGGCTCCCCCCGAGCAGCTCGACGCCTTCGTCGAGCGCGCCGAGGCGGCGGCGGAGCCCGAGGTTCTCGATCTCGACGAGGCCTCGACCCGAGAGCTCATCGACGCGCAGCTACGCGAGGCGGGTTGGGAAGCCGACACGGCCGCGCTCTCGTACGCCCAGGGTGTTCGTCCCGCAAAGGGCCGACGGCTCGCGATCGCCGAATGGCCGACCGCGAGCGGGCCCGCCGACTACGTCCTCTTCGACGGGCTCACACCGCTCGCAGTCGTCGAAGCGAAACGTCGCGCCAAGGACGTCGCGGGATCGATCGAGCAGGCGAAGCGCTACAGCCGCGACTATGCGGCCCAGGCCGACGAGATCCTTCCCGAGGGCGCCTGGGGCGACTACAAGATCCCGTTCCTCTTCGCGACGAACGGACGGCCCTACCTGCGTCAGCTCCGCACGAAGTCCGGCATCTGGTTCCTCGACGCCCGCCGCGAGACGAACCATCCGGACGCCCTCGAAGACTGGTACACGCCCGAAGGCCTCCGCGCCCTGCTCGCCCAGGACCACGCGGCCGCCGAGTCCGCACTCGAAACCGAGCCGACGGACTACCTCGGACTGCGCCGCTACCAGATCGATGCGATCCGCGCGGTCGAGGACGCAATCCGGAAGGGACAGCGCGAGATCCTGCTCGCGATGGCGACCGGGACGGGCAAGACGATGACGGCGCTGGGGCTGATCTATCGCCTGATCAAGGCGAAGCGGTTCCGACGCGTGCTCTTCCTCGTCGACCGGACGGCCCTTGGCGAGCAGGCGGTCGGTGCTTTCAAGAACGTAAAGCTCGAACACCTGAAGAGCTTCCACGAGATCTACGACCTGAAGGGCCTCGACGATGGAGAACCGGAGGTCGACACACGGCTGCACGTCGCAACCGTTCAGGCGATGGTCAGGAACCTGCTCTACCGCGACGACGAAGACGGGCGCCTGCGGCCCATCCCGGTCGACCGCTACGACTGCATCATCGTCGACGAGTCGCATCGCGGCTACAACCTCGACCGCGAGATGAGCGAGGGCGAGCTCCGATTCCGCTCGCTCGGCGACTACGTCTCGAAGTACCGCCGCGTGCTCGAGCATTTCGACGCCGTTCGGATCGGCCTCACGGCGACGCCCGCTCTCCACACGACGGAGATTTTCGGCCCGCCCGTCTATCAGTACTCCTATCGGCAAGCGGTCGTGGATGGGTACCTCGTCGACCATGAGCCGCCGATCCGGATCCGGACCGAGCTCAACGAGGCGGGGATCCACTGGGCGGTCGGCGATGAAGTCCCGGTCTACGAGACGAAGACAGGCCAGCTCGAGCTCTACGAGACCCCCGACGAGATCGACATCGACGTCGAGGGCTTCAACACGAAGGTGATCACGGAGCCCTTCAACCGGGTCGTCTGCGAAGCGCTCGCGGCGGAGATCGATCCTTCGCTCCCGGGAAAGACACTCGTCTTCTGCGCGACGGATAGCCACGCGGACCTCGTGGTGACGCTCCTCAAGGAGGCCTTCGCGGCGCGCTATGGCGAGATCCCGGACGATGCGGTCCATAAGATCACGGGCGCGGCGGACAAGCCAGACCAGAAGCTGCGCCACTACAAGAACGAGGCGAATCCGCGCGTCGCGGTGACCGTCGATCTACTCACGACGGGGATCGACGTGCCCGAGATCGTGAATCTCGTGTTCATCCGGCGCGTCAAGAGTCGGATCCTCTACGAGCAGATGCTCGGACGGGCGACGCGCCTTTGTCCCGAGATCGAGAAGGAGTTCTTCCGGATCTTCGATGCGGTCGACCTCTACGCGGCGCTCGAGGACTACACGACGATGAAGCCCGTCGTGACCCGACCGTCGTTCAGCTTCGCCCAGCTCGCCGAGGAGATCGTCCGGGTCGAGGACGAGGACCACGTCCGGAGCGTGGCCGAGGAGCTCCTCGTCAAGTTCCATCGCCGGAAGCGCCGGATCACGGGCGACGCCGAGGCCGACTTCGAGGCGCTCGCCGGCTGCGACCCGCAGGCCTTCGCCGAGCTGCTCCGCGAGGCCGACCCGCCGACGATCCGGACTTTCTTCGCGGCCCACGAGCGCCTCGCGCCCTTCCTCGACGGCCTCCCCTCCCCGACCCCCCGCCGCGTCTTCCTGTCCGAGCACGAGGACGCGCTCGTCGGGACCGAGCGTGGCTACGGCGAAGCGTCCCGCCCCGAGGACTACCTCGAGAGCTTCAAGCGCTATCTCGAACAGCATGGAAACGAGCTGCCCGCGCTCCTCGTCGTGACCCAACGTCCCCGCGAGCTGACCCGCGCGCAGCTGAAAGAGCTCGCCCTCTCCCTCGACGGAGCCGGCTACAACGTGAGCCACCTCCGCTCCGCCTGGTCCGAGGTCACGAACCAGGACATCGCCGCCAGCCTGATCGGCTTCATCCGCGCCCAGGCGATCGGCTCGCCCCTCGTCCCCTTCGACCAGCGCGTCGACCGCGCCCTCGAGACGGTCCTTGCGAGTCGAAGCTTCTCCCGGCCCCAGAAGAAGTGGCTCGAGCGGATCGCCAGCCAGGTTCGCCAGGAGACGATCGTCGATCGGGACGCCCTCGATCGCGGTGAGTTCCGCGCCCAGGGCGGCTATACCCGCCTCAACAAGATCTTCGACGGCCAGCTCGAGCTTGTCCTCGGCGACCTGCACGAAGCACTCTGGAAGGATTGGAAGGACTCCGCTTGACGACGACAACCGACATCGTCCAGAAGCTCTGGAACCTGTGTCACGTGCTCCGCAACGACGGCATCACGTACCACCAGTACGTGACCGAGCTGACGTACCTGCTCTTTCTCAAGATGGCGCAGGAAACCGGGACCGAGGAGGCGATTCCGAAGGGCTACCGCTGGAGCGACCTGACGAGTTGCGAAGGCGTCGAGCAGCTCGACTTCTATCGCAAGCTCCTCATCCATCTCG
>JAUIMK010000031.1 GCA_030432735.1 bacterium
GCGCAGCTCGAAGGCGTGCTCGTCTATCTCGACGCGTCGATCGAACGCATGGGCAGCGCGCGCCGCCAGCTGCGACTCCGCCGGCCCGAGCGCGCCTATCGCCGCGGCGCGGCGGCGCTCGGGGAGCTGAAGCGGTCGCGGGATCAGCTGCGCGATCCGGTCCGGCAGATCGACGTGCTGATCGAGGAGACCGGCGGACTCCTCGAGAAGACCGGGGCCCTGCTCGCCGCGAGCCTGCCTTCGCCGGGTGGGGATCCCGCGCCTGCGCTGCCCGCGTTCCTGACCCGCGGCGCCGTCGAGGAGGAGGCGCGGCGCCTGACCGACCGCGTCGGCGAGCTCGCGGGGCGGCTGCAGATCGCCGCCGACGAAGCGGCGCGCGCGGATCCCGCGGCGGCCCCCTCCGCGCCGGGGGCACCGGATCCCGCGATCCTGCGCGAGGCGCTCGCCGCCGCGGCGCCGCTCGTCGGCGAGGCGGCGACGGCGCTCGAGGCGGCGACGGACGGGATCGCCGCGGACACGCTCCGCGCCGCGTTCGGCTCGGAGGCCCGCGCCGGGCGGACGCTCGCCGATGCCCAGGAGCATTTCTTCGATCTCGCGCGCTTGCTCGAGGTGACGTGGGAAGACCAGGCGCGGATCGCCGATCTCGCTTCGACGGAGGAAGCCGCGATCGCCGAGGTCCGCGACGAGTACGCACCGATGGCGACGGAGATGCAGTCGAAGAACCTCGAGCGCGCCGATCGGCTCGAGGGGCTGCTGGCGCGGGAGCGCGCGCGGTCGCTGGCGGCGGTCGAGCAGGCGGTGGCCCAGGCGCCGCCGGCGGAGGGCGAGGATCCGGCGGCGAACGAGAAGGCGCGCTTCGATGCGGCGGGGGCGCTGCTCTCGGCGGCGGAAGGGGAGATGGAAGCCGCGCGGCTCGGTTTCGCGGCTTCGGAGCTCGACTGGTCCACGAGCGGAACGCACGCGGCGGCGGCGGCCGATCATCTCGAGCAGCTGCGCCGGCTCTTCTATTCGTTGGTCGAGCATCTCCGGGAGCTCGCCCGCGATCAGGTGGATCTCGCCGACGAGACGAACGACGCCGCGGCCCTCGCCTCCACGGACGCGGCGGGGGAGGACACCGCGGCGCGGGCCCGCGCGCTCGGCGCGGACCAGGGAGAGCTCGAAGCGCGGGCCGGGGCGATCGCGGACGTCCTGCTCGAGCAGTCCCAGGCCGAGGCGCCGGAGGGCGTGGATCCCGAGCAGGCGGAGGAGGGGCGCGCGAAGGCGCGGCAGGCGGCCGAGCACGTGGCGAGCGCGCAGCTCGCGATGCGCGATGCGCAGGACGGGCTCGAGAGCGAGGCGACCGACTTCGAGCCGGTCGCCTCGGCACAGACGCTGGCGGTCGAAGAGCTGGCGAAGGCCCTCGCGCTCCTCGCGCCGCCGCCCCCGCCCGAGGAGTCGCAGGGCGAGGACCCGAACGAGTCGGAGTCGTCCGGATCCGAGGGCGAAGACGAGTCGCAGCCGAGCGAGGGAGGCGACGAAGGCGCCGGTTCGAGCGAGAATGAGGCAGCGGAGGCCGAGGAAGGCCCGGAGGATCCCGGCCAGCTCCTGCAGGGCGTGCGGGATCGCGAGGCGGAGCGGCGACGCGATCGCGAGCGCGAACGACGGCGCCTTCGCTCGCAGCCGGTGGACAAGGATTGGTGACGCGGGTGCGGACGAGCAGGAGGACGAGCCGGGACGAGCGGCGCCGCGTATGCGCCGGTGGCTTCGCCGTGCTCGTGCTCGGGCTTTGGCTCCTCGCGCCGGCCGCGGCGTTCGCGCAGGACGCAGCGCTCCAGGTCGGCCGCGGACCGCACTACGTCGGGGACCCGATCGCGATCCAGGTCGTCGCGCAGGGCTTCGAAGAAGACCCGACGCCGGAGATCGACGAGCCCGACGTCGTGAACGGAAGCCTGCGCTTCGTCGGGGTCTCGCCGAGCGTCTCGTCCTCGATCTCCATCGTCAACGGGAGGGTGTCCCGCTCGAAGGAGGTCCGCTTCGTCTACCAGTACGAGCTGATCGCGGATCGAACCGGCCGGATCGAGGTCCCGCCCTTCCGCGTGCGCCAGGGAAGCACCACGCGCACGACGGGCGCGGGTCGTCTCGACGTGCGGGGCGTCCCGACGACCGGGATGGTGGACCTCTCGGTCGAGCTTCCGGAAGGCCCGATCTTCGTCGGACAGAAGGTGCCGGTCGGGATCGAGCTGCGGATCGATCGCGAGGCGGAGCGGGATCTGCTCGAGTACTCGGCGAGGGTCCCGCTCTTCGATGCAGCGAATCTCCGCTTCCTCGACGAGCCGGGGAGCAGCCAGAACGTGCTCGAGATCGAGACCGCGGAGGGACGGCTCAGGCTGCCGGCGACGGTCCGTGAAGAGACGAAGGGCGGGCGCACCGTGCTGGTCCTGCGCGCCGAGCGGACGATGATCGCCCTCGCGCCGGAGCCGCTCCGGGCGGCGCCGCCGCGCGTCGTGATCAGCCGCGGCACGCGCTACCGCCGTGACCTCTTCGGCCAGCGTCAGCCGACCGCGAGCGAGCGCTTGATGTCGGAGGGGCGACCGGTCGACCTCGAAGTGATCGAAGTGCCGCGCGAAGGCCGTCCGCCGAGCTGGGCCGGGGCGGTCGGCTCGGGGTACACCCTCGAGGTCAGCGCGGATCGGAGCGTCGTCCAGCTCGGGGAGCCGATCGTGCTCTCGTTCCTGCTGCGCGGCGACGGGGACCTGTCGAGCGCCGGGCTTCCGCCCTTCGACGCGGAGGGCTTCCTCGATCCGACGCAGTTCCGCCTGCCCGAGGAGCCGCCGGCGGGGCTCGTCGACGAAGAGGGCAAGCGCTTCGAGGTCAGCCTGCGCGTGCTCGACGCGAACGTGCGCGAGATCCCGGCCCTCGAGTACGCCTGGTTCGATGCCGGGTCGCGACGCTTCGAGACGACGACCACCCGGCCCATCGCGCTCTCGGTCGGCGCCGCCGAGATCATCGGCGCCGACGACGTCGACCGCGGCGCGGACGTGATCGCCGCACCGACGCCCGCGGCGAGCGGCACCGATCCGGAGGCGCGGGCTCCGGAGCGCCGGGACTCCCTCGCGTCGAGCGGCGCGAACCTCGCGATCGAGTCTCGACCCGAGCGCGTGCTCGAAGGCGCGGGGCGGACGAGGGATGCCGGCCTCGAGGTGTCCGCGCTCTATGCGGTCTCGGTGGCCCTGCTCGGCTTCGCCGTCTTCGATGCCCGCCGCCGACGCCGCGACCCTGCGGACGTGGCGCGGCTCGGCGCGCTCGGTGAGGCGCGCAAGGGCGTCGACGGCGCGGGGGAGGCCGCGGGCCTCGGGCGCGTCCTGCGCGAGCTCGTGGCGAGACTGCCCGAGGCGGCGAACGGCGAGTACGATGCGCTGATCGCGGAGTGCGACGCGCTTCGCTTCGCGCCGGGGGGCGAGCGGGCCGAGGTGCCGGCGGTGCTCCGTGAGCGCGCGCGGCGCTATCTCGACGCGCTCGAAGCGGGGGAGGGGGCATGATCCGATTCCTGGGACTCATGGGGTCGGTCGCGCTCGTCTTCCTCGCCAGCACCGGCGGTGCGGTCGCCCTCGACCGTGAAGCGCGCCTCGCGGAAGCGAGCGAGGCCTACTCGACGGCCCTCGCCGAGCCCGACCGCGCGGCGCGCCTCGCCGGCTTCGCCCGGGCCCAGCGCGCCTTCGCCTCCCTCGTCGAGGACGGGGTCGAGACGGCGCCGCTCTACGTGGACCTCGGCAACGCCGCGCTCCAGGCCCAGGATCGCGGGACCGCGGTGCTCGCCTATCACCGGGCGCTGCGCCTCGATCCCGACGACCGTACCGCGCGTCAGAACCTCGAGTACGTGCGCGGGCGACTGCCCGGGTGGGTGCCGCGTCCGGACGATGCGGAAGGCTTCCGCGGCTTCTTCGACGACCGCCTGCTGCCGCGGGCCTGGCGCGCGCGTGGGGCGGCGCTGGCGTTCGCGCTGGCCGCGATCGCGGTCGTCTTCTCGGTGCGCGAGCGACCGGGGGCGTGGCGCGGGCTCGCGATCTTCGGCTTCGTGGTCTGGGCCGTCCTGCTCGCTTCGACCTTCGCGGGGGGCGATTCGACGCGTTCGCTCGCGGTCCTCGTCGCGGCGGAGACCGAGGCGCGCTCGGCGGATTCGGCTCTCGCACCGCGGGCGCTGCCCGATCCGCTGCCCGCGGGCGTCGAGGTCGATCTCCTCGAAGAGCGCGAGGGTTGGGCGCGGATCCGGCTCGCGAACGGGCGGGACGTGTGGGTCCGGCGGACGAGCGTGGCGAGGGTCGACGCAGCGACCGGCTGACGCGCCGGCGTCGATCGAGGGCGGGACCTCGCGAAGATGCTGCGATGATCCCGCGAAGGGCCCGCGACGAACGCGCGGGGATGCGCGATCCTCGCGGGCCGCCGCGCGATCGGCTTCGCGACGGGCGGGAGGAGGCCAGGATGGATCCGATCCGGGTGGCGATCGCCGGTGTCGGCAACTGCGCGAGCGCGCTCGTCCAGGGCGTCGCGTGGTATGCCCGGCACGGGGACGCCGATCGGGCCGGGCTGATGCGCGCGTCGATCGGTGGCTTCTCCGCGCGGGACATCGCGTTCGTCGCCGCCTTCGACGTCGACGCCCGCAAGGTCGGTCGGCCGCTGGAAGAGGCGGTCTTCGCGGAGCCCAACTGCACGAGGGTCTTCGAGCGGACGCTGCCGGACTCCGGCGTGGTCGTGCAGATGGCGCCGGTCGAGGACGGCATCGCGGCGCACATGGCGGATCACCCCGAGGAGCGGGCCTTCCGGGTCGCTCCGACGGATCCGGTCGATCTCTCCCGCGCCCTCGCCGAGTCGGGAGCGGAGGTCCTCGTCTCCTATCTCCCGGTCGGCGCCGAAGCGGCGGTCCGCGGCTTCGCCGAGGCGTGTCTCGACGCCGGCGTCGCCTTCGTGAACTGCGTACCGGTCTTCATCGCCTCCGACCCCGACTGGAGTCGGCGATTCCGCGAAGCGGGGCTCCCGATCGTCGGCGACGACGTGAAGAGCCAGGTCGGTGCGACCATCGTCCACCGTCTGCTCGCGCGGCTCCTCGCCGACCGCGGCGTGCAGCTCGACCGCACCTACCAGCTGAACACCGGCGGCAACACCGACTTCCTCAACATGCTCGAGCGAAAGCGGCTCGCCTCCAAGAAGGTCTCGAAGACCGAGGCGGTCCAGAGCCAGCTCGACGAGCGGCTCGCGACCGAGGACATCCACATCGGCCCCTCGGACTACGTGCCCTGGCAGGGCGACAACAAGGTCGCCTTCATTCGCGCCGAGGGGCGTGGCTTCGGGGACGCACCGATCGAGCTCGAGCTGCGGCTCTCCGTCCAGGACTCGCCGAACAGCGCCGGCGTCGTGATCGACGCGATCCGCTGTGCGAAGCTCGGCCTCGACCGCGGCCTCGGCGGGCCCCTCGAGGCGGCCTGCGCCTACTACATGAAGAGCCCGCCGGTCCAGATGCGAGACGAGGAGGCGCGGCTCGCCGTCGACGCGTTCATCGAGGCGAAGCCCCTCGCGCGACGCGACTGAGCGGACGAAGGGAAGCGGGCGCGGCTACCAGATCAGCTCGAGGCCCGCGCCGACGCCGAACTCGCTATGCCACTCCGCCGCGATCGCCGCATGGCGATGGACGCGGTAGCGGAGGCCGGTGCTTCCTTCGAAGCCCTGGTCGGTGTCGTACTCGACGTCGCCGACGAAGCCGAGACGGGTCGTCAGGTCCATCTCCTTGGCGAGGGCGAAGCGGCCGTGGCCTTCGGTGTCGACCCAGGCGCGGGCGTCGAAGTTGAGGGGGAGGAGGGCCTCGGCGCCGAACACGCCGGCATCGCGTGCCTCCTCGAGGCTCGCGCCCGCGAAGAATCGGTAGAAGCGGTTCACGTGGTAGCGATATCGGACGAGGACCTCGTGATCGACCTCTCCCCGATAGCCGACCTCCCACTCGACCCCGGCTTCGTGTCTTCGCGTGCTCGCGATCGCCTGGCCCTCCGTGAAATGGGAGAGGCCGCTCGCTTCCGCCCACGCGTAGATCGGGTCGCGGAAGAGCTTCGCGCGTTCCGCCGCGAGCGCCGGGTCGGGCTCGTCTCCTTCGTAGTGGAAGATGCGGCTCATCCCGGCCTTCATGTGGTAGAGGACGTGGCAGTGGAAGAACCAGTCGGCCTCGGCGTCCGCGAGGAACTCGATCGCGGTCGTCTGCATGGGCGCGACGTCGACGGTGTGCTTCAGCGGGGCGTTCGGATCGTTCTCCCGTGCGGCGTCCGCGCCGAGCACCCGGAAGAAGTGTCCGTGCAGATGGAGCGGGTGGTGCATCATCGTCGTGTTCTCGAACTCGACGCGGAGGACTTCCCCCCGGCGGACCGGGATCACGTCCGCCTCCGCGAGCGTCTTCCCGTCGAAGGACCAGACGTAGCGTTCCATGTTGCCGGTCAGTCGTAGTCGGATCGTCCGGCGGGGCGCGTCGGGCGGAAGCGTGCTCGGCCGGCGGGAGCGAAGCTGCGCGTAGGGGGGCAGCGGACGCGGCTCACGCGCGCCGGTGTCCCTTCCCGCGATCGGATGCGTCGCGCCCCCGTGCTCTCCGTGCACCGCGGCCGAGTGCTCCCCGTGCCGGTCGTGCGTGGGCGCGTGTCCGCCGGCTTCATGACCGTGCCGCATCGCGTAGAGGTTCGGGCGGGGAACGTCGTCCGCGGGGAGGTCCGGCCCCGCGCCGATCCAGGCCGAGGCGGAGCCGGATCCGTCCTGTGCCGTCGCGCGGAACTCGAGCCGGCCGTCCTCGGGCACCTCGACGACGAGGTCGTAGGTCTCGGCGATGGCCATCAGGATCCGGTCCGCGTCGAAGGGCACGACGTCGACGCCGTCGGCGGCGACGATGCGAAAGGGGCGTCCCGCGATTCCGAGATAGAAGTAGGTCGAGGCGGCCGCGTTCACGATCCGGAGTCGCAGGCGTTCGCCGGGGCGGGCCGGGATCGTCGACCCGGTCGAGCCGTTCACGAGGAAGGCGTCGTAGGCGACGTCGGAAATGTCCATGGGCGGCATCCGCCGAAGCGAGCGCCGGAACACGCTTCCCAGCTCGCCCGCGCGGATGGCGCCCCAGAGGCTCTGCGCAGTGCCCTTCTCGACGGAGAAGTACTCGCTCCCCCGCTTCAGCAGTCGCATGATGTCGTTCGGGTCGCGGCGCGTCCAGTCCGAGAGAACGAGGACGACGTCGCGGTCGACCTCGGGCTGCATCGAGTGGTGGGCGTCGTGCGACGTCATGGCCGTGGGGGGCGCGGGCTCGATCACGATCGCGCCGTAGACGCCGCGCTGCTCCTGGAGGGCGGTGTGCGAGTGATACCAGTAGGTGCCCGCATGGCGGATCGGGATCTCGAACGTGTGCGTCGAGCCCGGCCGGATCCCCGGCGTCGTGAGGCCGGGGACTCCGTCCTGCGCGTTCGGCAGGAGGAGACCGTGCCAGTGGATCGAGCTCGGTACGTCCATCGTGTTCGTGACGTGGATCCGCGCGAGATCCCCCACGCGCCAGCGGAGCGTCGGACCCGGAATGGAACCGTTCACGGTCATCCCTTCCGAGCTCACCCCGGCGATCTCGACCGACTCGCGCGCGATCGTGAGCTCGGCCTCCACGACGCGCCCCGTCTCGTGCATCGCGTGGGACGCCTCCTGGGGCGCGGCGATCGAGCGGGAAGCGGTGGAGGCGAAGACGAAGAGGCCGGCGACGAGAAGGCAGGCGAGGTCGCGGGACATGCGGGAGCTCCTGAGGATTCGAGCCCGGGGCGGAGGCCGGGCGTGGACGAACGAGGCCCCGGGCCGCGCGGAGCGGCGTCGGGACGCGGTCGCCGAAGCTCAGATCAGGAGCGGTGCGTGGGTGATCGCGAGGGGGAGTGGCGGGGCCGGTCCGGGAGGCGGGCGCTCGCGGGTCGCGACGGCGCGGGCGCGCGGGGGGCGGAAGGGCTCCGGCGCGATGGCCGGCGTCGGCTCGCCGCGGAGCTCGAGGTCGAGGCGCGCGAGGTGGGCGGTGTTCGCGAGGGCCTCCGCCGCATGCAATCCGCAGTCGGTGCACGGGGACTCGCTGCCCGTCGGGTCTCCGGATCGGGAGGGGGCGTGCGACGGCTTCTCGCTCGCGCCACAGTGGTCCGCCACTCGCGCGGGCGCGGCGTCGCTCGGGTCGCAGACGACGGCGCAGGCCGCGCTCGCGGGAACGAGCACGGCGACACAGACGAGCGATGCGAGGAGTCGCCGCATCCGACGAGCATAGCGTTCGCTCGGACTGCTACCCTGCGGCGGCGTCCACGAGCCGTTCGACGACGACGGGGCGCTCGCGAACGAGCTTTCGAAGGTGCGTCTCGAGCGGGCCCTCGCCGGCTTCGTCGAGTGGGCGCAGGAGACGTCCGCCCGAGGATCGCTCGGGGGCCGGCCGATCTCGGCCGTGTCTTCCGCGGCGAGGCCCACCCGGGCGTCGTCCAGCGACCGCGCTCGAAACGCCAGGGAGCAACCCCCATGATCACGATCACCGCCGTCATCCAGTCTGCGGCCGCCGACATCGAGGCGCTTCGCGACGTTCTCGCCGAGATGGAGACGGCGAGCCGCGCCGAGGAGGGCTGTCTCGACTACACGTTCCTCCAGGAGGTGAGCGATCCCGACGTGCTCCGCATCAACGAGCGCTGGGAGTCGATGGAGGCGCTCCAGAAGCATTTCGGGACGGCGCACATGGCGAAGTTCAACGAGGCGATCTCGGCGCGTCCGCCGCGGTCGATGGACCTCATGATCCACGAGCTCGGCGAGGCGCTCTCGCTCCCGAGCTAGTCGCGGGTCGCCCGTCGTTCGGGAGCCGGCCGCTCCCGGACCGGACGATTCGTGCTCCCGAAGCGCGCCCGTGGAAGGAGGACGGCCTTGGCCTTTCGGAACTACGGAGACGGAGACGCGACCCACCAGGCGCTGGGCGGCGTCGACGAGATCCGTCGACTCGTCGAGCTCTTCTACGAAGAGATGGACACGCTTCCCGAAGCCGCGACGATTCGCGCGCTCCATCCCTCGGACCTCGAGGTCTCGATCGACAAGCTCGCGCGCTTCCTGTCGGGCTGGACCGGCGGGCCGAGGCTCTACGCCGAGAAATACGGTCCGATCCGGATTCCGGTCTTCCATCAACACCTGCCGGTCGGCGAAGAGGAGCGGGACGCCTGGCTCCTCTGCATGGAGCGCGCGCTCGATCGGATGGGCTATCCCGACGACTTGAAGGCGTACATGCTGCGGGAGCTCTTCGTGCCGGCGGAGCGGATTCGGATGCGCGTCGAGGAGCGCAAACGGGCCAGACAGGGCGCCGCAGCCTCGGGACTCGCGATCGAGACGGCGAGCGGAGAAGAACGATGAAGCTCCACATGTTTCCCTTCGCTCCCAACCCTGCGAAGGTGAGGCTCTACCTGGCCGAGAAGGCGGAGCTGGGCTGCGCGATCCCGCTCGAAGAGGTGACCGTCAACCTGCTCGAGTCCGAGCAGAAGAGCGAGGCGTTCCTCGCGAAGAGTCCGTTCGGGACGGTCCCGGTCCTGGAGCTCGACGACGGGACCTGCCTCCACGAGTCCCTCGCGATCATCGAGTTCTTCGAAGCGACCCATCCGACGCCGTCGATGTGGGGCGACGATCCCGTGAGCGCGGCCTACGCGCGACAGATCGAGCGAATCGCGGACATCGGGGTGCTGATCAACACCGCGCGCGAGATCCACACGTCGAACTCTCCGCTCGGGCTTCCTGCGAACCCGCCGGTCTCCGAGTACCACGCGAAGCGCAGAGCGCAGGCCGTCGCCCATCTGGAGAACGAGATGTCGGATGGTCGACCCTTCCTCGCCGGCGACCGGCCGACGGTCGGAGACTGCACCCTGCAGGCGATTCTCCAGTTCGCTCGCTTCCGCGAGATCGACGTGCTCGAGAAGGCGCCGCGACTGAAGGATTGGTGCGACCGCTATCGCGAGCGACCCGCCGCGAAGAAGACGATCCTGCTCTAGCCACGTCGATGGGGCGAAGAAGACGATCCGGCTCTCGCCACGTCTCTGGCGCGAAGAAGACGATCGGGCCGTCGCCACGTCTCTGGCGCGAAGAACGCGATCCGGCTCTCGCCGCGTCGCTAGCGCGATTCGAGAGCGGCGAGCGCGGCTCGTGCGATGTCGGCGTCCTTCTCCTGGTCCGCCCCGGAAACGCCGATTCCGCCGAGGAGGAGCGCCTCCTCGAAGATCGGGTAGCCCCCGTCCGCCGCGATGTAGCCCTCGACCTTGTCGATGATCTTCAGCTCGTCGGCGGGGATCGTGTCGACGTACTGCTTCCACTCGAGCGTCGACATGCCCGTATGGACCGCGGTGAACGCCTTGTGCCGCGCCGTCGTCGCGGCGAGTCGCGGGGCGCCTTCGCAGCTCACGAAGCCGACCTCCTCGCCGGACGAGTCGTAGACGGCGACGTGGACGCACACGTCGAGCTCGCCGGCTCGTTCGATCGCGCGTTCGAGCAGCGCGAGGGTCGCCTCGGTCGAGAGCGTCGCGCGCGGGGCACTCTTCTTCATAATCTCTCCTGAATCGCCGCTCGAGCGCGGAGCCCGACGGTATCCGATTCGCCGGTCTCACCGAAATCGGATGGGCAGTCGTTCCAGCGTGCGCAGCGCGAGGCCCGGCACGATCCGGGGCGGCTCCTGCGTCGCGAGCTCGAAGTGCGGGAAGCGTGAGAGCAGACCGCGAAACGCCGTCTGGAGCTCGAGCCGCGCCAGGGGCGCGCCGACGCAGTGGTGTTCGCCCTGGGAGAAGGCCATGTGGGCGCCGGCATTCGGGCGTTCGAGATCGAGCACGTCCGGGTTCGGGAAGACCTCCGGGTCCCGGTTCGCCGCGGCGAAGCGGACGTGGACCATCGAGCCCTTCGGAATCCGCGTTCCCGCCACCTCCCCGTCCGCGACGGCGTAGCGGAAGAATCCCTGGCTCGGGGATTCCAGGCGCAGGACCTCTTCGACGAAGTTGCGGATCCTAGAAGGATCCCGGCGAAGCGTCGCCGCGACGTCGGGCTGCTCGATCAGCAGCTTCGTTCCCGCGGCGAGCGCGCTCGTGACGGTCTCGTGTCCGCCGACGATCAGGTGCTCGGCGAGGCCCATCTTCTCGGCCATCGGGAGGGGCCTCCCGTCCGGAGACGTGGCGGTCGCGAGGGTGGACAGCACGTCGGGCGTCGGGCGCTCCTGCTTGCGCGCCATCCAGCCCGCCAGATATTTCTGGAGCTCGACGCCGAGACGGGCGACCTCGATCTCGCGCTCGAGGGTGAGGGCGCTCGAGAGCGGCTCCACCCAGGCGTCGCTCCAGCGCTTGATGCGGCGGGCGTCCTCGCCGGGCAGGCCGAGCAGATGGGTCACGACGCGGATCGGGAGCCAGGCGGCGAACGCTTCGATGAACTCGCACGAGTCCGTCTCGGCCATCGAATCGAGGAGCGCGTCGCATTCCCGCTCCACGAAGGGGGCGAGCGCGCGGACGCGGCCGGCGGTGAACGCGTCGCTCACGAGGGCGCGATAGTCGCGGTGGATCGGTGGATCGGTCTGGAGCCGCGTGTCGCGGGGCCAGCCTTCCGCTTCGAGGACCGCGCGGGCCTCCTCGTGCTGGAACATGGAGAAGCCGGCCTTGCCCAGCAGATCGTTCGACCAGATCTCCGGATGCCGCAGCACGTGCTGGACGTCGCGGTATCGCGTCACGAGCCACGCCTCGGCGTCCGGCATCCAGTAGACCGGCGCTTGCTCGTGGAGCGCATGATAGTAGGCGTACGGGTCCGCCTGGATCTCCGGGTCCATCAGGCTGTGCGACTCGACCCTCACGCCGAGCTCCCTTCGAGACGAACCGGGAGCCGCTCGAGGGCGCGCACGGTCGGGTTGCGACGTTGCCAGGTCGGATCCTCGACGCGCCGGATCGCGGGGGCGTCGCGCGTGAAGAGCGCTTCGAGGACCCGCCTCGCTTCGAGTCGCGCGAGGGGGGCGCCCAGGCAGTGATGTCGACCGCCTCCGAACGCGAGCACGCCGCCGAGCTCGCGGTCGGGGTCGAATCGATCCGGGTCGGGGAAGCGTTCCGGATCACGGTTCGCCGCAGCGAGCCCGAGCAGCACCTGCTCGTTCCGCCGGATCGGCCGGCCGTCGATCTCGACGTCCTCGAGGGCCCGGCGCGAGCACGAGATCGCCGGCGACTCGAAGCGCAAGGTCTCCTCGACGATCGCCTCGGCGAAGCCCTCCTCCCGGGCGATCCGATCGCGCAAGTCGTCGCGCTCGAGGAGCAGGTGGATCGCGCTCGAGATCAGACCGGCGGTCGTGTCGATGCCGGCGGTCGAGAGGAGGACGGCATTCGCGACGATCTCCTCGCGGTCGAGCCGCTCGCCCTGCTCACCCGGGCGCCCGAGCGCGGCGAGGAGTCCTTCGCTCTCCTCCGCGGCGCCGAGCTGCGCGTCGAACGCCTCCGCGAGCCCGTCGATCATCGCGAGGCTCGCGCCCGGCGCGTCGGGCACGGCGCGGACGAGGTCCTCGAATCCGCGCCAGGTCGCGTCGTCAACGCCGAAGAGATCCTGCATCACGCCGGAAGGCACGGCGAAGGCCAGCAGGTCGACGAGGTCCACCTCGCCGCCGGCGTCGCGCACTCGGGCGACGGATCGAGCGACGATGCGTTCGATCGTCGGCGCGAGCCGCTCGACCGCGCGGGGCGTGAAGGAGCGACGGACGAGGGCTCTCGCGCGATCGTGGGGCGGTCCGTCCCGCGACATCAGCCACGTCTCCATCACGCGCGCGGCGCGTCCGTCGTCGGCACCGAAAGAGGCCGCGACGCCCGAGCCGGCTCCGAAGCGCGGGTCCTTGAGGATGCGATCGACGAGGGAGTGACTCGTCGCGAGCCAGACGCCGTCCGCGCCGCGGGCGAGGGGGTCTCGTTCGCGCACCTCGCGCCAACCGGCGTAGGGGTCGCGGCGGGCTCCGATCTCGTAGGCATCCCAGCGCGCGCGGCGGGGGCCGACGTCGGCTTCGATCGACATTCCGAGACGGCCCTCCTGGAGACGTCGATGGTGGCATTCGCCGCGCCGACGTCGCAAGTGGATTAGGATGGGCGAACGGGAGGACTCCACGCATGCTCGCAGTCCGGTTCGAAGAAGGGAAGGTCGTGCTCCACGACGTCGCCCGTCCCGAGGGCGAGG
Organism: bacterium; assembly: GCA_030432735.1. GTDB lineage: Bacteria > Myxococcota_A > UBA9160 > UBA9160 > UBA4427 > UBA4427. Next base: position 13,198 of record JAUIMK010000031.1, read on the forward strand.
GCGTTCGCATCAAGGTCCGCGGGTGCGGAATCTGTGGCTCCGACGTGACGATCCTCGACAGCGGCTTCCCTCTCGCCGGAACGCCGGGTCACGAGATCGCCGGTGAGCTCGCGGACGGCACCCCGGTCGCGATCGAGCCCCTCGCGGCCTGCGGGACCTGCGACTACTGCGTCACCGGGGACACGCAGGTCTGCGTGAAGGGCAACGCGATGATCGTGGGGATCGGTCGCGACGGCGGCATGGCCGAGGAGGTGATCGTGCCCGAGCGCTGCCTCGTGCCGCTCCCGCGCGGCGTCGATGCCTCGACCGCCTTTCTCGTCGAGCCGCTCGCGGTCGCGGTCCATGGGATCCGACGGAGCGGCGTCGACGGCTCGAAGCGCGTCCTCGTCGTCGGGGGCGGCACGATCGGTCTGTGCGCCGCGGTCGCGGCGCGGGGGACCGGCGCGCCGGTCGACCTCGTCGCTCGCCATCCCGCGCAGATGGCCGCAGCAGGGCAGCTCGGGGCAAACGTGATCGAGGACGCGGCGGGGGGCGACTACGACGTCGTGCTCGACTGCGCGGGGTCGCCCGAGGCGATCGAGACCTCGTGCAACGCGCTGAAGCCGAAGGGGACGCTCGGGATGCTCGCCTCGTCCTGGGACAAGTTCGAGATTCCCGGGCTGGTCGTCGCGGCGAAGGAGCTCGACATCGTGATCTCCGCCATGTACGGGCGCGCCGGGACGATGCGCGACGTCGACGCGGCGGCGCGTCTGCTCGGGGAGGACGACGCGATCGCCGACGCGCTGATCTCCGACCGCTTTCCGCTCGATCAGGCGCCGGCCGCCTTCGAACGGACGCGCGACCGCAAGGGCGGTGCGATCAAGGTCGCGCTCGAGCCGTAGGTGCGTAGGCGCGTAGGCGGGCCTCGACGCCGCGTGGCTACGCCTCCGCCTCGTCCATCGCCTCGAGCACCTTCGCGGGGTGATCCGCGGCCTTCGCGACCCTCGGCCAGTGCTTGCGGACCTTGCCGTCGGGCCCGATCCAGACCGTGCTGCGGATCACGCCCTGGACCTTCTTGCCGTACATCATCTTCTCGCCGAACGCGCCGTACTTCGTCATGACCTTCTTGTCCGGGTCGCTGAGCAGCGTGAAGTTCAGCTTGTACTTCTTGACGAAGGCCTGGTGCTTCTCGGCGCCGTCGGGCGAGCACCCGAGGACGACGGTGTCGCGTCGCGTGAGCTGGCGCTTCATGTCGCGGAAGGCACAGGCCTCCTTCGTGCAGCCCGGCGTGTCGTCCCGCGGATAGAAGTAGAGGATCACGTTCTTGCCGGCGTAGTCCGCGAGCTTGTGCGTGTCGCCGTTCTGGTCCTTCAGGGTGAATGCGGGGGCCTTGCGGCCTTCGGTGACGGGCATCGGGTCCTCCTGGGTGCGTCCCGGGATCCTACCCGCCCTCGTCGCCGATTCCAGTCTCTCGCCGACGCCGAAAAGAGAACGGGGGCTTCCGAAGAAGCCCCCGCTCGGGTCGGATCGATTTCCATCGGGCGAAGCCCGGCGGACGGGTCCGGTGGGATCAGTGCGTGACCGCCGCGGGAAGGTCGCCCGCCTGCTTGATCCAACCCTCGACCTGGCCGAGGGTGGGGACCTTGCGCGTCAGCTTCTTCTCGGCGTTCACTTCGGCGAGCTTGTCCGCGAGGTTCGCGGCGTTTCGCGTCGCGAGCTCCTTGACCGTGTCCACGCCGGACGCGACCAGCAGCTCCGCGAACTCACCGGCGACGCCGCTGATGCGGAAGAGGTCCGCCATGTTCACGAAGGTGAGGATCCGGGACTCGGAGAGGCCGGTCGCCTCCGCCAGGGTCTTGCGGCCCGCCTTCGTCCCGCCCTGCTCGAGCAGCGCGTCCGTGTTCTTCACGCCCGCCGCCTCGAACTTCTCGCCGAGGACGGGGCCGATGCCTTCGATTTCCGTGATCTTGAGATTCGCCATCGAATCGTCTCCTTGTGGCGCCGTCTCCGTGCGCCGCGTTCGTCGTTATTTTCCGAAGAGTTTGCCGGCGAGCCCGCCGAGGACACTCGCCGCACCGCCCTTGTCTCCGCCGGCGAGCCCGCCGAGCATCGACATCAGGCCGTCGGCGCCGCCCGCCTTGTCTCCGAGCAGTGAGACCACGACCGGGATCAAGGCCGTGAGGCCTTCGCGGGCCTGGCCCTGATCGAGTCCCGCCTGACCGGCGATCGCGCTCACGTCGAGCTGGCCGAGCAGCGAGGCGACACTGCTGCCGTCTCCGCCGAGCAGGCTCGACACGTCGAAGCCACTCCCGGCGATCGTACTGCCGATCTCACCGAGCGCCGGCGGGAGCAGGCCCTGGGCCTGACCGGCGTCGAGGCTGGTGTTGTTCGTCACGGCGGCGAGAAGTTCGCCTCCGTGTTCCTTCAGAATGGTTTCGAGCATGATGGGCTCCGTAGTCACTGTATCTCAGTAGAATAGGACCGGAGGAGGGCCCCGTCCCGGCCGGCTGGATCCGCACCCACCGACCTTCTCGGGACGAGACCCACCCCCGTTCTCCGTGACCGGTCGAGGCTACTGCACGCCCAGGGACTTGAGGGTCGCGAGGGTCACGCCGCCTTCGGCGAGGCCCTTCTCCTGCTGGTATCCGCGCAGGGCGGCCAGGGTCTCGCGGCCGACGATGCCGTCGATCGGGCCGGGATCGTGTCCCGCCGAGTCGAGGGCGCGCTGCATGTTGCGCACGATGTCCGGCGTCGTGTTCGTCTTGCAGAGGATCTGGCGCCAGGCCATCTCGCCTTCGGTGACCTGCACGCGCTTGCTGACCGTCTGGTACTCCGCCGCGATCGGGATGCGGCGCTCGGAGGCGGGCGCCACGACCTTCCGGACCTTGACGGTCTTGTACTTGGCCGGGATCTCGACCGTCCGGGTGGTCGCCGGCGTGGTCACGACCTGTCGCTTGACGGTCTTGTACTCGGCCGGGATCTCGATCTCACGCGTCGTCGGCGGCGCGACCTGCACGCGCTTGCGAACGGTCTTGTACTCCGCCGGGACCTCGACGAGGCACATGATCTCGCCGGTGGCCTCGTCGAGCTTCTGGATCGGGCCCTCGCCCTTCTTCCAGACCGTGTGCGCGGGCTTCACGAGGATGCGCTCCTCCTGCCACTCGTACTGGGCGGGGACCTCTTCGAGGCGCGACGACGCGGCCTTCACGAGGACCTGCTCTTCGACCCAGCCGTAGACGGCGGGAATCACCTCGATCCGCTCGGAGGCGGCCTCGACGAGGACCTGCTCCTCGACGGTCTCGTAGGTCGCGGGGAGGAGCTCGATGCGCTCCGTCGCGGCGCTCTTCAGCACCTCTTCCGTCTGCGTCTCGTAGGTCGGCGGGACGAAGACGCGCGCATAACACTGTCCCGGCTCTGCCGGCGGGAGGAGGTCGCCGCCGGGCATGCTGTTGTAGCGGCCCGCCACGCGGGTGGGCGGAGCGGCCGAGACGGGCGGCGGGGTCTGGCTCGAAATGCGGGTCTCGAGGCTCTGGATGCGATCCTGTCGTTCGTCGACTTCGCGCTCGAGGCTGGCGACGCGCGCCTGACTCTCTTCGAGCTGGCGGGCGATCTCGCTCTCGGGGGCGGAGGTCGACGCGCAGCCGGTCAATCCGGTGGCAACCACGGCCCCGAGCAGGGGGAACAAGAGGGTGGAACGGGTCATCACGATTCTCCTAGGGGTGTTCGGCCGAGCCGAATAGGACACGGAACGCGGGGGCGGTCCGTTCGACCCTCCGTGGGTTGCGGAGGGTCCTGTGAGACATCAATGCGACCTTCCGGAATTGGGCACGCGACGGACGGTGCGAACGACGACATAGTCATCTGCGGACACGGGAATCGGCTTTCGCGAAACGCCGCCGATCCGATGCGAGACGTTGCTTGCGTCCCCGAAACCAAACGACGCGCATCTCCACGAAGGGAAACGCGCGTCATCGCATCCGCTGACGCGGATCCTGGGCGGATCTGCTCGGGTCGCGCGCGGTGCCGCCCGTGCGGGCCGCCTCGCGGCCGCCCGCTAGTCGGTGGTGTGGGCGTTCGCGGACGCGCGTCGCGCCTGCTCGAGGATGAACGCCTGGATGCTCCGGACCTCCTGCTCGCTCAGGAAGTCGTCGAAGCGTGGCATGCCGGCGGGCTCGAGCAGGCCCTCGAGCAGGATCTTCGGGAAGAGCGCGTGGGTGGCTTCGTTCGTGTACCGGAGATCCGGCACGCCGGAGCCGCCACCGACCGCGCCGGGGCCGTGGCATGCGCTGCAGTGTTCCTGGTAGCGGAGGGCGCCGAGACGAAGCTCCTCCTGCGTGGATTCGAGCGCGAAGGTGGGAGCGGGGACCGGGCCGAGCGGGGGGCGGCCCGGTGGGACCTCCGCGTCGCCGCCCAGCTTCCAGGCGAGCACGCGCGCGCCGCCGCGGACCTTCGCGAGGCGGGCGGCCTCACCGCCGGACATGGCGAAGGAGGCGCCCCAGCCCGCCGCGACCGCGACGTACTGTTCGCCGTCGAGGCGGTAGGTGATCGGGGCGGCCATCACGCCGGTGCCCACCGGAGATTCCCAGAGCTTCTCGCCGGTCGATGCGCGATAGGCGACGAAGCGCCCGTCGGCGGAGCCCTCGAAGAGGAGATCGTCGCCGGTCGAGAGGGTGCCGCCGTTGAAGGCGGTGATGTGGGGGACGCGCCAGACCTCCTTCTGCGCGACCGGATCCCAGGCCAGCAGGAAGGCTTCCCAGCGTTCGTAGTCGTCGCTCGAGCCGAAGTTCTCGTAGACGGCCATGTCGATCCCGGTGTTCCAGGTGCCGGGGCGGTAGTCCCAATCCGGGTTCATCTTGTAGACCGAGCCCATGTTGCGGACCGGGAAGTAGACGAGCCCCGTGTTCGGATGGAAGCTCATCGGCGGCCAGCTGTGGGCGCCGTAGGGGCTCGGTCGCACGAACTTCGCGACCTCCCGGTAGTCGGTGTCGGTCTCGACCGGGCGTCCGTTCTCGTCGACGTGCGAGGCCCAGGTCACCTCGGTGAACTTCTCCGCGGAGATGAACTCGCCGTTCGTCCGGTCGATCACGAAGAAGAAGCCGTTCTTCGGTGCCTGCATGAGGACCTTGCGCGGGCGGCCGTCGATCTCGAGGTCGGCGAGCAGGATGTGCTGGGTCGCCGTGTAGTCCCAGGTGTCGCCGGGAGTCGTCTGGTAGTGCCAGACGAGCTCCCCGGTGTCGGGGCGCAGCGCGAGAATGGAAGAGAGGTAGAGGTTGTCGCCGCCGTCGGGGCTGCGCAGCCAGCGGACGTGGGGCGTGCCGTTCCCGGTCCCGACGTAGAGCAGGCGGAGCTCCGGGTCGTAGGCCAACGCGTCCCACACGGTGCCGCCGCCGCCCGCCTTCCACCATTCGCCGGTCCAGGTCTCGGCGGCGCGCGCGAGCGCCGCCGTTTCGAAGCCGTCGCGGGGATTGCCGGGGACGGTGTACGTCCGCCAGGCGAGTGCCCCCGTCGCGGCGTGATAGGCGGAGACGTAGCCGCGCGCGCCGAGGTCGGCGCCCGCATTCCCGATCACGACGAGACCCTCGACGACGCGGGGGGCGCCGGTGATCGTGTAGGACCACCCGGGCTCGCGGGTATCGACGTCCCACAGCACGTCCCCGCTCGCCGCGTCGACGGCCACGAGGCGACCGTCCAGGGTGCCCAGGAAGACGCGCCCGTCTTCGTAGGCGGCGCCGCGATTGACGACGCCGCAGCAGATGTCCCGAGCCATCCGGCGCGGCACCTCCGGGTCGTAGCTCCAGAGGCGTTCGCCCGTCCTGGCATCGAGGGCGTGGAGCACGCTCCAGGGCGCAGTCACGAACATGCGTCCGTCGACGACGAGCGGCGTCGCTTCGACGCCGCGGTCGCTCATCAGGTCGAAGCTCCAGGCGAGTCCGAGCGCGTCGACGTTGTCCGCGGTGATCTGATCGAGGGGGCTGTAGCGCCGCTCGGCGTGGGTGCCGCCGTGACGCCGCCACTCGACGTCCGGCGAGGGCGCGTCCGACTCCGCGCGCGGCGAGGGCTGACAGCCGAGGAGCGCGTGGACCAGGCAGGCGAGCCCGGCGAGGAGGACGGATCGGCGGACCAGACGCATGGGAACCTCGGCGCAGTGGAGCTCCCGATGATGGGGCAGCCATCGCAGCGCGCTAGTCCCCGCCGAGCCCGTCCGAGCCCCCGGCGATCACCGCCCGCGGCCCGAGGCGTTCGCAGGCCCGTTCGCCTCGGCTCGGTCTCGGCGAGCGCGGCTCCCCGTCCGGCTCCGTCCTGCTGTCGGGGCTAGCCGCGATTCGCGCGGAGCGCGGCGATCCGGTCGTCGAGGGGCGGGTGGGTCGAAAAGAGCTTCGCGAAGCCGCCGCCGCCGATCCCCATCGCGGCCATGCCGTCCGGGAGCTCCGCCGTTCCGCCCTTGAGCCGTTCGAGGGCCGCGATCATGTTCTCGGCGCCGGCGTAGCGCGCGCCGCCCTCGTCGGCGCGGAACTCGCGCTGGCGCGAGAACCAGCAGACGATGATCGACGCGAGGACACCGAGCAGCAGCTGCGCGACGAGCGAGACGATCCAGTAGCCCGGGCCGTGCCCGCGCTCGGTCTTGAACACGAGCCGGTCGACGAGGTGTCCCGCGATCCGTGAGAAGAAGACGACGAAGGTGTTCACGACGCCCTGGATCAGGGTGAGCGTGACCATGTCGCCGTTCGCGATGTGCGCGATCTCGTGACCGAGGACCGCGTCCACCTCGTTCTTGTTCATCCCGCGCAGGAGTCCGCTCGAGACCGCGACGAGGGCGCTGTCCCGGCGCATGCCGGTGGCGAAGGCGTTCGGCTCGTTGGCCGGGAAGACGCAGACCTCGGGCATGCCGATCCCCGCGGCTTCGGCGTGCGCGCGCACCCGGCTCACGATCCACTGGGCCTCCGGGTCGGGGCTGTCCTCGATGTTCTGGCAGCCGGTCGAGCGCTTGGCCATGAACTTCGACATCGCGAGCGAGATGAAGGAGCCCGTGAAGCCGATCACCGCCGAATAGACGAGCAGCCTCTGGAGGTCGAGGTCCACCCCGTTGTCGGCGAGCACGTTCCCGATCCCGAAGACCGAGAAGATCACGGAGATCACGAGGACCACCGCGAGGTTCGTGAGGAGGAAGAGCAGGATGCGCTTCATGCGAGATGGGTCCTTTTCGGGCGCGTGGCGCGAGGGAAGGGAAACGGGAGTCTAGGAATCGCCGCGGCGGCGTTCCAGCGAACGGATGCGCACGTTGCGGAAGCGCGTCAAGTCCCCGTGATCCTGGAGGACGATGTGGCCGCGCGGAGCGGCGCAGAAGCCCTCGCGCTCGGCGAACTTGCTGCCGGCGAGGGCCGCTCGCCATTCGGGTGAACCCGTTCGGACGTCGACCACGCGGGTTCCGTTCAGATAGTGCGAGATCCGGCCGTTCTCGACGTGGACTCGGCCCTGGTTCCAGGCACCGACGCCGAGGAAGGGCGCCTCGGTCGGGGCGATCAGGTCGTAGAGCCCGGCGAGGCGTCGCGTGCCCGGTCGCCCGCGCCGGGCGTCCGGATGTTCCCGGTCGTCGAGGATCTGGAACTCGCAGCCGAGGGAGTGGACGTAGCCGAGCTGGCGCTGGACCTCGGCGCGATACTTGACGCCGCTGTTGCCCGCTCGGGCGACCTGGAACTCGAAGTCGAGCACGAAGTCCCCGAATCGCTCGCGGCTGAAGAGATCGCCCCCGGCCCGGAACTCGAGGAAGCCCGCCTCCCGGATCGCGAGCACGCCTCCCGAGGTGGACCATCCGTCGTCCGGGAACGCGCTCCCGGTCGCCGCGCGCCATTCGCCTCCGCTCGCACCGTCGAAGAGGAGCCGCCATCCGTCCGCGCGCTCGGCCTCCGTCAGGGTGTTCGGGACCGCGGGGCGCCAGACGTCGATCACCGCCGGTCGCGCGTCGCCTTCGGCGAAAGACGGGGGCGCGGACGCGAGCGCCGCGAGGGCCCAGCCGAGGGCAGCGCCGACGCGGGCGGCGGGCGTTCGGCGTGGGCGGACGGCGAGCGGTCGGTGTGGGCGCAACGCGTCCACCGGCGCTCGGCTCGCCGGATGGCGTGCGGTCACGCTCGGCTCAGCCGCTTCAGGGCGGAGCGTGCCGCCCAGTAGCCGCCGAGGCCGTGCACGCCGCCGCCGGGAGGCGTCGCCGCGGAGCAGATGAAGAGCCTCGGGTTCGGCGTCGAGTAGGGGTCGAGTCGCGTGACCGGGCTGTTGAAGAGCTGGAACGCGTCGGCGACGCCGCCGGTGATCGCGCCGCCGACGTAGTTCGGGTTGTGGGCCTCGAAGTCCGCCGGGTTCATCGTGTGCCGCGCGAGGATCCGATCCCGGAAGCCCGGCGCGAAGCGTTCGATCTGCGATTCGATGGCGTCCGTCCGGTCGACCGTCGAGCCGTGGGGCACGTGACAGTAGGCGTAGCCCGTGTGCTGGCCTTCGGGGGCGCGGCTCTCGTCGAACTGACTCTGCTGGCAGAGGATCAGGTACGGCTTGTCGTTCAGACGCCCGGCATACATGTCCCGCTCGGAGGCGCAGATCTCCTCCAGGGTTCCGCCGACGTGGACCGTCGACGCCTCGAGGCAACGCTCGTCCTTCCACGGGATGGGACCGTCGAGGGCCCAGTCGATCTTGAAGGCACCGGGTCCGTAGCGGTAGCGCCCGAGGCGCCGCCGATAGCCTTCGGGCAGGTCGTCACCGCCGATCGCCGAGAGCTGCGATGGAGACGTGTCGAAAAGGACGACCTTCGCGTTCGGCAGGGCATCGAGGCGTTCGACGCGATGCCCGAGCTCGATCTCGCCGCCGAGGCTCTCGAAATAGGAGGCCAGCGCCCGCCCGATCGCCTGGGATCCGCCGCGCGCGACGGGCCAGTTCTCCACGTGCGCGGTCAAGGCGAAGAGGGTCCCCAGGGCCGCCGTCAGGGGCTGGGTCAGCGGGAGCACGGCGTGCCCGGCGCAGCCTGCGAGGAGCGCCCTCGCGCGCTCTTCCCGGAAGAGCAGTCGCGCGAGCCGATTGGCCGAGAACGCCGCACGAAGGCCGAAGCGCGCCATCTGGATCGGATGTTTCGGGATCCGGAGCGGTGCCATCGCATCCGCGAGCAGACCGTGCGCGTCCCGCATCAGCGGCTCGATCAGACGGATGTAGTTCATCCGGTCGCGCCCGAGCGCGTCCGCGGTCCGGTCGAGGGAGCGGTAGATCATGACCGCGTCCCCGTCGTCGAGGGGATGCGCGACGGAGGCCGGCGGGAGGACCCACTCGAGTCCGTGCTCCTCGAGCGGAAGCTGCCGATAGAAAGGAGAGAGGATGCCCATCGGGTGGACCGCCGAGCACACGTCGTGCACGAACCCGGGCAGGGTGAGCGCCGCGCTTCGTGTGCCACCACCGACTTCGTCGGCGGCTTCGACGACGCGGACGCTCGCGCCGTTCCGTGCGAGCTCGATCGCGGCCGCCAGACCGTTCGGCCCGGAGCCGATCACGATCGCGTCGGGGGTGGAGTCGGAGTGAGCGCTCGTCATGGGACCCAGACCGTACGGCGTGCGGACGGGGGGGGCCAGTGATTCGGCGAGCTAGAGTCCGGTCGCGCGGCGCTCGTCGGCGTCCGTCACGGAAGGGGGGAGAGGGGGAGATGAAGGCCGGAGAGCCGATCGATGCGGCGTCCCTGCACGCACCGGTGACCGGAGTCGGTCTCGTGCCCGGCACCCTCGGCGACCAGCTCGACGAGCGCGGCGGACGGGTCTCGCTCCTCGTCTTCCTGCGGCATTTCGGGTGCATGTTCTGTCGGGAGACGCTGGCCGACCTGCGCGCGGCGTCGGAGGCGGATCCGAACTACCCGGACGTGCTCTTCTTCTTCCAGGGCAGCGCGACCGAGGGCAGGGCCTTCCTGCGCCGCTACTGGCCCGAGGCGCGCGCGGTGGCGGATCCCGATCTCGAGTTCTACGAGCGGTTCGGCGTCCGCCGCGCGAGCTTCGTCGAAGCGCTGGGGCCGGCGGTGGTCCTCGGGGCGCGGGCGAGAGCGCGCGCGAAGGGACACGAGAACGGACCGAGGAGCGGGGACGTCTGGCGCATGCCGGGCGTGTTCGCAGTCGCCGGCAAGCGGATCGTCTGGGCCCACCAGCCGCGTCACGCGGCGGACCACCCCGACTTCGCAGGAATCCCGGCGATCGTGGCCGCGGCCTCGGTCGCCTCCTCAGAGGACGAGGTGGCCTAACAAGTCTTCGAAGACGCGTCGGACGACGGGACCTCGCAGGTCTTCGGCGCTCGGCCCGTCAGCCGCAGCCGGTTGCGTGCGAACCAGGTGTAGAGCCGGTCGAGCACGGCGCGCACCAAGCCGACCTGCGCGATGCGCACCAGCCAACCGCGGTCGAGGGCCTCGTAGAGGTGGATGAAGACGTCCACGCCCTCGACGACGGTGCCGTCCGGCAGCATTCCGTGGATGCGGGCCTCGATCGTCTCCTGGTCGAGTCCATGGGCGCCTGCGTCGAAATCCGGTCGCGCGATGTCGACGAGGTCGACGCGTCCGGCGCCTGCGTCGAGGCGCCGGACGAGATCGATCTCGCGACGGCAGAGGGGACATTCACCGTCGAAGAAGACGCGGAATCGCCAGCCGTCCGTGGACGGCGCGGCCGAGGGCGGCTTCCCGGTCTCGGGCGAGTGGGAGGGGGCGGCCATGTCAGCTCCAGCCGAGCTCTGCGCCGAGGGCCGCGGCGACCGGGTGCTCGCGGAGCTGCTCGAGCGCGCGACGCTCGATCTGGCGCACCCGCTCCCGGCTGACGCCGAGCCGCGCCCCGATCTGCGCCAGCGAAGCGGCCGGCTCCCCCGAGAGACCGAAGCGCGCATCGATCACCTCCCGCGCCCGATCGTCGAGGGACGGCAGCACGTCCGCGAGGGTGCGGCGGAGCGCGGCGCAGTCGTGCTCCGCGTCGGGATCCTCGTCCGCCGGCGCTTCGAGGGTGTCCTCGAGCCAGAGATCGTCGGTCCCGGCCACCGGAACGTGGGTCGAGATCTCGCTCGTGAGGCTCCGCTCGAGGTCGGCCGCGTCTTCTTCCGCGAGCCCCATCCGCGCCGCGAGCTCGGCGATCGTGGGCTCCTCGCTCGAGAACGCCCGCCGCGACTCCTCGAGGCGCTTCAGCGCGCGCTGCTGGTCGAGGATCGGGCTCGGGACGCGCACCGTCCGCGAGTGCTGCGCGACGGCGCGGATCAGCGCCTGCTCGATCCACCACACGGCGTAGGTCGAGAACTTGTAGCCGCGCGTGATGTCGAACTTCTCCACGGCGCGGATCAGCCCGAGGTTGCCCTCCTGGATCAGGTCGAGGAAGGGCACCCCGCGATTCCGGAAGCCTTTCGCGGACCGGATCACCAGCCGCAGGTTGTGGCGGATGAAGCGGTTCTTGTGGTCCGTCAGCTGTGCGCGGGCATCGTTCGCCCGCCGCAGCACCCTGCGATCGGTGCGCGAGAGGTCGCGGCGCCGACGCGCGCCGAGCTCGTCCTGGATCTGCATCAGGATCGGCAGCGCGATCTCGGCGGCGAGCACCGCCTCCGCGAGCCGGGCCTTCGCCCGGTCGCGCGCCGCGTCGTCCTTGGCCCGGCCGAGCGACTTGACCCGCCGGGCGACCACGGTGAGCGCATCGTCGATCTTCTCGTTCGCGTTCCGGGTCTGGCCGTCCCGGTGGAAGCGGGACAGCGAGCCCGTCACGAGCCCCCGGGCGCGCTTCTCGTTCCAGCGCTCCAGCAGGGCGTCGGCGACCGCCGGGATCTCGGCGAGCGCGGCGCGGAGGTCGGTCTCGGCCGTCTCCATCCCTTCGAAGAGCTCCCGTTGGGTCCCCGTCTCGAGGACCGGCGTGTCGTAGATGTCGTCCAGGTAGCTCTGGAGGACGTCCGGCGCGGGCGGGAGGTCGCGGTGGGTCGGTGAGGACGGGTTCGTAGCGGTCATGGGAGCTCCGAATGTCTTGAGGCGCGAGGCAGAGTCTTTCGCATGTCCATCGGTTTGTAAAGAAAAAAACTGTACAAGATTTGGATAATGCCGATACAATGAAGGCCCGTCGGGG
>JAUIMK010000354.1 GCA_030432735.1 bacterium
GTCGACGATCGGCGGGAGCGGATCGCCCTCGGGCCCGAGCACCTCGTAGGCCGCCTCGCGGAGGATCGCCTGCTCTTTCGGCTCGAGTCGTCGGGAGACGCGCAGGATCTCCGATCGCTCGTCGAGTGCCTGCTGCTCCCGGCTCGAGAGGAAGCGGTATCCGATCATGTTCCGGATCGCTTCGGAGAAATCGACCGTCTCCGGGGTGTAACTCGAAGCGGCGACCATCTTCCCGCCCCGGGTCGTGACCGCTTCCCAGTAGAGCTTTCGCATGCCGCGCCCGTAGCGCGTCTGCGGATAGAGCACGGCGAAGCGCTGGGCGCCGAGCACGTCGAAGGCGTGGTCGACCAGGACCGCGACCTCGTCCTTGGGCGTCGTGCGGGTCCGGAACGCATGGGCGCGCTCTTCGGGAAGATCCTCGCGGGTCGAGAGCGCGACGAGGGGAACACCGACCTCCTCCGCCGCGGCCGCCGCCGCGAGACTCTCCTGCGAGAAGATCGGTCCGACGATCGCGACGAGCGCCGGGTCGCGGGCGAGCTCGCGCACCGCGGCCGCCGCCTTCGCCGGATCGCCTTCGCTGTCCCGCACGACCAGCCGGATCTCGCTGCGGCGCCCCCTCGGCTCGATCGGCGCGAGCGCCCCGTCGTAGGACGCGCCGGGCTCCCCCGGCCGGATCACGTCGCTCCCGTCCTCGTCGAAGAGGTCCGCCGCGAGCAGGATCCCGCGCAGGCTCTCCTCCCCGTACCAGGCGAAGTCACCGGAGAGCGGGAGCACCACGCCGATCGTCCCCCGCGCATCATCGGTCCGCGGCAGCGCGCGCCCGACGAGCTCGCGCAGCGGCGGAAGGGCCGCATCGGCCTGGGCCACCTCGAGAAGGCGCACCAACCGGTCCTGCAGGACGCGCAGCTCGCTCTCCTCGAGCTCGCCCCGCACGAGGCCCTCGGTCACGCGCAGTCGCCGCTCCGCCAGCTCGAGCTGCCCGGAATCGAGCGCACGACGAGAGAGCTCGAGGCTCATCGCGCCCGCCGGGTGGCGCCCGCGCAGCTCACGCACCATCTCCTCGAGCTCCGGCGTCGCCGCGCGTCGCGTCAGCTGATCGAGCTCTGCATCCACGGCTTCGAGTCTCGAGCGGAGCCGTCCGGCCGTCGCCGGGTCCGGTCCGTCACGCTCCGCTGCGACCAGCAGCGCACGCAACGCCGTCAGGCCTTCCAGGCGTTCGAGGGGCGTGCGCGCGAGGGCGATGCGCAGGCGAAGGGCGGCGCGCTGCTCCGAGCGGGAGAGACGATCGAGGTCGATGGGGTCGAGCAGCGCGCGCGCCGCCGCGCGCTTGTCGCGCCCGTACTCGAGCTGCGCGAGGCGAAGTCGCGCCGGCGCCGCCCGATCGCCCCGCGGATGATCGGAGAGGATCTGTCCGAGCCAGCGACGCCCCTCGTCCTGCTGCCCGGCGGCGAAGGCGAGCTGCGAGAGCTGCTCGAGGGCATCGTCGGCGAGGAGGCTGCGCGGATACAGCCGCAGGAAGTCTTCGAGGGCCTGCGCCGCCCCACGCGCGTCGGCCGGCAGCCGACCCATCGCGGCGTCGTAGGCCGCGCGCTGCTCGGGGGGAACCTGCGCCTCGCCTGTCCCGAAGCCAGCGCAGCCCGCCTGGACGAGCGCGATCGCCAACAGCAACACCAACCCGGGGTGCACCCGCCGAGCGCGCACGCGCCAGGAATCCCCACGCTCCGAGCACACCCGGCTGGAATGCACCCGCTCCTCTCGCGCGCCGATCCGGTTCGCCATACCCCCCTCACGCCGGCCCGAGCCGGACGGTGGGAGTCTACTGCGGACTCCGCGCTTCGGGCACCGGGAACGCGACTCGCGTTCCGGATCCGCGGCGAGGCGCAGCGCTAGGAGGGCGCGCGGCTCTTTCGCGCCCTCAAAAAAAATCCCGGATCTTGTCCATGAAGCCCTTGGTGGTCGGGCTCACGTCCGTCCCGGTCTGCTCGGCGAACTCCTCGAGGAGCTCGCGCTGCCGGGCGTTCAGCTTGGTCGGCACCTCGACGAAGACCCGGACGTAGAGGTCGCCCCGCATCTTCTTCAGCTGATCCGGGTCGAGCCGCGGCTGGAGCGGCGGCAGGCCCTTGCCCCGAAGCCGCAGCACGCGTCCGGACTGGGTGCCCTCCGGAATCTGCAGCGAGACCTTGCCTTCGAGGGTCGGCACCTCGACCTCGGCGCCGAGCGCCGCCTGAACGAAGGGGACCGGGACCTCGATGTGGAGGTCGGTGCCGTCGCGCTCGAAGAGCGGGTGGTCGCGCAGGACCATCACGACGTAGAGATCACCGGGCTCGCCCCCGGCGACGCCCGCCTCGCCCTCGCCCGAGACCCGCAGCCGCGCGCCGTGCTCGACGCCCGGCGGGACCTTCACCTGGATCGTCTGCTGACCTTCGATGCGTCCCGAGCCGCGGCAGCTCGAGCAGGGATCGGTGATCACTTCGCCGGCTCCGCCGCAGGCGTCGCAGGGACGGTTCACCCGGAAGAAGCCCTGCTGGAACATCAGCTGGCCGGTGCCCTCGCAGCGTCCGCAGCGCGCGGGCGTCGAGCCCTCCGCGGCGCCGGAGCCGCTGCAGGGCTCGCACTTGCGCATCTTCGGGATCTTGAGGCTCGGCTCGCAGCCGTCGAGCACGTCGTCGAGGGAGATCTCGAGGTTGTATCGGAGGTCGGCACCGCGCTGCCCGCGCCCGCGGCGACTGCCGCCGCGGCCCCCGCCACCGCCGAAGATGTCCCCGAAGAGATCGTTGAAGAGGTCCCCGAAGTTGCCGAGGTCCTCGAACCCGGCGCCCGGATGGCCGCCGCCCGGCCCGCCGACGCCGGCATGACCGAACTGGTCGTAGCGCGCCTTCTTCTCGGGATCGGAGAGGACGGCGTAGGCCTCGGAGAGCTCCTTGAAGCGCTCCTCGGCCTGGGGATCGTCCGGATTGCGATCCGGGTGACATTCCAGGGCGAGCTTGCGGTAGGCCTTCTTGAGGTCCGATCCGGAGGCCCCGCGATCGACCCCGAGCACCTCGTAGTAGTCCCGCTTGCTCACGTCCCTGCCCTCTCCGTCCGTCGAAGCCTCACGGGCGCCTCGCGAAAACGGAGTCCCCCGGGGATCGGTGATCCCAGACCGCGGGAGACTCGTCACGCGAGAGGAAGTGTCAAGCCGAGAGGGGCGGAATGCGCGAATTCCGGCGGCGTCCGGCCGAGATCGCGAAGCGGGTCCCCCTCCGGGGCGACCCGCCGAGCCGGAACCGGCCTACGCCTCGGGCTCGGGATCCGCCTCGGCGGTCGGAGTCGCACCGGCATCCTCGCCGAGGCCGTCATCGATCCCCCCGAGCGCGGCGTAGAGCTTCTCGGTCAGACCGTAGGAGAGACGCGAGAGCTCCTCGATCGCGGCCTCGAGGGCGTCGGGATCCGAGGCGGAGATGAGCGACTGGGTCTTCTCGATCTGGGCGCGCAGCCCCGACGCGTCGACCTCGTCCACGTCCTCCGCGAACTCTTCGAGGGTCTTCGTGGCCGAGTACATCAGCCCGTCGGCCTTGTTGCGCAGGTCGATCAGCGAGCGCAGCGCCTGGTCCGCCGCCGCATTCCCCTCGGCCTCGGCGACGAGGCGCTCGACCTCTTCCTCGCTCAGACCGGAGGAGGCGGTGACCTCGATGCTCTGGCTCTTGCCCGTGCCGAGGTCCTTGGCCGAGACGCTCACGACGCCGTCGGTGTCGATCGCGAAGGTGACCTCGATCTGCGGGACGCCGCGGGGCGCCGGCGGGATGCCGACCAGCTCGAAGCGTCCGAGGGTCATGTTGTCCTCGGCCATCTCGCGCTCGCCCTGCAGGACGTGGATGCGGACCACGTCCTGGTGATCTTCCGTCGTCGAGAAGACCTGGCTCTTGGTCGTCGGGATCGTCGTGTTCTTCTCGAGGATCTTCGTGAAGACCCCGCCCTGGGTCTCGACGCCGAGCGAGAGCGGGGTCACGTCGAGGAGCAGCACCTCGTCGACTTCGCCGGTCAGCACGCCGCCCTGGATCGCGGCCCCCGCCGAGACGACCTCGTCCGGGTTCACGCCCTTCATCGGCGGCTTGCCGAAGATCTCTTCGACCTTCTTCTGCACGAGCGGCATGCGCGTCATGCCGCCGACGAGGACGACCTCGTCGATCTCGCTGGCGGAGAGCCCGGCGTCTTCGAGCGCCGTCGTACAGGGCGACTCGAGGCGCGCGACCATCTCCGACACGAGGACCTCGAGCTCCTCGCGCGTCATCGAGTGCACGAGGTGCTTCGGGCCGTCGTCGTCGGCACAGATGAAGGGCAGGTTGATGTCGGTCTCGCTCGTGCTCGAGAGCTCGTGCTTCGCCTTCTCCGCCGCCTCCTTGAGGCGCTGGAGGGCCATCGGATCCTTGCGCAGATCGACGCCGTGCTCGTCCTGGAAACGCGCGGCGAGCGCGTCTACCAGCACGTTGT
>JAUIMK010000355.1 GCA_030432735.1 bacterium
TTCGCTGGCGGACCGGTCGCCTCGAAGACCTCGGCTTCCCGTCCTGGGACGCGTCGATGCGCATCTACGGCTTCATGCGACCGGAGGCGATGAAGGCCGTTCCCGCCGAGACGAAGGCCCTCGACCTCTCGAGCTGGGCCCTTCCGGTCTGGATCACCGAGCTCCCGGGGATCGCGAGCGACGAACGTGCCCTGTTCCGAGCCACCCGCGAGCTCGGGGCCGAGGAGCGCAGCGCCGTCTTCTACGGATTGATCGCGCTCTCGAACCGGATCGCCGTCGCGGACCGGATGGAGCTCGGCGATCCCGAGTCGCTTCCGCATGCGATCGACAAGGCGACCCGCTTCGCCAGCGACGGCCTCGAACACGTCGCCCGCGAGAACGGCCTGTCTCTCGAGGAGACCCTGCGCCGGGTCCCCCTCGAGCGGCTCTTTCGCGTCGGCACCAACCTCGACCGCGAGGCCGCGCTCCCGCCTTCGATCGTCGAGGAGGAAGACGACGAGGCGGAGGGCGCGCCCGACGAGGACGCGACGATCCACTGAAGCGCGCCGAACCCGCGCCGCGCCCGACCGCGCGCAGGAGGCACGAAGAAGACGAAAGGCCCGCTGCACGAGGCAGCGGGCCTTTTCTTTGGCCAGATCCGTCCGCGACGCCGTCGCTTCCGGATCGATCGGCAGTCAGGCAACCCTCGAGCCGAATCGCAGTCTCCGGGGGTTCGAAAACAACCGGGGGGCCGTCCGCTCGTCACGCCGAATCAGCATGAAGGAGCGCACGTACTGCAGCTCAAAGACTCCGTGATCTCTTGCATTCATCGAGGTCGAACTGCCCGGAGAAGCCGAAGCTCGCCCGAGCTGCACCGTCAGCCGCGACGCAACGCGGGTGAACAGCGGGGGACCTCGAAAGAAATCAGAGGTCGACGGCCTTCAGCGTCTTGCGCTTGTTGCCCTGGGCTCGGCCTTCCGCTTCCTTGATCAGGTCGCGGACCGCCGCGTCGAGCGCACCGTAGAACTCACCGCCCACGTTGCACTTCTTGACCGCGGCCTTCACCCGAGCCTTCGAGATGATGAGCTCGGCGGGCTTGCCCTTCTTCGCTGCCTTCTTCTTCTTCTTGGCTGCCATGATGGCTTCCTCTCACTCGTCGAAGCGAAGCGTGTCGAGCGTGGATCCTTCGATCCCCTCGATCTGCTTCGCGTTCCGTCAGCGAACCCTGGGACGAACCCACTGCGGGTCGAACCGATTCGTCTGACTCCCCCAGAAAAACGCGTTCGGCCGGGAAACCCCGTCAAACGGCGCGATCATAAACGTTTCGCGATTCATGTCAATCGAAAACGCCGCCATTCGCCCTCTCCCTACCGAAATCGAGCGTTTTCAGAAACGGCCTCGAATCGACTGCGAGCCGCCCGAAATCGACGACCTGAGGACCGACAGCTCTTCAACCGCTGTTTGTCTCCGCGCTCCTCCGGCTTCCGCGAACATGGAGTCAAGTCTCGCGAGTCGCGCCAATCGTTTGGTATTGCAGCGGAATCCCGTATGCTTGCTCGAATCGAAAACACCCGGATCCGAGCGCGACAGCGCTTCTCCCGCCCGATCCCTGCGAGGCTCCGAGCCGCCCGACCATGCCCCAGACACCGCGCTCGCACTCGATCGACGCCCCGGGCGACGTCCGTCTCCACTGTCTCGAGTGGCCGACCGGAGCCGACGAGCCGCCCGTGATCCTGCTCCACGGGGGCGGTGCCCACGCCCACTGGTGGACCCATCTGGTCGACGGCCTCGCGTATCGCGGTCCGCGCTTCGCGCTCGACTTCCGCGGACACGGCGACTCGGACCATCCCGACCACCGCGAGGTCGGCGCATTCAACGCCGACCTGGAAGCCCTGCTCGAATGGCTCGGACGCGACGACGTGCATCTGGTCGGTCACTCCATGGGCGCCGCCGTCGCCCTGGATCACGCCAGTCGCTTTGCGGCCACGCGGAGTGCGGTCCTCATCGACCTCGCCCGCGGAAGCGAAAAGGGATCCGGTCGACGCGCCCGGCTCGCCCTCGCCCTCCGTCGGACCTATGCGTCACGCGAGGAAGCGATCGACCGTTTCCGTTTCCTGCCCGAGTCGGGTCATGCCGACGAAGCACTGCGCGTGGCGATCGCCGAGCGCTCGATTCGCCAGGAGCCGGACGGACGCTTCGGAACGAAGTTCGACCCGGCCTGGTTCGGACTCCCGTCGCGGCCGCGCCCCGACCCCGCCGACGTGACCTGCCCGGTGCTGCTCGTTCGCGGCGGTGAGAGCCGGCTCCTCTCGCAGGAAGCCGCGGAGGAGCTCGTCGCCGCGCTGCCCCGCGGCTCGCTCGCCGTGATCCCCGACGCGGGTCACCAGGTCACCGTCGACCAGCCCGGTCGACTCCTCGAAGCGATCGGCGCATTCGTCGAACGCGAGAGGCTCGGAGTCGGGCCTACCCCGTAGCGCGCCCGGGTCCTCTCCCGACCCGACACGGAGAGAAGTCCCGGATTCTGCGCACGGAACTCAAGCCGTTCGCCGGTGGCGGCGATGCCTTTCGGGAGTCCGCTCGTCGACGTGCGGACGGAGGAACGATGGCGATTTCCGGCGTGGAAAGACTGGTCCAGTACGCGCGCGACCTCGAGGTCGAGCCCGCGCGATCGCCCCAGCGCACCGAAGCGCCGGCGTCGGCACGGCCCGCGTCCGCCTCGGCGAACGACGGGATCAAGCTCTCCCTCTCGAGCGCGGCAAGCGAAGCGAGCGCGGCGAGCGGAACGGCCCCGACGGACGAAATCGCGGGCGCAGAGACTTCGCGAGCGCCGACCGCCGACGGCCCCCGGGAGCGCACGGCGGTCACCCCGACCACGCCGCACGCGGGAAGCGCCGTCGACGCCTATCGGCGACAGGACCCCGCGCAGCTCGGTCAGCGGATCGCGATTCGCGCCTGAAGCGCGTTCGCGTCCCGTGTGGAACCCGGGCTCCAGCTCGGGTCTTCCACCGTTCGACGGCTCCGGACCCGACTCCATTGGAGCGTTCCGTCTCCAGCGGAACACCGAGCGAGACGAAGAGCCGAACGAATGGAAGCGTTTCCATCGCGAAACGGCTGGAAAGCATGATCGACGACAGGATCTCACAGTTCATGAACCGGGACGTCCTCAGCGGCGAGTCGGATACGCCTCTCGCGGAGGTCGTGGCGCTCATGAACGCACGGGTCCAGAGCTGCTTCATCGTCTGCGAGAACGGCGCGCCGGTCGGCGTGATCACCGAACGCGACGCGGTCGCCGTCCTCGACCGCGCCCTCGCAGGCGAAGGCTACGAAGGCGTCCGCGCCGGCGACGTCATGACGACGCCGGCCCACACGCTGCCCGAGAACGCGACGATGGGCGAAGTCGTGCGGGTCATGAACGAACGCAGGTTCCGCCGCGTCCCGATCACCGACGACAAGGACGAGCTCTCCGGCATCGTGAACCTGATGGAGCTGCAGTCCGCGATGAACGCCGCGCTCGAGCGGCGCGGACGCGACCTCGAAGTCGCCGTCATGGCACGCACGGCGGAGCTCCAGGCCGCCAACGCGAAGCTCGAGGAGCTCTCGATCCGCGACGGCTTGACCGGCCTCCTCAACCGACGCGCGATGACCGAGAAGCTCGACGAGCTGCACGCCCTCTCGCGTCGATACGGCAATCCCTACTCGGTGATCCTGCTCGACATCGATCACTTCAAGAACTACAACGACACGCTCGGACACGTGCAGGGTGACGAGGCGCTCCGGGAGATCGCGAAGGTGCTCGGCGAGTCGGTGCGAACCCTCGACTGGGTCTACCGCTACGGCGGCGAAGAGTTCCTGATCGTGATGCCCGAGACGGATCACGCGGCGGTCCTGCCCGCCGCGAATCGCGTGCGCGAATGCATCGAAGCGCGGGCGCTGCCCCACCCGGATTCGTCGACGGGGCCCTACCTCACCATCTCCGTCGGCCATACTTCGGTCACGCGTCACAACATCGAGCGCTTCCCGCGGTGGGCCGACGTCGTCGAGCACGCGGACGAAGCGCTCTACCGCGCGAAGCAGAACGGCCGGAATCGCGTCGAGGGCCCGCTCGAGGAAGTCTAGGCGGCGGAACAGCCGCGATCGTCGCCGCCTTCGATCGCGCCCGACCCGGGGTTTCACCCCACGCCTGGGCATGACGATGCCGGGGGTGTACGCCGAAGAGTGTCGACGGCTTGCGTCCGACGAACCGAGAACGCATGTTTTCGGCGAGGAGCGACGCACGCAGTGATCACCGTTGCGCTCTCAGCCGCGATTGGCGCGCCTCACGAACGGGTATGGCGCGCCCTCGTCGATCCGCAGGAACGGCCGATCTGGGACGAGCGGATCCTCGGTCCGGTCGCGTCGTCTCGAACGGCGCGGACATCGCGAAAGCCGCCGGCCCGCTCGTCGGCGGCGCGAAGGAAGCCTTCGCTGCGCACCACGCGCTGGCGATT
>JAUIMK010000032.1 GCA_030432735.1 bacterium
ACGGTCGAAACTGGGAGGCGGCCGCTCGCGCGGAGGGTTGGGAGCCGCCGGAGCGTCCCGCGACATAGCGAGCCCGGGCCCCTGACGAAGGATCTGGCGAGCCGGTCGAGCGCAGGACCCGGCAAGCGATCGACTCACGGGTTCATTCCAGCGTTCCGTCGCGAAGGGGGCTCATGATATCCTCGCGACGATCCTGATCTGCTCGGCTCGTGGGCGATGGAAGCCCGTGCGGACGACGAGCGGTTCCGTTGGAAGGCAGTCGCTCAGCTGTCGAGGCGCCGTCGGAGATGGTCGATTTCAGCGAGCCCGACTACTCGAAGTACAGCGTCCACGACCTTCGAGACGTGGAGCGCCGGATCGATCGGGAGCGCTTTCCCGAAAGGTACGCGCGGCTGCGCGCGGAGCTCGACGCTCGCGATCCCGACGGGCTCGGTGATCTGCCAGTCGAGGACGGCAAGAGCCTTCCGCCTCGACTTGCCCGGGTGCACGAGACGCTCGCGGGGTTCCTGATCGGCGGATCCTCGGCCCTTGCGATCGGCCGCATCCTGTTCAGCCTCGCATACCTGGGCCCGGCGAATACGATCGCTTCCTTCGAGATCGAGCGCGAGATGCTCGCCGGCGCGATCGCGCTGAATCTGCTGACCGCGTACGCCTCGTACGAGTTCACCCGGGGCGCGCGCTGGCCGCGATTCGTGCTCTGGCCGGTTTCGATCTCTCTCGTCATCCAGCTGCGCGAGCTCTTCGTGGTCGGTCTCTATTCGGCGTGGGTGCTCTATCGAACACGACGTCGATTGGGACGAGCGGACGCATCCGCCGACTAACCGACGCGAGCTCGCACGCGATGCTCGGCGAACGAGGACCGATCGCCTCCTCCCGGGCTCGCGCCAGCGGGTCCGAATCGCGACCCGAACGCTTCGACGGTGGTCCCCGACGTTCTGGGCCTTCGCTGGCCGCCCGTCGACCACGTGATCTTCTGGAGCCCCTTGTGGCGGAATCGGCACTAGCGGTCAGCGCGCGCGGATTCGCCTACGCTCGGAACCTGTCGCCCGCCCGCGCCTACCCGCCTCGCCGCTGATCAGCGGCGCGGTCGAGCGCGGGAATCACAACGACCGAACGGAGATGGATCCATGGCGAACGAAGGCTATCACGAACCGATCGACGAGCTGTCCGACGAGACGCGAGACATGCACCGCGCCATCACGTCCCTGATGGAGGAGCTCGAAGCCGTCGACTGGTACAACCAGCGCGTCGACGCCTGCAAGGACGAGGACCTGAAGGCGATCCTCGCCCACAATCGCGACGAAGAGAAGGAGCACGCGGCGATGGTCCTCGAGTGGATCCGGCGCAAGGATTCGACCTTCGACGGCGAGCTGAAGGACTACTTGTTCACCGAGAAGCCGATCGCGCACAAGTAGCCGTCACCGCGCTAGGCTTGGACCACTCGATCGGTCGTCCGCTGCCGAGCCCATGCGCGAGCGGCGGTTCCCGAACCAAGCACCTCCGGCTGGTGGATCCGATGCGCGCCACGCTCCTCGCTTGCCTCCTCCTCGTGACGCTGCTGGGCTGCGTCAGCCAGGACCTGCTCCGCTTCACGGTCCTCTCCACGGCGTTGGTTCCCGAGCCCTCGGAGGAAGGCCTGATTCGCGGAACCGAGACCGCCCGCGGCGAGTCGACTCATCAGTCGGTGCTTCTCTTCTTCACCTGGGGGAGCTGGAGTCCCCAGGCGGCGACGAATGCCGCCATCGGCTCCATCCCCGGGGCGGTCGCGCTGGTCGACGGTCAGATCTGGAGCGAGTCGGCCAACTTCCTGATCTACACGCGCGATCGGGTGATCGTCGAGGGGACGCCCTTGATCGATCCCCGGCGCGTCGCGAAGCCGGTCGCCGACGTCGGGTCGATCGAGAACTGCCCGGCGGTCCGGCACGCGCTCGACCCGCCCGTCCCGATCGAGCGCGTCAGCCCCAACTATCCGCTCGAGGCGATCGGCTCACAGGTCGAAGGCCGCGTGCTCGTCGAGTACTCGGTTCAGCGCGACGGCCGGACCACCGACGTCTCGGTCGTCGCCTATGAGCCGGTCGATGCGTTCAACCGGACGTCGATTCTCGCCGTCGAACGTTGGCGCTTCTGTCCGATCCCGGACGGCCAACCCGACTATCCGAATCCCCGCCGTGTCGCGATCCCGTTCGGCGTCCGCTGATCGACTCGGCGCCGCGAGCCGAGCCCGATCTGTCGGGGCGACCGCCGGGAGAAAGAAGCGCCTGCTGCTCGAAGCGGTTCCCGAGCCCGGAGGTCCAGCGAACACGAGCGCCTTCGCTCCGCGCGGAGCCGGCAGCGCCCTCGTCGCGCTGCTCCTCGCCGCCTTCGGCTGCGCTTCCGTCGAGCAGGTCTACCCGGGGCCGGCCCGGGATCCGTCGGAGATCGCGCGGATCGCGTCGGACGAGGGCAAGCTGGTTGCCGTCGACGGACGGAGCGTCTTCGCGACGGAGATCCACGTCCTGCCGGGGCGGCACGCCGTCGTCGCGGAGTTCCGGGTCGAGGGGCGCGACTATGGCAAGCACGTACGGGACGAATACGTCGGGAAGCTTCTCTGCGCGCTCGAGTTCGAGGCGAGCGCGGGCTTCGAATACGAGGTCGGGCTCAACCCGTTGATCGGCGGCGACCGGCGTGGGAGCCGGGATCGCTTCTACCACTCCGCCTACGTCCGCCGTCTCCCCAACACGCTTCCGGAGGCGAAGGCGCCTTGTCGCTGGAAGCGGTAGACGAAGCACGCCGACGCGCCCGGTTCCGGATGTCCGGACGACAGGCTACGAACCGCGTGCGCCGGGACGCAGAGGATCACGGGCACGTTGATCCCGTCCGTCGGCCGCGCCATCCTGAAGGCCCGTGATCACCGCCGTCGCCTATCACGTCCCCTTCGCCTTCTGGACGTTCCTCTGCCTGGGCGCCCTCGTCGCGTTCCTGCGCGCGGTGACGACGCCGCCCCGAGACGACCTCGAGACCCGGGGCGTGTTCAGCACCCTGTCCGATCGGCTCGGACGGGCGGCGACGACCGCGCGTGTGCGCCGCGGCCTCGCGATCGGCTCGGCGCTCGGGATTCCGCTCGCGCTCGTCGCGGCCGGCGTCGTCTCGCGATCGAACCCCGCCGTCGCCGGATCGACGCTGGTCGTCATCGCGGTCGGCTGGCTCTTCCTCTCGATCGCCGCGACGGCGGCCCTGGTCGTCGTCCTCGGCGCCCGGCGCTGAGGTACGCTCGAGACGGCGCGAGCGGAGCGCGCCGACCGGAACCGACGAGCGAGGCCCCGTCATGGACCCGAACGAAGTGTTGATGCTGATCGTCGAGGCGTCGCTCGGGCTCGCGGGCTTCGCCGGCGTGGTCACCGCGGTGGGCCGGCGAGACGCGGTGTACGACGTCACGCTCCAGCGGCTGAACCTCGTGAACCTGCTCGCGACGGCTTTCGGTGCGCTCTTCCTGAGTCTCGGCGCGCTCGCCCTCCAGAGCGCTTACGTCGACGGTGCGACGGTCTGGCCCGTCTGCAGCGCGGTCGGCCTGCTGATCATGGTCTACTTCGCGACGCGGAGCTTCCTCGAGATCGTGCGAACGATCGGGCCCGGTCGGACGCTGCGAACGCCAACGGTCTACGTCATCAACGCCCCCGTCGTCCTCGTCTGCGGGCTGCAGATCTGGAACGTCTTCGAGGGCTCGGCCTTCTGGCCCTTCTTCGTCCTGCTGATTACGATGTTCGCGATCGGCTGCTTTTCGTTCGCCCGCCTGCTCTTCGCGCCGCGATCGTGAGCGCCTCGATCCTGCCGGGAGCCTCATGATCGACGTCTGGATCAACTGCCCCGACGACGAGACCGCGCGCCGGATCGGAAGCGCTCTCGTCGAGCGGCGGCTCGCCGCCTGCGCGAACGTCTTCCCACGGATCTGGAGCACCTATCACTGGCAGGGCGCGATCGAATCCGAGGAGGAGTCGCCGCTCCTGGTGAAGACACGGGCGGATCTCTTCGACGCGCTCTGCGACGCGGTGCGCGAACTCCATCCCTACGACGTGCCGAGCATCGTCGGCGTCCCGGTCGAACACGTGAACGCGGAATACGCGGCGTGGGTCGATGCGGAAACGAGGAGCTGAGTCTTCCAGCATGCAAGCCAAGCCGATCCACAAGCGCCCGCTCGACCTGGGCCTCGCCCTCTTCTTCTCGATCTCCGTGCTCTACGGCTTCCTGTTCAGCCTGCCCGAAGGCCTCGGCGTCCCGGTCTCGGCGGACAGCCCCTGGCCACCGCTTCGCGCGCTCCACGAGTGGGCCGTCGCCGAGGAGCCGGCCCATCTCGACCCGCCGCCCAACCTGATTGCCGCGACCCTCTTCGACGGTCTCTTCCAGGCGCCGGCGCTGCTCTTCGTGATGATCGGCCTCTTCCGCCTCCGTCCCTGGCTCCGCCCCCTCGGCCTCTTCTACGCCGGTGCCGCCATCACGAACATGTTCTTCTACTTCACCCAGACCTTCCTCGGTCCGCATCCGCCGCCGAACACCTTCTACTACCTCGTCTTCAACCTGCCGTGGCTGATCGCGCCGATGATCCTCGGCGCGCGGGTCTTCCTCGGGAAGGACATCCCGTCGATGTCCCGAGCGGCGGCGGCTGCTTAGCCCCGTCGGGCCGTCGCGCGCGTGAGAAGCTTCGTCGTCGAGAGCCGGGTCGACGCGCCGCCCGAGATGGTCTGGCGCCACGCGACGCGGCCCGCGGACCTGAACCGTGAGTTCGCGCCCTTTCTCCGCATGACCTTTCCGGCCGCGCTGACGGACCTCTCGGCCTCGGCCCGGATCGGTGAGCCCGTGTGCCGGAGCTGGATTCTTCTGTTCGGCCTGATCCCGATCGAGTACGACGACCTCACCTTCGCCGAGATCGAGCCGGGCCGCCGCTTCCTCGAGCGGTCGACGATGCTCACCCAGCGCCGCTGGGAGCACGAACGAACGCTCGAGGCGGAGGGCGCGGGCACGCTCGTCCGCGACCGGATCGAGTTCGAGTCGCGAACGCCGCTCCTGGAGCCGATCCAGGGGCTTCTCTTCCGCGCGGTCTTCGCGTGGCGGCACTACCGGTTGCGGCGGCTCTTTCGCGACTGAGCCGCCGCCGCGAGTCCACCGATCGCGCCGAAGAGACCGATCGCGAAGCCCGGCTCCGGCGCGGCCGTCCGGTAGATCATCATCGCCCGATACGACGGACTGACCGGGTTGCCGAACTCGTCCACGCAATGGGCCCACGCCTCGCTGCTGGTCCAATCCGCCACCGCGCAGCGCGTCGCGGGGGAGACGATGGGCGTGATCTGGAGCGTGCCCTTGTCCAGACCGGTCGCCGCGAGCTCCTCGAAGTACATCTCTCCGAGGCCCGAGCCCCAGTCCGTCGCCACCACCGGTCGATCTGCTGAGTTGAAATCCGATCCGAGGGCGAGGCTGCCGCCGACGGCGGTCCCGAATCCGATCGAGCGATGATGAGATTCGGGCATCGCGAGCAGAATCGAGAACTTCGAATCGACGGGCGATCCGTCCGCGGCGACGCACTTCACGCCCGCCGTGACCCGGCCCGTCAAGGGATCGGAGGACTCCGTGAGCTGCCCGCAGATCGCGTTCGAATCGTAGGCCGCGACCTGATGGTGAAGCGGTCGCGGCGGGCCGAGCGGCGTGAACACGTCCGTCCAGCCGACCTCGTACCGACCGACGTCGAGGCGTTCGATGAAGATCGGCTGGCCCGTCGGGCTGTGAGCCCAGGTGGGACTCGGCGAATAGGAATCGGCGAACGGATACTCGCCCCACGCATAGCCGACCGTCCCGTCTCCCGGCTGCGCCTTCAGCCAGAAGACGTTGAACGCCGTGTCCGCCGGCACGCCGAAGCGGTCGAAGCAGACGACGTAGACGAAGCGCGAGTTCCAACGTTCGGGGTTGCAGTAGCGCCCGACCGTCGAGACCGCGCTCACCTGGACGTTCCCGCCGCCGGGGATCGTCTCGAAGGCCTCGAACTCGACCCGGTAGCTTCCGACTCCGCTCCGTGTCACGCGGATCTCACCCCCGGTCGGGTTCCAGGCGTCGATCGCCGTCGTCAGCGAATAGCTCGGGTTCGAGACGTCCCAGGCCGTCGCGAAGGCATACTCAGGAGTCCAATCGGTCTTGAGCGCCTTCTGGAAGAAGACATTGTAGAAGGCATCGACGGGCATGCCGGAACTGTCGAAGCAGCGGACCGTCGCCGTGTCCGCGCCCCAACCCTCGAGCTGACAATGCACCGGCGCGAAACCGTAGGCGGAGACCTGAACGTTGCTCACGTCGAGCGCCAACGTCCCGAGGTTCGAGAACTCCATCTCGTAGTGGCCGACGCCGAGACGAGACGCGGAGACCGGCGCCCCGAGCGGATGGTGGGCATAGTCGGAATCGGGTGCGTACGACGCGGAGAGCGGGGCGTCCGCCCAGGCGAAGGCCATGCTCCGATCGGTCGCGCCCGGCTCGAGGAAGAGGACGGTGAAGCGGGTATCGACGGGCGCTCCGGCTCCGTCGTAGCATTCGACGTACACGAAGTCGCCGACCCAGCGCTGGAGCTGACACCGGTTCGAGTCGTCTCCGTAGGCCGTGACCTGCGGATGGCCGAGGGTCGCTCCCGTAGCGGCGAAGTTGCGGAACTCGACGAGATAGCGCCCCGTCCCCGATCGCTGGATCTCGATCGGGTCGAGGGCGCCCCCGTTGTGGCTGTAGTCCGGGTGTGGCGTGTAGGCCGGTGCCGTCGCGTCGTTCGCCCAGGCGAAGGCGACATGGTCCGCTCCTCTCGTGGGGCGCAGGTGGAGAAGCGAGAACGCACTGTCCGCCGGGCTACCCGTTTCGTCGACGCAGCGGACACCGACGTACTCTCCGAGCCAACTGGTCACCTTGCAGTCGCGGTAGGTCGTGGCGACGGCGGTGACCTGGACGTGACCACCGACGGGCGTCAGCTGATCGAATCGATCGAAGTGGACGGCGTAGGTTCCGACGCCGCTCCGCGTGATCTCGACGTCGCCCCCTGCGTCGTTGTACGCGCGATTCCCGGACACGACATAGCGATCCGTCGTCGGCTGATCCGCGAGTACGAAGCCGTAGCCCTGCTCGTCCGCGGAGGCGACGGGGGAAAAGGACGCCACGGCCAGGGCCGCGAGTACGAGCAGGACCGCCCACACGTTTCGCGGGACGAACACGACGGTCTCGAAGCGAACGATGCCTGCCATCTTCCGATCCTCCTCGTCGTCGACGCGGAGGATCGGTTCGATTCGAGTGTTCCGGATCTCACGCGTCAGGGGAAGGATCGCCGACCTGTGGCGCATACAGCGTGAAGACCTTCACACAGGCGCGAAATTCCGCTGGATCAGAGCGGCAGATCCCCCGTCGACACCTTCACGCCGCCGGTCTGGTTCCAGGCATCGATCGTCCGCTGGGCGATCCGCCACTGGTGGACCTCGTCGGCGCCGTCGGCAAAGCGCGCCCAGCGCGCCTGGGTCGCCATCTTCGCGAGGGGCGTGTCCGTCGAGTAGCCGAGCGCACCGTGGACCTGGATCGCCCGGTCGACGATCCGGTTGAGCGAGTTGGCGACGAAATGCTTCGCCATCGAGACCTCGCTCTTGAAGTCCTCGCCGCGATCGATCTTGTACGCCGCGTGCAGGACCATCAGCTTGCTCTGGTACAGCTCCATCGTGCTGTCCGCGATCATCCACTGGATCCCCTGCTTCTCGGCCAGGTACGAGCCGTGCGCATAACGTTCGAGGGAGCGCTTCACCATCAGCTCGAGGGCCGTCTCCGCCTGGCCGATCCAGCGCATGCAGTGGGCGAGGCGCGCGGGGCCGAGGCGCGCCTGACCGAGCAGGTGGCCCTGGCCCGGGCCGCCGAGCATCCGGTCGTTTCCGACGCGGAGGTCGGTGATCCGGATCTCGCAGTGGTTGTGGGAGCCGCTCATCGTCTCGACGTCGCGCACGATCTCCCAGCCCTCGCTCGGGAGGTCGACGATGAACGCGGAGTTCGCGGCCTGCGGGATCTCCGGCTCGTCCTCGGTCCGGGCGATCAGAATCGCGAACTTGGCGCCGCGCGCGCCCGAGATGAACCACTTGTGGCCGTTGATCACCCAGTCGTCGCCGTCGCGCACGGCCTTCGTCTGGATCAGGGTCGGGTCCGAGCCCGCGACCTCGGGCTCGGTCATCGCGAAGCAGCTGCGGGTCTTCCCGTCGCAGAGCGGCTTCAGGTACTTCTCCTTCTGCTCGGGCGTCGCCCAGTGGAGGAGGGTGTGCATGTTGCCCTCGTCGGGGGCCTGCGCGTTCAGCGCGAAGGGACCGAAGCGCGCCGCCCGCGCTGCTTCCGCCGAGACCGCCGCCATCGCGACGTGCCCGAGCCCCATCCCGCCGTACTCCTCCGGCATGTGCGGCAGCCAGAGCCCCGCCTCCCGCGCGGCCTTCCGCATCTTGATGATGTTGCCCACGAGGATGTCGCGATTTCCTTCGTTCGCCTCGATCTCGTCTTCGAGGGGCTTCACGATCTGCTCGCAGAACTCGCGAACCTTCGCGACAGTGAAGGTGACCTCTTCGGGGAAGCTGAAGTCGATGGCCATGGCGGGTTCTCCCTGATGGTTGGCGCGGGGCGGATGGTTCTTCGTTTCTCGACCCGCCACGGTAGCGTCGGGCCTGCCCGGCATCGACGGAGGCGCCGGAACGCCGCGTCCGGGTCGCCGCGAGCCTTCGAGCTTCATGGCCTACCCTTCGAAGGGTCCGACCCGGAGTACGCATGGCCCTCAAGATCCTCGAAGCCCATCTCCCGACGGAGCTCGCCGCGGACGCGGAGGAGATCCTGCGCGAGTGCTCGGACCAGACCTGGAGCGAGGCCGGCGGCCGCTTCGGCACCATCGTCCGCTCGGTCGTCGGCGCCGACAAGTCCGGCGGCGCCGTCGACGCGCTCCACGAGGCGCTCTCCGACCGCGGTCGACTCATGGTCCTCGTCGGCCCCGTGGACGCAGTCGTCCCCCGCCCCGCCGCCACGCACCATCCCGCTCGCGTGGAGCGCGTCCGCTCGGCGGCCGTCACGCGCGAGGAGGTCTACGCGAACATCGCCGACGGAGCGAAGCTCCACCGCCACTATCTGACCCTCGTCGTCCTCGCGGCGATCGTCGCGGGCGTCGGGCTGGCCTACGACAACACGGCCGCGGTGATCGGCGCGATGGTCGTCGCCCCGCTGCTCGGCCCGAACATGGCGATCGCCCTCGGCATCGTCCTCGGCGACCTTCCCCTCGTGCGCCGCGCCCTGGTCGCCGCCGGTGCGGGCTTCACGCTCACCCTGGTCTTCGCCGTCTTCCTGGGGCTGGCGCTCGGCCCGGACCCGGCGACCCCCGAGCTGGCCGCGCGCGCGCGGGTCGGAATCTGGGACCTGATCCTCGCCCTCGCGGCGGGCTGCGCGGGCGCCCTCGCCTTCACGAGCGGAGCGCCGACCTATCTGACCGGTGTCATGGTCGCCGTCGCTCTCCTCCCGCCGACCGTCGCGAGCGGGATGCTCTTCTCGTCGGGCGACTGGACCGGAGCGGGGAACGCGTTGCTCCTCACGGTCAGCAACGTCACGGCGGTCACCCTCGCCGCGATCCTGACCTTCGCGTGGCGCGGCATGCGACCGCGCAACTGGTGGCTCACCGAGCGTGCGCGGACTTCTGCGCGCACGGGTATCCTCGTCTTCCTCGGGCTGCTCGTCCTCCTCGCGGCGATCATCTACGTCACGGGGGCCGGAAGCGTCTGACGGGGTCGCCTAACGCGCGTCGACCGCGGCGGCGATCGCCTCGAGCTCTTCCCACCGCTCGGTCAACCGGCGCACCTCCGCTTCCGCCGCCTCGAGCTCGGCCCGGAGCGCGGCGACCGCCTCCCCCTCGCCCTGATAGGTCTCGGGGTCGGCCAGCTTCGCCTGCACGTCTTCGACGACGGCCTCCGCCGCTTCGATCGCCTCCATCATGCCGTCGAGCTCCCGCCGTTCGGCGTGGGTGAGCTTCCGGGCCTTCTTCGCGGACTTCGCGGGGCGCTCCCGGGAGGCGGTGGGCGCCTCCCGACTCGCCGGGGTCGACGCCGAATCGGCCCGCGCCGCTTCGCGCTCGCGGCGCTCGCGATAGTCGGAGTAGTTGCCGGCGTGGAGGTCGGTCCGCCCGCCTTCCTCGAAGGCGAGGATCGCCGTCGAGACGCGATCGAGCAGCCAGCGGTCGTGACTCACCAGGAGCAGGCTCCCGCCGAAGTCGAGGAGCATCGCCTCGAGCGCCGAGAGCGTCATCACGTCGAGATCGTTCGTCGGTTCGTCGAGGAGCAGGAGGTTGCACTTCTGGGAGAGCAGCCGCGCGAGGCAGACCCGCGCGCGCTCGCCCCCGGAGAGCTCGCCGACCTTCCGGCGCTGTGCCGCGTGGTCGAAGAGGAAGCGCTCGAGGTAGCTCCCGATCGAGAGCCGCTCCTCGCCGATTACGACCTCGTTGGCGTCCCCGACCGCGGCCTCGCGGACGGTGGCCTTCGGGTCGAGCTCGCTTCGCGCCTGATCGAGGTATCCGATCTTCGTCGTCGCGCCGCGTTCGATCGTGCCCTCCGCGATCTCGATCCGGTCGAGGATCGCGAGCAGGAGCGTCGTCTTCCCCGAGCCGTTCGGGCCGACGATCCCGATCCGGTCCCCGGGCCGAAGCGCGAGATCGATCCCGGAGACCAACCTCCGCCCGTCGCGCTCGAGCGCCACGTTCGAGAGATCGAGGATGGTCTTGCCCTGCCGCTCCGACTGCATCCGGAGATCGGCCTGCCGCTCGACCTGCGGTGCTCGCTCGTCGAGCGCGGCCTCGGCCCGGGCGACGCGCGCCTTCTGCTTCGTCCCGCGCGCCTTCGGCATGCGGCGCAGCCATTCGACCTCGCGTCGCAGGAAGTTCCGGGTGTTCCGCCAGGTCCGCTCCGCGTGAGCCTCGCGCTCCGCCTTCGCGATCAGATAGCGCGCGTAGCCGCCGTCGTAGCTCTCGACCCGACCTTCGTGGATCTCGAGGGTCCGGGTCGTGACCGCGTCGAGGACCTGCCGGTCGTGGCTGATCAGGAGCACCGCACCGTCGAAGCGATCGCGCAGATACGTCTCGAGCCATTCGATCGTGCCGAGATCCAGATGGTTGGTCGGCTCGTCGAGGATCGCGAGATCGGGGGCGGAGACGAGGAGCTGCGCGAGAGCGACCCGTCGCGCCTCTCCGCCGGAGAGCGTGTCGACGAGCCGGTCGGGATCGGTGATCCCCAGATGGAGGAGCGTCGACTCGGCCTCGTGCTCGCGCTCCCAACCGCCCTCGCGTTCGATCGCTTCCCCGACCTCCGCCTGCTCGGCGGCGAGGCGGGTCTGCTCGTCGGGATCCCCGGTCTCGCCGAGCGCCGCCGTCAGCTCGTCGAACCGGCGACGGAGCGCCGTCCAGGTCACGAGGCTCGAGAGCACGACGTCGCGAACGCGCTCGCCTCGCGGAAAGATCGGCTCCTGGGCGAGATAGCCGACGGTCGAGTCGCGACGCCGCGCGATGCGCCCCCCGTCGACCTCGTCGATCCCCGCCAGCACCCGCGCGAGGCTGCTCTTGCCCGAGCCGTTCCGGCCGACGAGGCCGACCTTCTCGCCGCGACGAATCGTGAGCGTGACGTCGTCGAGAAGCGTCCGATCGCCGATGGACTTGCGAAGCTGGGTCGCGTCGAGGACGGGCATCGCGCGGGACTTTGGCACGCC
The DNA here is from genome assembly GCA_030432735.1 of bacterium. Taxonomy (GTDB): domain Bacteria; phylum Myxococcota_A; class UBA9160; order UBA9160; family UBA4427; genus UBA4427. The sequence goes on from JAUIMK010000032.1 coordinate 11,740, forward strand.
CGAACGAGAAGCGCCGCCCGGCGGAACCGGGCGGCGCCTTCGATCGGCGAGGGTGCGCGCGGGTCGTCCCGGTGAACCGGCTGCCCGCGCCCGCGCCCGCCCGCGCGTCGGAGCTAGAACTTCGAGATGAGCTCGTTTCCGAGCTTCTCGAGCCCCGCCGAGACCTGGTCCGGCGTGAAGCCGGGGGGCGGGACGACGAAGCGCGAGACGCCCAGGTCCTCGAGGCGCTTCACCTCGTCGGGGGTCGGTGTGGAGCCGGTCGTGATTTCGATCTCGCCCGGGTCGCGGCCGACCTTCTCGCACTCGGCCTTGAGCTCGGCGAGGCAGCCGTCGAGGGTGTCGGCCCGCGCGGGAAAGAACCCGTCTCCGAGCCGGGCCGCGCGGCGCGCCGCCGCCTTCGTGTGGCCGCCGATCACGATCGGCACGTTTCCGCGGACCGGCTTCGGGTTCGACTCGACCTCGCCCCATTTGTAGTAGTCGCCGTCGTGCTTCGACGCGCCTTTCGACCAGAGGTCGCGGAGAGCCTGGATCGACTCGTCGGTGATCGCGCCGCGCTTCTCGAAGGGCACCTTGAGCGCATCGAACTCTTCCTGGAGCCAGCCGACGCCGACGCCGAGGATGTGTCGTCCGCCGGAGAGCTGATCGAGGGTCGCGGACTCCTTCGCGACGTAGAAGGGATGGCGCTGGGGCAGGATCAGGATCCCGCTCGCCAGGTTGATCGTCTTCGTGACCGCCGCCGCATAGGCCATCCAGACGTAGGGATCGGGAATCGGGCTGTCCTCGGTTCCCGGCATCTTGCCGTCGTGGCTGTAGGGGTACTTCGACTCGTAGCCCTTCGGCACGATCACGTGCTCGACGGTCCAGAGCGATTCGACGCCGACGGACTCCGCCGTCTGCGCGAGATGTACGAGGCCTTCCGCCGCGCCGAAGGGGCCGGCGTTCGCGAACATGATTCCGAACTTCATCGAGGGGTCCTCCCTGGGTCCGCGCGACGTGCGCGGCCGGGTCGCGCCCTCGCGGACCCGGTGTGTGACTCGATCGGCCACGGTAGCGCGCCCGGCCCCCGAGTCGTCCGACCGGAGGTCACCCCCCGAGCGACCCGGTGAGACCCCGGACGGGGCTCGTCCCGATGCGCCGGGCGCTCGCGAGAGCGGCTACGCTACGGCGCCCGAGCGTCTTCCTCGCCAGGAGTCCACGATGACCGCAGCCGAATCGAACGCCCTTCCCTCCGAGCCCCGCTCCGCCTCCTCCGTCGACGCCTGGTCGAGCGAGTTCGACGTCGTCGTCGTCGGTCTCGGGGTCGCCGGCGGCGCCGCGGCGATCGAGGCGCGCCGCGCAGGCGCGTCCGTCCTGGTGCTCGAGCAGCAGACTCGCGGCGGCGGCGCGACCGCGAACTCCGAAGGGACGATCTACTTCGGCGGCGGAACCCGGGTCCAGAAGGCGAACGGCTTCGACGACTCCCTCGAGAACATGCACGCCCACGTGAAGGGCGCCGCGGGGCCGACCGCCGACCCCGAGAAGGTCCGTCTCTACTGCGAGAACAGCCTGGACCACTTCGACTTCTTCCTGTCCTGCGGCGTCGAGTTCAAGGACACCTACTACGAGGAGAAGGTGATCTTCCCTCCGACCGACGACTGCCTCATCTATTCCGGCAACGAGGAGGCCTGGCCCTTCTCCGAGGACGCGGCCCCGGTTCCTCGCGGCCACAAGCCGAAATGGGAGGGCAGCGCCGGCACCTACCTGATGGAGCGCCTGATCGAGACCCTCGAGAAGGAAGGCGGCGAGATCCGAAACGAGGCGAAGGTCGAGACCCTCGTTCGGGACGAGGCGAGCGGACGGGTCGTCGGCGTGATCGCGACGATCGGCGGAGAGGAGCTCGCGATCCGAGCGAAGGGCGGCGTGATCCTGACCACCGGCGGCTTCGTCATGAATCGCGAGATGCTCGCGCGTTTCGCGCCCCACCTGTTGCGATGCAAGTACCCGATCGGGAGCGACGGCTGCGACGGCAGCGGGATCCGCATGGGCATGGGCGTCGGCGGCAACGCGATCAACATGCACGAGGGGCTGATGACGACGCCCTTCTTCCCGCCGAATTCGCACATCAGCGGGCTGCTCGTGAACGCCCAGGGCAGCCGCTTCGTGAACGAGGATTGCTACCACGGGCGCGTGACCGACGCGATCCTCACCAAGGCGGACGGTCGCGCGTTCCTGATCGTCGACGACGCGCTCTACGATGCGGAGAAGCAGTTCGTTCCCTACCCGATGGCCGCCGTCGAGGAGACCCTCGAAGAGCTCGAAGCGGCGCTCGAGATTCCGCAGGGCGAGCTCGTCCACACGGTCGAGGCGTACAACGCCGCCGCCGCGAAGGGCGAGGACCCGGTCTTCCACAAGGCGAGCAAGTGGGTCACGCCCCTGGACCACCCGCCCTACGCCGCCCTCGACCTCGGGGTCGACAACAGCGTCTGGGCCGCGTTCACGCTCGGCGGCCTCGACACGAAGCCGACCGGCGAGGTCCTGACCGTCGACGGCAACGTCGTGCCGGGCCTCTTCGCGGCCGGCCGCGCCTCCGCGGGGCTCACCCGATCCGGCCGCCACTACGCGAGCGGCATGTCGATCGGCGGCGGCAGCTTCTTCGGCCGGATGGCCGGCCGCACCGCCGCCGGAGCGAAGCCGATCGGGAGCGAATAGCGCTCCGGACGCAGGAAGGGCTCTCTCGGCCGCGGAACCCGCGTTCTCCCGCGCCGAGCCTTCGTCGCTAGAATCCGCCCTCGCGCGTGACCCACCCGGCCCGAAGGAGCCTACCGCCATGCATGAATGGAGCGAATCCCAGCTGATGATCCGCGACGCGGTCCGTCAGTTCGTCGAGAACGAGATCGCCCCCCACGTCGAGGAGCTCGAGCACGGCGACCTCCCGCCCTACGACCTGCTGCGCAAGATGTACCAGTCGTTCGGCATGGACGAGATGGCCCGCGCCCGATTCGACAAGCAGATCGCGGCCGAGAAGAAGGGCGAGAAGCTCGAGAAGAAGTCCGGCGGCGACCCCGCCGCGAAGGCGGACCAGGCCGCCGCGACCCTCATCCCGATCATCGAGCTCTGCCGCTATTGCCCGGGCATGGTGACCGCCCTCGGTGTCAGCACCGGGCTCACCGCCGCCGCCATCAACTCGAAGGGAACGACCGAGCAGAAGGAACGCTGGGCGAAGGACATCCTGACTCTCGACAAGATCGGCGCCTGGGCGATCACCGAGCCGGGCTCCGGCTCCGACGCCTTCGGCGGCATGCGCAGCTCCGCCCGCCGCGAGGGCGACGAGTTCGTCCTGAACGGCTCGAAGACCTTCATCACGAACGGTCCCTTCGCCGACACGACGGTCTTCATCTGCAAGCTCGAAGAGCCGGACGTCGACCCGCGCGATCGCAAGATCCTGAACTTCGTGCTCGACCGCGGCATGCCCGGCTTCGAACAGACGAAGCCGCTCCGCAAGATGGGGATGCACTCGTCGCCGACCGGCGAGCTCTTCCTCCAGGACGTGCGCGTCGGGATGGACCGGCTCCTCGGCGGCGAGGCGGCGGTCGAGAAGAGCGGCGGCGGTCGCGAGGGCGCGAAGAGCACGTTCCAGACCGAGCGCTCGGGGGTCGCCGCGATGGCGCTGGGCATGGTCGATCGATGCCTCGAGCTCTCGCTCAAGTACGCGCGGGAGCGGGTGCAGTTCGAGCGGCCGATCGGCGAGTACCAGCTGATCCAGGACAAGCTCGCGCGGATGGAGGTCGCCCGGATGAACCTCCAGAACCTCGTCTTCCGCACGATCGAGCTCGCCAGCCACGGCAAGACGATGACCTTCGCCGAGGCCTCGGCGATGAAGCTCTACGCGGCGCGGGCCGCGGTCGAGGTCGCGATGGAGGCCGTGCAGGTCTACGGCGGCAACGGCTACATGTCCGAGTACGTCGTCGAGCAGTTCGCCCGGGACGCGAAGGTCCTGCAGATCTACGCGGGGACGGACGAGATCCAGATCCGCGCGATCGCCAAAGACCTGCTGAAGGGCTAGCCCGAATTGGCGCAGATCTGGCTCGACCTCGGGCTCGGCGTCGGGATGTTCATGCTGATGCTCGGCATGGGCCTCGCGCTGGTCGTCGACGACTTCCGCCGGGTCGCGACGAGCCCCCGCGCCACGATCGTCGGCACGGTGCTCCAGCTCGTGATCATGCCCTGCGTGGGCATCGCGCTCGCGAACCTCTTCGACCTCACGCCGATCCTCGCGACGGGAATCGTCGTCGTGGCCGCCTGTCCCGGCGGCATGTTCTCGAACATGTACGTCCACTTCGCGAAGGGCAACACCGCGCTCTCGATCACGCTGACCGCGACCGCCACCCTCGTGACGCTCTTCACCCTGCCGCTCTGGGTGCAGTTCGCCGTCGCACACTTCGCGACCCACGACGGCGCGACCGTCGAGATGCCCGTCCTGGAGACCGCCCTCCGCCTCGGAACCCTGACGATCCTGCCCGTCGCCCTCGGCATGCTCGCGCGAGCGAAGAACCCGAACGCGCTGCGCTGGGAGCGCCACGCGACGATCCCCGGCGCGATCGTCATCGTGCTCGGCGCGGCGCTCGGCGCGGGCAACAACCCCGAGATCGACCCCAGCGAGTTCGTCGACTCCCTCGCGCCCGCCGCGGCCTTCGCCTTCTCGGCGATGGCGATCGGCATGCTCGTCCCTCTGCTCTTCCGGATCCCCGCCCGCGACGCCGTCACGATCGCCGTCGAGATGATCGTGAAGAACACGCTCCTCGGGATCGTGCTCGTCGCCCAGGTCCTCGATTTCGAGGCGGTGCTGCCGATCTTCGCCTTCGCGATCTTCCAGACGCCGGGCGGCCTGCTGCTGCTCGTGGGATGGCGGCTCCTCGAGCGACGCCGGGGCGGCGCGCCGGATCCGCATCCGGGCTGAGCGGGCGACGGCGCCGAGCGCGAGCCAGACGTGCGCCGGGACGCGCGTCAGAAGTGGCGCAGGACGTCCTCGGCGAAGCGCTCCATCAGCGCCTTCTTCTGATCGAGACTCGACGGGCCGTCGAAGGCGAACCAGAAGGGCAGATGGATCCCGGCCGTCATCCCGCGCTCCTCGAGCCGGCGATAGTCGTCGATTCCCACGTCGCCGTAGAGGCCGACCAGGGTGTTGAGGGGCTCGCCGCCGCGCCCCGCTTCCGCGCGCAGCCTCGCGAGCTCGGCGAGGAGCTGCGGTGCGTCTTCGACGGTGTTGCCCGCACCGATCCACCCGTCGCCGACGCGCGCGGTCCGTCGGAGTACGACCGGGGCCGCTCCGCCGACGTAGATCGGGATCGGGTGCGAGGGCTTCGGGCTCACCACGATCGGATCCCAGTCGAAGAACTCACCGTGATGCTCGTAGTAGTCGCCGGTCCAGAGCCCGCGCAGCACCTCGATCATCTCGTCCATCCGCCGACCGCGCGTGGAGAAGTCGACGCCGTAGAGGTCGAACTCCTCCTTCATCCAGCCCGTCCCGATACCGAGGGCGAAGCGTCCCCGGGAGAGGATCGCGAGGGTCGCCGCCTGCTTGGCGACCTCGACCGGATGACGCAGGGGCAGGACGTAGACCCCGCACACGAATCGCAGTCGCGTCGTGACCGCCGCCATCGCCGCGCAGCTCGTCCACATGTCCGGGTACTCGCTCTCCGCCGTCTGCGGCGGGTACCCGGACTCCGAGTAGGGATAGCGGGGCTCCATCTGCTTCGGATAGAGCGCGTGATCGGCGCCGATGATCCCCTCGAAGCCCAGCTCTTCGGCGAAGCGGGCGAGGTCGACGAGCTGATCCGTCTCCGCCCAGGTGATCGACTGCCAGAACTTCATGCGACGGGTGCCTCGGGTCGGGTCCGCGCCCGCCCGCCGCGGATTTCGCGCGGGACTCAGCTCGGCGGAGAGAGGGGCTCCCCGGTCCGCAGACCGTTGGACGAGAGTGCGGCTTGCAGCTCCTGCTGGCAACTCCGGCAGAGCGCGTGGCTCGTCGTCGAGTCTCCGGACCCCGTGATCGTTCGAAGGACGATCCCGCACCAGGCGCAGCTCTTTCCCATGTTCCCCCCTCGCGCGCGCGCCGGTCGAAGGCATCGAAGGCTCGATGGACCGACCGGAAGGCGACGCGCGCTCGGCAGACTCCCGCTCGGACTCGGGCATGTCGATCGGGTCTTCCCCCGACACCGGAGAACCGCTGCGTCGTCGCGGATCTGGACCGATCGAACGGAGGCCGGCGCGCGGATTTGATGCCGCGCACGCTTCGGGCGACACTGCGGTCTCCCTCCGATCCGTGCGTTCCCACCCGAGGAGTCCATGACCGAAACCCTCCGCGTCTGTCTCGGCTTTCCGCCCTTCCACGACCCGAGCTACGTGGAACGTCTCGAGGCCCTCGACGGGATCGAGCCCGTCGTGCTCCCGATCGACGAAGGCGCGGACTGGGGCGCCGAGAACGCCGGCAAGCCCTACCCCGAGCCGCCGCCCTGGGCGGGCAGCGTCGCCGCGGAGCGGGAGGCCGCGCTCGCGTCGTGCCACGTCCTGACGACGCTACACACCCCGGATCGACTCGCCGAGCGCATGCCGAACCTGCGCTGGGTCCAGGGCTGTGGCGCCGGCGTCGAACAGTTCGGAACCGCGGGTCTCGACTTCGACCGACACGTCCTCACGAACTGCACCGGCGTCTCGGCGGGCTCGATGTCGGAGTGGGTCATCGGCCGCCTGCTCCAGGTCTGGAAGCGCTTCCGCGAAGCCGACGCCCATCAGGAGGCGCACGCGTTCGAGCGTACCTACGGTCGGACCTTCGCGGGCTCGACCCTCGGGATCATCGGGCTCGGCGGGATCGGCAAGGCCGTCGCGACCCGCGCCCGGGCGCTCGGCTGCAGGACGCTCGGCCTCAAGCGAAGCGCGAAGCCCGGTGACACGTCCCCCGACGTGGACGAGCTCTTTCCCGCCGACCAGCTCCACGAAGTCCTGTCGCGCTCGGATGCGGTCGTGCTGTCGGCGCCAGCGACCGCGGAGACGCGACACCTGATCGACGCGAAGGCCCTGGCGGCGATGCCGCGGCATGCCGTCTTCGTGAACGTCTCGCGCGGCAGCCTCGTCGACGAGGTGGAGCTCGCGCGCGTGATGCGCGACGAGCCGCTCGCGGCGGCCGTCCTCGACGTGTTCGACCCCGAGCCGCCGGACCCCGCGAACCCGCTCTGGGACCTGCCGAACGTCTACATGTCCGCTCACTCGTCGGTTTCCGTCGATCGCTACATGGAAGACGTCTTCGATCTCTTCCTCGACAACCTCGAACGCTTTCGCGACGGCCGCGACCTGCGCAACGTCGTGGATCCCGAAGCGCTCGGATTCGCGTAGTCCGTCCGAGCCCGCCACCAGGAGCCCTGCCATGCCCCGTGGAAGCTGCCTCTGCGAAGCCGTCCGCTACGAGACCGACGGCCCCCTCGAAGGCATCGATCACTGCCACTGCGCGATGTGCCGACGATCCCACGGCGCGGCCTTCTCGACCTACGGCCGCGTGCTGCGGGAGAACCTCCGGGTCGAGGATCCACAGGCGGCGCTCGTCTGGTATGGCTCCTCCGAGCCGGTCCAGCGCGGCTTCTGTGGTCGCTGCGGCTCGCGTCTCTTCTTTCGCCACGCCGCCGCCGACGCGTTCGACTTCATCGCGGTCGGCACCCTCGACGACGATCCCGGCGCGCGCCCCGAAGCGCACATCTTCGTGTCGTCGAAGGCGCCGTGGTACACGATCGCGGACGATCTCCCGCAGCACGAGGAATACCCGCCGGGCGTGGCGGGGTGAGCACGGGCGAGGCGGACCGGTCGGGGCATCCCTTCGGCGAGGCCGCCGAGACCTTCGATGCCGTCCGCTTCGAAGCGGGCCTGCGAAGGCTGGCCTCGTATCCCGCCTTCCGGTTCCCGCGCGCCGAGGTCCCGAGCGACTTCGCGCGTTCGGCGGTCCTGCTTCCGTTCTGGCGGGAAGGGGACGACGTCGCCGTCCTGCTGACGAAGCGCTCGGCGAGCCTGCGTGGACACCCCGGGATGATGGCCTTCCCGGGCGGTCGCCTCGAAGACGGCGAGACCTGGGTCGAAGGCGCGCTCCGCGAGACCGAGGAAGAAGTCGGGATCGCACCGGACTCGGTCGAGGTCCTCGGCCGACTCGACGAGGCCTGGAGCGGGTCCCGCCACCGACTCGTCCCGATCGTCGGCTGGCTCCCCGAGCGTCCGAGGATCGTCGCGAATCCCGACGAGGTGGCATCGGTCCACATGCCGCGCCTGACGACCCTCCTCCGTACGGAGGCCTGGTCGCGAAGGGCGATCTCCCTCGGCGACTACGTCCACTACGACGCGACGATCTGCTGGGAGAGCGATCAGGTCTACGGGCTCTCCGCCGACCTCTTCGTCGAAGCGGCGCTTCGAGCGCTCGGGCTTCCGGCCTCGAACGGCGAGGGACGACTCCGCAGTCTCCGCGCCTGGCTGGGGACCCGCGCAGGCCTCGAACGTTAGGCCTCGTCTCGCGCGGCACGTACGGCCGGCCATTCGTTCGCGGCGTCCCGAAACGACGAAGGCGCCGCGGGGAACCGCAGCGCCTTGCTGGCATCTCTCTTCGGCCGATCCGGCCGTCCCGACTAACCTTCGACCGGAAGCGCCATCTCGAGCATCGTCTCGCCCGGAGCGGACTTCGCGAGCTCGGAGGCGAGCGCTTCGTTCACGACCGCCTTCACGTTCGAGCGGCAACCGCCGCAGCGCATCCCGGCGCCGGTCTCCCTCGCGACCTCGCGCGCGGAGCTGCAGCCGTTCTTGACGGCGCGGCGGATCTGGCGGTCGCTGATTCCTCGGCAGTGGCAGACGAGCATGGGATCGAGGCCTTCTGGGGGAGCGGGATTGCTGGAGAGACGAAATTCTATGTCCGGGAAAATGAAAATCAATGTCGTTTTCACCTTCGGACGAAAATTCCCGGGACTCGACCCCTTTTGCCGGCAGTCGACCCGCAATCCTCGAAACCCCAGGCGTTTCGGGGGCTTGCCGCGAAGCGAATTCTCTATCCCCGAGGGGCATGCGCCGGGGATCGCCGCCGGTCGGGCCCCCACGGCCGACAGTGGGCGATAGAATCGCTCGCTCGCAGGAGGAACGATGACAACCGACGACCTCGTCGAGATCGAGCGGATCAAGCAGCTCAAGGCCCGCTATTTCCAGCTGATGGATCAGAAGCGCTGGGACGAGTGGGCCCTCGTCTTCACCGAAGACGTCGTCATCGACACGACCGAAGAAGGCTCGCCGCTGATCCACGGTCGCCAGGCCTTCAAGGACTATCTCCCTCCCATCCTGGCGGAGGTGAAGACCTGCCATCACGGGCACACGCCCGTGATCACGCGGACCGGCCCCGACGAGGCCGAGGGCACCTGGGCGATGGAGGACATGCTCTGGTGGCCGGCGGGCTCGCCCATGGAGCATCTCTGGGGTCTCGGCTGGTACGAAGAGAAGTATCGTCGCGAAGCCGACGGCGAGTGGCGCATCGCGCACCTCAAGCTGCGCCGGATCCGCGTCGAGGTCGACGGCGCGGAAGTCGGCCTCGGAGATCGCCCCGCGAGCGGCGATCGCACCAATCAACCGGCCTGAAGCCGGATCCAGCCACACCGCATCCAACGACACATCGCAAACGAATCCAACGACTCGTCCGAGAAGGAGAAGATCGCATGCCCAGCCTGGAAGAACTCGTCGCCCCCGGAAAGGCCGCGATCCTCACCATGGAGATGCAGCGGGGCGTGATCGGCGATCTCGCCACGATCCGCCCCCTCGCCGACCTCGTCGCGAGCCAGGGCATCCCTGAGCGCGTCGGCGGGCTGCTCGACGTCGCGCGGCGGCGAGACGTACCGGTGATCCATTGCCGCGCAGGCTTCCGCCGCGACCGGAGGGGTTCGTACGCGAACGTGCCGATGGTGAACGCGATGCTCGCGGATCCCGACTATCTCGTGATGGGGGAGCCCGCGACCGACGTCGTTCCGGAGCTCGGCCCCGCCGAGACGGATCTCGACTCCGCCCGCCTCCACGGCATGTCCCCGTTCATCGGAACCTCCCTCGACCCCACGCTCCGATCCCTCGGCGTGACGACGGTGGTCGCGACGGGCGTCTCCCTGAACGTGGGGATCCTCGGCGTCACGATCGAGGCGCTCAACTACGGCTACCATGTCGTCCTCGTGACCGACTGCGTGACCGGTTATCCGCCGGAATACGGCGAGCAGGTGCTGAAGCACACGCTGGGGCGGATCACGACCCAGACGACCGCCGAGGAGCTCCGGAAGCTCTGGAGCTGATCGGCGCTCCGTCTGGGCCGACGCCACACCGAGAAGGAGCCCTCGATGGCCGACGCCCTCCCCCCGATCGACTTCCAGGTGAACCGCGACGACTTCCGCGACACGCGCTTCGTCCCCGGTGCGCCGACGGACGATCTCTCCGAGGGCCAGGTCCTCTTCGAGGTCGATCGCTTCGCGCTGACCTCGAACAACATCAGCTACGCCGCCGCCGGCGACCTGCTCGACTACTGGGGCTTCTTCCCGGGCGTCGACCGTTGGGGACGCATCCCGGCGATGGGCTTCGGGCGGGTCGCGGCCTCCCGGAACCCGGAGATTCCGGAAGGCGGCCAGTGCTTCGGCTTCTTCCCGATGTCGCGTCACCTCGTGATCGACGCGAAGAAGAACGGCGCAGGCATGGTCGACGTCGCGGCCCATCGCGCCCAGCACGCGCCGGTCTACCGGAGCTATTCCTGGACCGACGGGGATCCGCTCTACGACGCGTCGCGGGCCGACGAGCTGATCCTGCTGCGCGGTCTCTTCATGACGTCCTTCCTCTGCGAGGACATGATCGCGGACGAAGATTTCTACGGCGCCGCGTCGTCGATCGTGACGAGCGCGTCGAGCAAGACCGGGATCGCTCTCGGCCATCTGCTGGCGAAGCGCGCCCGCGGCCCGGTCATCGGGCTCACGTCCGCGCGAAACGCCGCCTTCGTCGCGAAGCTCGGCTGCTACGACGAGGTCGTGCGCTACGACGAGCTCGACCGCATCCCCGAGATCGTCGGGACGAAGGGTGCGGTCATGGTCGACATGGCGGGCAACGGCGAGGTCGTCGCCGGCGTCCACGACCGACTCGAAGGCGAGCTGAGATACTCCTGCACCGTCGGTGCCACCCACTGGGAGGCCGGCGAGCGGCCGGAGACGATGCCAGGACCGCAGCCGGAGTTCTTCTTCGCGCCGAGTCGCATCGTGAAGCGCACGCAGGACTGGGGCCCCGGCGGCCTGCAGGAGCGGCTCGGCGAGGCGTGGCATGCCTTCGCGCGCTGGAGCGGGACCTGGATGAACATCGAGCGTCGGTACGGCGAAGAGGCGCTCCGGCGCGTCTATCTCGAGGTCCTGAACGGAGACCTCGACCCGAGCGACGGCCACGTGCTCTCTCTCTGGCCGAAGGAGTGACGAATGATCAAGGCCCGCGGCGTCCACCACATCGCCTTCTCCACGGCGGACATGAAGTCGCAGATCGAGTTCTTCTCGGACGTGCTCGGCATGCCGCTGGTCGCCATCTTTCCCATGCACGGCGTCCCGGGCGGGATCCATGCCTTCCTGGAAGGCTCCCCCGAATGCCTGATCTCGTTCGTCCAGCTTCCGGCGATCGCCGAGATCGAGATCGAATACGGCAAGACCCACGCCGGCAGCGGCAGCCTGCCCTCGGCGCCGGGAACGCTCCAGCATCTCGCCCTCGTCGTCGACAGCGACGACGAGCTCCTCGCGCTGCGCGACCGGATCCGCAGCCGCGGGATCAACGTGCTCGGTCCGATCGACCACGGGATGTGCCGCTCGATGTACTTCGCCGGACCCGAGGCGCTCAGCCTCGAGGTCGCGACCTCCGACGAAGCGATCGACCCGAAGCACTGGCTCGATCCCGAAGCCGCCGCCGAGGTCGGGATCACGAAGGAGATGCTCGAGCGGATGGCCGCCCCCGAGACCTTCGACCGACCGGCGGAGCCCGTTCCGCAGCCGCCCTACGATCCGGCGAAGCCGCACATGCTCTACCCGAAGCCGGTCTACGAGAAGCTGCTCGAGATGAGCGACCAGCAGATCTGGGAAGCGGTCAGCTTCACGGAGCCCCCGGTCGAATGAAGATCGTCCGCGAGCCCTACGGGATCCTCCACGTCGACCCGAGCCCGATCAAGGACGTCTATGGCGGCGATGCCGGCGCGGTCTTCGTCGAGTGCATGCGCCTGCGACCGGAGCGCGTCGACTCGAAGACGGTGATCGTCTTCTCCCATCCGATCGGCGGGGGCGCGTTCCTTCCGCTCGTGAACGCGCTCGCTCACGCCGGGATCCACGTCGTCTATTGCAACCCGCGCTATCGCGGGAACGACTCGGCGCTCATCATGGAGAAGTGCGTGCTCGATCTCGGCGCGTGCATCCGGGACCTCAAGGAGAAGAAGGGCTACGAGACGATCCTCCTGGGCGGCTGGTCCGGCGGCGGCTCGCTCTCTTCCTTCTACCAGGACCAGGCCGAGAACCCGACGATCCGGGAGACCCCGGCCGGCGACCCGGCGGATCTCGTCGCCGCGAACCTGATCCCCGCCGACGGGGTGATGTTCCTCGCGGCCCATCTCTCCCGATCGCACACCCTGACCGAATGGATCGACCCCTCGATCACCGACGAGGCGAATCCCTTCGATCGCGATCCCGAGCGGAACCTCTATGACCCGGCGAACCCCCACCAGCCGCCCTACTCCGCCGATTTCCTCGCACGCTACGGGGAGGCACAGCTCGCGCGGAACCGGCGGATCACCGCCTGGGTGAAGGAGACGCTCGCCGAGCTCTCGGCCGATCCGTCGAAGCCCCCGGAGCGGGCCTTCTGCGTCCACGGCACGATGGCCGCGCCCTGCTTCCTCGACCCCGCGGTCGACCCGTCGGATCGCGAGCCGGGCACCTGCTATCTCGGCGATCCGAAGGTCGTGAACGACGGCCCGGTCGGGCTCGCGCGCTTCACGACGCTCCGGTCCTGGCTCTCCCAGTGGAGCTACGACGACTCCCGCGCCGACGGCGTCGGCAACGCGAGCCGGATCTCGTGCCCCGTCCTCGCGATCAACAACACCGCCGACCTCGCCTGCACGCCCAGCCACGCGAAGCGCCTCGTCGACGCCGTGTCCCACGACGACAAGGAGCTCCACCACGTGAAGGGCGCCGACCACTACTACATGCAGAAGCCGGAGCTGATCCCCGAGGCGGTCGGCCTCGTGCAGGACTGGATGTCGCGCAAGGGGTTCTGATCCGCCGGCTTGCGCTGGCCCCGGGGCGTGCCTGCTCGCTCAGGCGATCAGCGAGTGCTCGTCGAAGGGCGCCTCGCCCTTGCCGATCTTCTCCGCCCGCGTGCGCAGCGTCTCGCCCGCCCCCTCGACGCCGATCATCGCGACGAACCTGCCCGCCTTGAGGTCCACGAGGAGCGCCTTCGCGAG
>JAUIMK010000356.1 GCA_030432735.1 bacterium
GGCGACGAAGAAGGCATCGGCGAGCAGCGGGATCATCCCGAGCGCCGTCGTCAGCGCGGCCATGGCGACCGGTCGGAGACGGCTCACCCCCGAGACCAGGATCGCGTCGAGCGGTCCCTGGCCGAGACCCTTCTGGAGCTCGATCTCGTCGATCAACACGATCGCGTTCTTGATCAGCATACCCGACAGACTGAGGAAGCCGAGGAGCGCCATGAAGCCGAAGGGCTGCCCGGTCAGGAGGAGCCCCCAGGTCACGCCGATCAGCGCGAGCGGCACCGTCAGGAAGATCACCGTCGGCTGCTTCAGCGAGTTGAAGAGCATGACCACGATCAGGAACATGAGGCCGAGGAAGGCCGGCATCGAGCCCGCGATCTTCCCCTGCGCTTCGCCCGAGGACTTGTACTCGCCCCACCATTCGAGGGAGTAGCCGGGCGGGAGCTCGAGCGCTTCGACCGCCGGGCGGATCTCCGAGAGCAGGCGCGCGGCGGGGATCGAGATCGGGTCGGCGTGGACGGTGATCGTCGGAATCCGGTTCAGGCGGACGAGGATGTCGTTCTCGAAGTCGGTGACGAACTCGGACACGACCTGTCGGATCGGGATCGAGGTGCCGGCGACCGGGCTCCAGATCTGCAGGTTCTGCAGCTGTTCGACGGCGTTCCTTCGATCCTCCGGCGCACGCACGATGATCGGGAGGAGCTCGTCCGCTTCGCGGAAGACACCGACGGGCAGCCCCTGGAAGCTCCGCTTCAGGTTGCTGGCGATGTCGTCCCGGGTGATGCCCGCGAGGCTCGCCTCCTGGTCGGCGATCACCGGACGGATCCGCTTGACCTGGCCGCGCCAGTCGGTTCGAATGGCCTTCGCTTCGCCGCTCTCGCGCAGAATCCCGCGCGTCGCCTCCGCGAGGGCGCGGAGCTGCGCCGGATCCGGTCCGCTGAAGCGCGCCTGGATCTTGCCACCGTCCCCCGGCCCCATCATGAAGCGGCGCGCGTAGACCTGCGCATCCGGCGCGAGCGGGACGATCCCCGCCTCGGCCTCGGCGACCAGCGGCGCGAGAAGACTCGGGTCCTCGACGTCGACGAGGAACTGCGCGTAGGCCGAGTTCATCTTTTCGGGGGCGTAGGTCAGCAGGAAGCGCATCGCCCCGTTGCCCACCAGCGTCGTCACGTGGGAGACGCCCTCGAGCCCGGCGAGGAAGGATTCGACGTCTCCGGCCTGTCGCGACGTCTCGTCGATGTGGGTGCCCTGCGGCAGCCAGAAGTCGACCATGAATTGCGAGCGGGTCGAGTCGGGGAAGAAGCTCCGATCGACGCGGCCGAAGCCGACGATCGACGCGCCGAAGACCGCGAGCACCACGACGACCGTCAGCCAGCGTCGCTCGATGCAGCCGGCGAGCAACCGACGATACGCGCCGTAGAACCCGCTCGAGTACGCGTCGTCCTGATCCCCCTCCTGCTTCGCGGAGGCGTCGACGCCCCCGGGCAGGACCATCGCGGCGAGGACCGGCGTGACGGTCACCGCCGTCACCCAGGAGAGTCCCAGGGAGACGAAGACGACCTGGAAGAGCGACCGACAGAACTCGCCCGTCGTGTCATCGGAGGTCCCGATCGCCGCGAACGCCATGATCGCGACCGCGGTCGCGCCGAGGAGCGGGATCGCCGTCTGCCCGACGACCTCGCGCGCGGCGTCCTCCGCGTCTTCGCCGCGATTGATCCGGACGAGCATGCCGTCGACGACGACGATCGCGTTGTCGACCAGCATACCCAGCGCGATGATCAGCGCGCCGAGGGAGATCCGCTCGAGCGCGACCTCCATCGAATCGAGGAAGGGCAAGCTGCCGGCGATCGTCAGCACGAGGACGAAGCCGATCAAGAGCCCGCTGCGCAGGCCCATGAAGACGAGCAGCACCACGACGACGATCACGACCGCCTCGATCAGACTGAGGACGAAGCCGTCGATCGCCTGGGTGACCGCGCGCGACTGGAGCGAGATGACGCCGAACTCGATGCCGAGGGGGATCTGGGGCTGGAGCTCGCTCAGGCGGGCTTCGAGCGCTTCCCCCATCTCGACCACGTTGCCGCCGGGCGACGTCGAGATCCCGAGCCCGATCGCGCGGTGGCCGTCGTAGCGGAGGATCTCGCGTTCGGGCTCGACGTGACCGCGCCGGATCGTCGCCAGATCGCGCAGGCGTACCTGCTCTCCGGAGGAGCCCGTCACGAGGATCGCGCCGATGTCTTCGATCGCTGCGGCGGCGCCGGTCGGCTCGAGGGCGATGAACTCGGTTCCGACTTCGACGCGTCCGGAGTCGGAGGCGACGTTGCGCGCCTGCAGCTCGCGCGCGATCGCCTCCGGCGTGATCCCGAGCTGGGCCACCCGCTCGCGATCCGGCTCGACGTAGACCGCTTCGCTCCGGTCGCCCCAGAAGTCGACCTTCGCGACGTCCTTCACGAGCAGCAGCTCGCGGCGCAGGAGCTTGGCCGTCTCGTAGAGCTCGGTCTCGCTGTACTCGTCGCCGTAGAGCGCGACGAAGACGCCCCACACGTCTCCGAAGTCGTCGACGACGATCGACGGCCCCGCGCCCGGCGGAAGGTTGGCCTGCGCGTCACCCACCTTGCGGCGCAGCTCGTCCCAGACCTGAGGAAGCGTCGTCTTGTCGTACCGGTCCTGGATCCGGACCGTGACCGTCGAGAGACCGCGATCCGACTTGGACTCGACCTCCTTCAGCTGGCCGAGCTGCTGGGCCGCGATCTCGATCTCGTCGGAGACCTCCGCCGCGACCTCGACCGCCGAGGCGCCCGGATAGGGCGTCACGACGAGGGCGTCCTTGATCGTGAACTCGGGATCCTCGAGGCGGGACATCGAGTTGAAGGCCTGCAGACCCGCTGCGAGCATCACGAAGGTCAGCACGAGCGTCGTCGTCCGATTGCGAAGCGCGAAGTCGGCGAGATTCATCGCGACGACCTCACTCGGTCGCCCGGGAGACGACCATCCCTTCATAGAGGAAGGCGACCCCGGAGGTCGCGATCCACTCGTTCCCCGTGAGCCCCTCGGTCACGCGCACGCGATCCCCGGCCATCGCGCCGAGCTCGACCGGACGCGCCGTGGCGGCCATCGACGCCGGATCGATCACCCAGACGATCGCCCCCCCGTCCGGGGCGCTCCCGACGGCGACCGACGGGACGAAGAGCCCCGTCTCACCGACGATCTCGCGAGGGACGTGGACGCGAACGGTGGCGGTCATGCCCGTCGCGAGACTCACGTCGCCGGGGTTCTCGAAGGCGAGGGTCGCGGCGAAGGTCCGGGTCTTCGGGTCCGCCGTCGAGGCGAACTCGGTCAGCCGGGCCGGAAAGCTCCGTCCCTCGAGCGCGCCGATGACGATCTCCGGGCGGATCCGCTCGCTGCGCTCCGCGAGGTCCAGCCCCGGCGGCATCCGCGCCGCGTCCTGCTCCGGGATGTCCGCTTCGACCTCGAAACGCGAGTCGTTCTCGACCACCAGGATCGTCTGCTTCGCCTGGACGTTCTCGAAGTTCTCGACGTCGATCCGCGCGACGCGCCCGTCGAAGGGCGCCCGCAGCTTCGCGTCCTCGAGCGCCTTCCGCGCGCGGGCGACGTTCGTCGTGGTCACTTCGTAGTTGCGCTGCTTGGTGTCGAGCTGCTGCTTCGACGTGACGTTCTCGTCGAAGAGCGCCTTGGTCCGCTGGTATTCCGCCTGCGCCGCCCGTTCCTTCGCGAGCTCCGCATCGAGCCTGGCCTGGAAGTCCCGCGCGTCGAGCGCGGCGAGCAGATCACCCTCGGCGACGGTCTGCCCCTCGGTGACGCGGAGGGACTCGATCCGTCCCGCGACCTCGAAGGCCAGCTCCGCGTGGAGCCCGGCCTGGACGGAGCCGGGGAACTCGAGCACCTGGGCGGCCTCGTTGCCTCCCAGCTCCAGGATCTTGATCGGGCGGACCACGGGCGGCGGCGGGCCTTCGTCTTCCCCGCACCCGGCCAGCGGAAGCGCCAGCGCGAGCGCGAGCGCCAGGGGAAGGAGCGATCGATGCATGCGGATCTCCTCGACCTTCCCGAGCGAGGGAAGCGATCCGCGAAGCCTATCATCGGCGCGTCGGCGACGCCGTCCGCGGGGACTTGGCTCCAGGGCGCTCAGGCGACGGAATCCACCGAGACCGCGGCGGACCGCGTCCGCATGGACTCGGCGCGGCGGGGATTCGCGAGCGCCGGGAGGCAGCGGGTTCCCGCTCGAGGGGGATGCCGTCCAGCTCGGTGCGCGGGAGATGAGCGAGGCCGACCCCGAGGGCCGGCCTAACAGCACGGATCGTTCCGATGCGGACCGCCGATCAGCCCCGGAACCCCCGCGCCACCAGGTACCGCTCCGTCGATCCCTTGCGCGTCGATTGGAGCTTGACCGTCTTCGCCTTCGCGAAGGCCTTGCGCATGCGCTGATCGACCTGCTGCGCCT
>JAUIMK010000357.1 GCA_030432735.1 bacterium
CTCCTGCCCACGCGGACGCGCCTCTCGCGCTCGCCTCCGATCGGTGGCCGCCGTTCGTGGACGAGCGAGGGGGCGACCGCCGGGCCCTCGAGCTGGTCGAGGAGGCGCTCGGCCGAATCGGCGTCGCCAGCGAGACCGAGATTCGAGACGACCTCCTGGGGTTGATCGACGACGTCCGCGCGGGACGGATCGACGGCAGTGCCGCCCTCTGGAAGAGCGACGCCCGCGAAGCGGTCATGCATTTCTCGGCGCCCTACCTGGAGAACCGTCTCGTCCTGCTCGGCCGACGCGGTCAGGGGGCGGGGTCGAGGCTCCTCCCCGAGCTCCACGGGCAGACCGTCGGTGTCGTCACCGGCTACGCCTACGGCGACGAGGTCGACCGCTACGCCGCCGGTATGCGCGAAGCGGGCGCACGCGGTCCGACCCTCGTACCGGGCGCGAACCTCCAGGAGAACCTCGACCGGCTCCTGCGCGGCGAGATCGACCTGATGCTCGCGGACGAGCTGATCGTGCACGAGATCTTCGAGCGGCACGGGGACCG
The DNA here is from genome assembly GCA_030432735.1 of bacterium. Classification (GTDB taxonomy): domain Bacteria; phylum Myxococcota_A; class UBA9160; order UBA9160; family UBA4427; genus UBA4427. The sequence continues at coordinate 542 of JAUIMK010000357.1, forward strand.
GGCGGAGCTCCTCCTCGAGGTCGGTGACGTGGCCGTCCAGACGCGCTCCCTGCACCTGGCCCTCCGACGCGACCTCACGGGGGCGGCTTCGATCCTCGAGCGATTCGACGCAGCGATCCGGGACATGATTCGCGACGGCACGTTCAACCGGATCCTGCGGATCCGCTGGCTTCGGGCGGACGTCGATCTCGACGGTGCCGAGGAGTGGGTGCTCGGCGGCGGGCGCGCGGGGACGGAAGCGGCGTCGAGCGGCTATCGCCTCTTCGGGACGGGCGCCTCGGCGGACGCCCCGGACGCCGCCCCGCCGAGCTTCGTCGTCGAGGGACGCGCCTACGATCACTGGCACCAGATCCCTGAGGACTATCGGCAGCCCGTCGAGCGCGACGCGGTCGTGGACGGACCGGGCATCGTGGTGCTCGAGTTCTGAGCGCTTCGTTCCGCCGCGCGGTGTCGCCCGCCGAGGGCCGCCGAGGGCCGCCGAGCGCGAAGGGCACGAAACGTGCGCCCGGGACAGGCAGCGGTGCGCCCGCGCCGCCTCGGTCGCTCGAACAATGACCGTCAGACCTGAAGGTCCGTCACATACGCACTATTCTGTCGGCAGACAGGAGGTGCGGGCCGATGTCACACGAATCGCGGGCGGTTCTGCTGGGCGTGGCGTTCCTCTCTCTCGCAGGGCTCTCGGGCTGTGCGTCGGATCTCGGAGGAGCCGGCGACGGGGGGCGGGCGGCGCGGCCCACGTCCGAGGCCGGCGAGATCGAGTCCGAGGCACGACTCCGACTGCGCCCGCTGGCCGGGCTGGACCGCGTCGTGGTTCCGGTTCCCGGCGTGCTCGAGATCCGCACCGACCATCGGATCGCGGGCTACGACGAGATTCTCCTGCGCGATGCTCGACTCGCATACCGACCCGGCTCGCTCGAGCTCACGAGAGACGCCGAAGTCGCCTTCCTCGATCTCCTGGAGTCGTCCCTCGTCCGCGCGATCGAATCGTCGCGTGTTCCCCTGGCCACGGAGCGAGGTCGCTGCGCGATGGAGGTCGAGCTCGAGGTGGCCGACATGGATCTCGAGACCGCGGACTACTCGCCGCAGCTCGTCGGCATGGTCATCGCCATGACGTTTCGCGACAGCGTGAGCGGCGATCCCCTGCTCCGCTACGCGCGTGCCTTCCGGATCGATCAGCCCGCGCCCGGGAACACGGACGATCGCCAGCTGCGCGTCGGACTCCAGGAGGCGGTCCGCGAGATGAACGTCGCGACCGTGCTCCGCCCGGCAGGTCTGGCGACGGACTCGCGGATCGACGGCTGCGCGGGCACGCTCGGAGCGCGAGGTCGAGCCGCGAACGCGGCCATCGCCGTCGACGAATAGTCGCTCGCCATCGAGCCTGTCACGCGCGGGACGCTACGGCAGCGGCACCCAGCCCGCCCCGCGCGCGCGTAGAAAGCGCCCGACCTCGGAGGCGACGCGGTCGACGTCCGCCGGCGTGAGCGCGTAGTGCATCGGCATGCGGAGCAGCCGCTCGCTGACCGCGTCCGTCACCGGAAGCGGTGCTTCCTGACAGCCGAGCTTGCGACCCATCGGCGACGAGTGCAGCGGCACGTAGTGGAAGGCCGACCCGATGTTCGCCTCGCGGAGATGGTCGATCAGCCCGTCCCGGGTCGCGCGGTCCGGGAGCAGCAGGAAGAAGCCGTGCGCGTTGTGCCGCGCCTCGCGCGGGATCCGCGGCAGGCGGGCGAGTCCCTCGCGCTCGAGATCCGCCATGACCTCCTGGTAGCGCGCGTGGATCTCGAGGCGCTTCTCGAGGAGCGGCTGCATCTCGTCGAGCTGAGCCTTGAGGAAGGCGCAGACCAGGTCGCTCGCCGCGAAGGACGAGCCCGTGTCGACCCAGGTGTACTTGTCGACGACGCCCTGGTCGAAGTGGTAGCGGTTGGTGCCCTTGTCGCGGATGATGCGCGCGCGGTCGAGCAGACCCGGGTCGTTGACGCAGAGCGCGCCGCCTTCCCCGGCGATGTAGTTCTTGGTCTCGTGGAAGCTGAAGCACCCGAGGTCGCCGATCCCGCCGAGGGCCCGGTCGCCCAGGAACGCGTTCACCGCGTGCGCCGCGTCCTCGACGATCGCGATCTCTCGCGGCGTCGCGATCGCACCCAGAGCATCGAGATCGCAGGCGACCCCGGCGTAGTGGACGGGGAGGATCGCCCGGGTCCGCGGGCCGACGGCTTTCTCGACCTCGTCGGGATCGATGTTGAACGTGTCGGGCCGGATGTCGACGAAGCGTGGCGTCGCGCCGGTCCGCACGATCGCGGTCGCCGTCGACACGAACGTGTACGAGGGGAGGATCACCTCGTCCCCCGGCCCCACGTCGAGGAGCATCATCGCGAGCTCGAGGGCCGCGGTCCCGGAGCACGTCATCAGCACGTGGGCGATGCCGAGGCGGTCCTCGAGCAGCTCTTCGCAGGCGCGGGTGAAGTGACCGCCCCCCGCGAGCTGGCCGAGATCGATGGCCTTGCGGATGTTGTCGAACTCGCCGCCGGTCAGGTGGGGCAGGTTGAAGGGGATGCGCTCCGGCATCACGCCGCCTCCGTCCGGAGGCGAGCGACCAGGCGATCGGCGAGGCGCATCGCGTCCCGGCGGATGCCGCGGAGCATGCGGCTCGTGAAGTCGGTCTGCTGGTCGAGGCCGAGGAAGAAGAGTCCGGGGGCGTCGATCGACTCCATCTCGCGCATCGCCGGCAGTCCGCTCGCCGGATCCGTCTCGACGAGCCCCGCGAGATGCCCGAGGGCCGGTCGATAGCCCGTCGCCCAGAGCACCGCGTCGAACGCCTCGTGCGCACCGCCCACGAAGCGGACCGTGTCGCCGTCGAAGGCGTCGACGTCCGGGCGCGTCGTGATCCGACCCGCCTCGATCAGCTTCCGTGCGCGCCCCCCCTGCATCGGATGGCCGGAGTCCCGGGCCGCGAAGGCCGGATCGCGCAGCCGCCAGGCCTCGACCGGGTAGTAGGCGCGGAAGCCGAGGCGTTGGACCGCGGGCGAGAAGCCGAACTCGATCGGGTGGCGATGGGAGATCGTGACGTCGAAGCCGGCGTCGTGGAGCTCGACGCCGAGCTGGCCGGCGGTGATGCGGGCGCCGACGATCAGGATCCGCCCTGCGCGCCCGCCGAGCCGGTCCCGAACCGCGTCCGGACTCCCGTACTCGGGCACCGTCATCTGCAGCAGCTTCGCCGTGTCCGCGCCGGGCCGCTCCGGAACGAAGGGGCGGGCGAAGTAGCCCGTCGCGTTGACGACGACCCGCGTCTCGAGATCACCGGCGCTCGTCTCGAGGCGGAAGCCGCCGGACGGCCGGGGGGCCACCCGCGCGACGTCGATGCCGGTCTCGACGGAGAGTGCGTGACGGGCGGCGAACTCCAGGACGTGCTCGTGGAAGCGCGCGCGGGTCCAGATCCGGTCCCACTCGAGGAAGCCGACCTTCGTATCACCGAGCACGCTCGCGCCGACCGGTGAGTTGAGGCGCATGTCCCGCGGCATGCGGCGCCAGCTCTCGCCCGGCCCCGCACCGCGTTCGAGGAGCCGCGTCGCGAGCCCGCGGCCCGCGAGCCGCTGGGCCAGGTTGAGGCCGGCGGGACCGGCGCCGATGATCGCGACGTCGATCATTCCCGGTCCCCCGGCGCGCCGGGGAATCCGGTCGGGGCGATCCACGGGGAGAGGGCGTCTTCCAGCGCGAGGGCGGCCTCCTCGAAGCGGGTCGCCTCGAGGTCGAAGAGGGCGCGTCCGAGCTGCTGGCCGCTGTCGCGCAGGGCCTCGAAGTCGTCTCCCTTCGCGACGTCGAGCTCGAGCCGCGCGAGCCCGGGAACCGCCCGCGCGATCGCGTCGACGGGGATGTCCTCGGCGAGTCGGCCGTGGCGCCGCGCC
>JAUIMK010000358.1 GCA_030432735.1 bacterium
CGCGCACGCGGAGTCCCGCCTCGTCGGGTGCGCTGAAGACGCTCTGGCCCTCGCGGACCAGGGCCTGCGGGTCGTCGAAATCGGCCACCTTGAGGCGGCCGATCACGTTCCCGGTGGAGTCGACGAGGGCGCCGGTCTGGTCGATCCGCGCGGCGCTGTCCCGCACCTCGATCGAGCCGCCCTCCCCCTGGACCGGGAAGCCCGAGGGAGTCGAGAGCTCGCCCTCGCGGTTGACCATGAAGTTTCCGGCGCGCGTGTAGCGCGTGCCCTGCGGCGTCAGGATCTCGAAGAAGCCGGGCCCGTCGATCATCGTGTGCAGCGGCGAGCCGGTTCGTTCGACGGAGCCGCGCTCGAAGTTCGATCCGATCTCGTCCGTCGAGACGAAGCTCGTCGCCGGCGCGCCCGAGACCCTCTCGCCCGCGGCGCCCCGAAGCGACGACTCGAGCACGGCTCGGAAGATCGACTCGGAACGCTTGTAGCCGGGCGTGCCGACGTTCGACAGGTTGTTCGAGACGACATCGAGATCGCGCAGCTGCGCGGAGGCCCCGGAGGCCGAGATGTACGATTCGCTGCCCATGTGCTCCTCTCGATCCTCGAACCGGCGGACTCGATCCACGCGACGCGCGAGGTGACTCGAAGCTTGGATCGCAAGCGCCGTGCCACGGCGTCGGGCGCTGGGGATCAGCGCCAACCGACCGGAACCATTGGGCTTTCGGCGCCCCACCCCGGGCGGAGGCGGCAGCTTCTGCCCACCTCGACCCGCGGATTGAAACGCCTCGTTTCAGGCTGGAAGCAAGCACCGCGAACCAGGCGGGCTAGCCCCGGGCGCTCGCGAACTCCTCGCAGAGCGACTCGGCCAGCAGCGCCAGTCGCCGCGCCATCGGGCTCCCGGACGCGACCGCGACCAGCGCCTCCTGCTGCGCGACCGCCCGGCGAACCGCCGGATCCTCGGGCAGCACGGCCCGCAGCGGCAGGGGCCGGTCCAGGAAGCGACGGGTCATCCGGTCGAGGGCGAGATGGGTTCGCGCGCCCTCCTCGGCGTCCCGCGCCCGGTTCACCACCAGCTCGAGGTCGACGTCCGGCCTGCGCTCGGTCAACCGACGCGCCATCGCGTAGGCATCCGCGAGACTCGTCGGCTCCGGCGTGACGACCAGCCAGACCCGGTCGCAGGCCGTCGCCACGTCGACGACCGAATCACCGATGCCGGCGCCGAGGTCGAAGATCGCGAGGTCGCGCCGCCCGAAGGCCGCCACGAAGCGGTCTTCCCGGCGCCCCGTCGCGAGGCGCGCGAGGAGTCCGGCCGCCGCCTGGGACGTGCCGCTCACCAGGAGGTCGAGCCCTTCCGCCCCGCTCGTGAGCAGGCGATCGAGGCCGACGCGCCCGTCCACCCAGTCGCTCAGGGTGTAGGAAGGGATCCAGCCCAGCAGCAGGTCCGCGTTCGCGAGTCCCGCGTCGCCGTCGATCAGCAGGACACGTCGCTCCGCTTCCGCGCGAGCGAGGGCCATCGCGATGTTCACGGCGAGCAGGCTCTTGCCGACCCCGCCCTTCCCGCTCGCGATGGCGAGACTGCGGAGACGAGGCGCTTCGGAGTCTCTCGCTTGCGTCGTCGCATCGATGGGTCGACGGCTCCGAAGCCCCCTCGCCTGCCCTTCGCGTTCGCGCCTCGCCGGTTCGTCCACGATCATGCGGCCACCCCGAAGAGCGAGCGAACCATCGGTCCCGCTTCGGCGGGCTGGAAATCCTCGGGAACGCGCTGGCCCGTGCCGAGCCACGAGACGGGCGGGCAATGCGGATCGAGCAGCAGGTCGACCACCGGCCCGAGGCTCGTGCATTCGTCCGTGCGCGTGAAGACGATGCGGTCGGGCCGCAGCCGCGCGAAGCGGTCGAGCTGATCCCGGAGCACCTCGGGTCGCGCGGTCGCGTCGACGACGAGCTCCACCCGAAGCGCGTCGCCGAGACCTTCACGGAGGGGCTCGAGGGAGACGAGCCGATCCCGATCGTCCCGGCCGCGACCGGCGGTATCGACGAGCACCTCGTGGCCCGCGCGTCGCGCCGGGAGACGCGCGATCTCCGTCGCGGAGCTCGCTTCGACGAAAGGCGATTCGAGGAGCTCGGCATAGCGACGCAGCGGATCGGAGGCGCCGACGCGGTAGTGATCGAGGGAGACGAGCGTGACGTCCCGCTCCCCCTCTTCGTTTCGCGCCGCGAGCTTGGCGAGGGTCGTCGTCTTCCCGGTCCCCGGTGCACCGACCAGCATGCGTACCTGACCGGGATCGAGAGGACGCGGAGGTGCCAGGCGCGCCTCGATCGACGAACGCACGTAGCGCTCTAGCCCGATCCCGGGCGTCGCCTCGCACGCGTCGAGGAATCCGGAGACAAGGCCTTCGCGGGTGGACGCGCCGAGTCCCGCGACCTCGAGGCGATGACGCGCGAGATCGAGCGCCGCGGGGCCTGGCCCGCGCTCGGCCGACGCGTCCGACGCCGGCGCGCGGACCGCGAGCGCCTCGATCGCGCGATGGAGCGCGCGGAGCTCACCGCGCATCTCGGCCTCGAAGCGGGCGAACCGATCGTTCGCCGCCTCCGGCGCGACGTCGTCCATCCCGCGCCAGGCATCGCCCGTCGGCGTCTCTTCCGGGCGCGGCCGAAGCACCGGCGGATTCTCGCTCGGGTTCGACGACGAGCGCTCCTTCGCCGCCTGGACCTCGACGACCTTCCGCGACAGCAGACCGAATCGATCCCAGCCGCGCTGGATCGTTCGCGACTGAAGGATCAGCGCATCGGGCCCCAGCTCGGCGCGCACCTCCGCGAGCGCCTCGGCGAGCGTCGCCGCCTCAAACCGCTTGATGTGCATCGGCCTCGAGCCTCACCGTCTCCATCGCCACGACCTGCACGCCGCCCGGCAGCTCGCCGTGCGACATCACGGCCAGCCGGGGCAGGAAGCGCGCGATGATCTGTCGCAGCGGGGAACGAATGCTCTGGGTCGCGAGCAGGACCGGACCGAGCTCGTCTCCGCCGAGCCCGAGCCGATCGACGGCGCCCTGCACGCCGCGAACGAGTCCGTCCAGGGTCATCGGATCCACCGCCAGGAAGGAGCCGCTCTCCGACCGCTGAACCACGCTTCGCAGATGCTCTTCGAGCTCGGTGCTGAGCGTGATGACGGGCAGTCGACCATCGTCCTGGAGGTACGGACGCGTGATCGAGCGGCCGAGTCGTTCGCGTACGAGATCCGTCAGCAGGTCGGGATCCTGGATCTTGCCCGCATGCTCCGCCAGCGTGTCGAGGATCGTACCCAGGTCCCGGATCGACACGCGTTCCGACAGCAACGACCGCATCGTGCGATGCAGCAGCGAGAGCGACACGACCGCCGGGACGATCTCCTCCACCACCTTGGGCGAGCCTTCGGCGAACTGGTCGAGAAGATCCTGCACCCGCTGTCGGGTCAGCAGCTCCGGCGCGTGATTGCGAACGACCTCGGCCAGGTGCGTCGACAGCGCGGTCGACGCGTCGACGACCGCATAGCCTGCCGCGCTTGCCCGATCGCGGTCCCGCTCCTCGATCCAGCGGGCCGGAAGATCGAAGGCGGGATCCCGGGTCTGGATGCCGGGAACCTCTTCCGCGTCCTCGCCGGGCGCGATCGCGAGCGCTCGGCCCTGCGGAATCTCGGCGCCCGCGACCTCCTCGCCGCGAACGCGAATCGAGTATCCGCCCTCGGCGAGGTCGAGGTTGTCGCGGATGTGGATCAACGGGACGATGAAGCCGAGCTCGGAGGCGAGCTGGCGTCGGGTCGCCCGGATGCGACCGAGCAGCTCGCCGCCCCGGCTCTCATCGACCATCGGAATCAGCCCGTAGCCGATCTCGAGCTCCAGGTCGTCGAGCACGAGGGCCTCGCGGATCTGCTCTTCTTCGGTCGGCGCCGCGATCTCGGTCGTCTCGGGCAGCACCTCGGGCTCGGGCTCCTCGGGCTTCACGAAGAGCGCCACGCCCGCCGCCGCCGCCGAGAGGAGCGCGAAGGGCGCGAAAGGCAGGCCGGGCACGATCGCCATCACCCCGAGCATCGCAGCAGTCATTCCCATCGCCTTCGGCTGCAGCACGACCTGGTCGCGCAGCTCCGCCGAGAGCGAGTCTCCCGCGCCGGCGCGGCTCACGACCACACCCGCCGCGGCCGACACGACCAGGGCAGGCACCTGACTCACGAGACCATCGCCGACCGTCAGCGTGGTGTAGGTCTGCGCCGCCTCCACGATCGGCATGCCTTCCTGGAAGACGCCGACGCCGAGCCCGCCCACGAGGTTGATCAGCATGATCACGATGCCCGCGATCGCGTCGCCCTTCACGAACTTGCTGGCACCGTCCATCGCGCCGTAGAAGTCCGACTCGCGCTGCACTTCGACCCGGCGCTTCCTCGCCCCGGCATCGTCGATCACGCCCTGGT
>JAUIMK010000359.1 GCA_030432735.1 bacterium
GACGGCACGCTCACCTACGTCGTGTCGAAGCACGATCCGGGGGTCCCGAACTGGCTCGATCCGAGTGACATGCGCTCGGGGATCCTGACGCTCCGCTGGGCCGAGTTCCTGGGCGGCGCGCCGGGCACGGACCTCGGTGCGACGAGTCGCGTCGTACCGCTCGCGAAGCTCCGCGACACGCTGCCGGAGGAGACGCCGGCGGTCGACGCGCGGACGCGGGAGCGTCAGCAGGCCGAGCGCGCCTCGGCCTATCTCCGGCGACTGCCGGAAGGCCTGGCCCCTTGACGGAGTCGCTCTCGAACGCGGAAGCGCGACGCATCGCGCTCGCCGCGCAGGGCTTCGCCACCCGTCGCCCGGCGGGCCGGATCGATCGCCGCCATCTGCATCGCGTGATGGACCGCCTCCATCTCCTCCAGCTCGACTCGGTTCCCGTCGTCATGCGGACCCAGTACCTGCCGCTCTTCTCGCGGCTCGGGGCCTATCGAGCGGAGCTCCTCGACGAGGTCGCCTACCGGCCCCACCGCGGTCGATATCCCTGGTTCGAGGCCTGGAGCCACGAGGCGTCGTTGCTGCCGGTCGAGATGGAGCCCTGGCTCCGCTTCGTGAAGCAGCGCGCTCGGGAGGGGGAGACCTGGGGGCGGTATTTCGAGGCGGTTCGGGAGGATCCCGCCTATCTCGATCGCGTGCGGGACGAGATCAAGAGCCGGGGGCCGCTGGCGGCGGGGGAGCTCTCGGATCCGCGTCCGAACCAGGGCGACTGGTGGAGCAACCGCTCGACCGGGGCGCGGGCGCTCGACTGGCTCTTCCGGACCGGAGAGCTCGGGATCCGGCGACGACCGGGCTTCGTGAAGGAGTTCGACCTGCTCGAGCGGATCGTGCCGGGGGAGATCCTGAACCGCCCGACGCCGACCTTCGAGGCGTCCCTCGACGAGCTGCTCCTGCGCGCGGCTCGCGCGCACGGCATCGCGAGCGCGGCCTGTCTCGTCGACTACTTCCGCCTGCCGGTGAAGCCGGCGAAGGCGCGGCTCGCGGCGCTCGTCGAGGACGGCCGGCTCGTCGAGGCCGACGTCGAGGGATGGAGGCCGAGTGCCTACCTCGATCCGGAGGCGCGTCGTCCCCGCGAGATCCGGGCGACCGCGCTCCTCTCCCCCTTCGACCCGGTCGTCTGGTGTCGCAAGCGGATCGAGGGACTCTTCGACTTCGATTACCGGATCGAGATCTACGTCCCGAAGGACAAGCGTCGCTGGGGCTACTACGTGCTGCCGCTGCTGATGGGCGACCGGCTCGTCGCGCGCTTCGATCTCAAGACGGATCGGGAGGCGCGGATCCTCGAGGTGCGCGCCGCGCATCTCGAGGACGGGGAGAACGCGCTCGAGGTGGCCGAAACGGCAGCGGGCGAGCTCCAGGAGCTCGCCCGCTTCGTCGGCGCCGATCGCGTACGCGTCGGCCGCAAGGGAAACCTCGCGCGGACGCTGTCGACGGCCCTTCGGTCGCGGGGGACGCGCGGCTGACCTGCTCGGTCGCGCGCGTGTCCCCGGCGACGCTGGTTCGGTTCGGCCTTCGGCGTGCTGGGCGCTAGGCGTCGATCGACGTCTCGAGACGGCGAGAAGTCGCCGCGAGCCCGATCAGGCCAAGCAGCATGAGCGCCGACGTGCCGGGCTCCGGGATCACCGGGATCTCGCCGGTCGGCTTGATGACCGTGAGGTTGCCGGCGAAGGGGATGCCGGGGGTGGCGACTCGCTGCGTCGTGTCGAAGCCCATCCAGACGCCGAGGTTGGATCCCGCGAGGGCTTCGACGGAGAGGTCTCCGGCCGTGTTCGTGTAGACGAAGCTGGTCGAGCCGATGCCGTTGAGGGTCCAGAGGCCGCCCGCGCCGATGTCGACCAGGATGTCGTCGTAGCCGTTGCCCGCGAAGGTCGTGATCTCGTCGATGTCGGCGCCGCTCGCGTCGATGTCGTCGAGGACCGGGGCGGGCCCGAACAGGTAGACGCCGAGGATGTCGCCGGGGCCGGGGAGGGCGCCGCCGTCGTCGAAGCTCTCGACGTCGATGTTGAGGGTCCCGGGGACCTCACCGTCTTCGAGGGTGACGGTCGCGCCGAAGCCCGACGGATCCAGCAGGTCGAAGGTCACCGACGCCGCCGAGGCGAGTCCGGGAAGGCACAGAGCGAAGACGGCCAATGCCGTCCAACGGATCGTGCGCAGGAAGCGGGGGGCCGGGACGGATCGTCCGATTGAGGAACACAGCATTGAGATCTCCACTTGCCAACTCGAATCCCACGGAGGGAGCCCGGCGCAGACGCACGCCCGGGTATGGCGTTGTGGTGACCCAGCGATGGAAATCGCAGAAAAAGTGATGCGGACGACCTACGAATTGCGTTTTTTCTGCGCGGAATCGTCTCAGCGGAGTAGAGGCGTCTCCCTTCGGGGAAGCGACGCGCCCAGGCGGTCGATCCGAGCCGTTGCGGCCTCGTGACCTGCGGGTTTCCGCGGGCGGACGCATGGCGATCCCGCGGGCGCTGGTTTATTGCTCGTCCGGCGCGCCAACGAGGCGTGCGCACCGACGTCGCCCCTCGCGCACGCTCCGCGGGCCGCCGTCGTCATCATCTGCGGGCTTCGGCCCGCTCATGCCCGACGGGCCGGGGCCGGCCGGGGCGAGCGATCGAGGAGTCCGAACGATGCGGCGAATGGAAGGCAAGGTGGCGCTCGTCACCGGTGCGGCGGGGGGAATCGGCCGAGCGACGGCGCTCCGTCTGGCGTCGGAAGGAGCGTCCCTCTACCTGGTCGACCTCGCCGACGAGGCGCTCGCGGAGACCGTCGCCCTCGCGGAGAAGGAGGGCGCGCAGGTCGTCGGCGCGCGCTGCGACGTGAGCGACGAGGCGGACGTGAAGAAGAACGTCGCGTCCTGCGTCGAGCGCTTCGGGAAGCTCGACGCGCTCTGCAACGTGGCGGGGATCCTGCTCCTCGATCACTTCCCGGACATCTCGGTCGAACGCTTCCGCCGGGTGCTCGAGGTGAACCTGGTCGGTCCCTTCATGCTGACCCAGGCCGCGCTCCCGCATCTGCTCGAGACGAAGGGCAGCATCGTGAACGTGAGCTCGACCTCGGCCCTCGCCGGCATGCCCTACGGCGCCGCCTACGGGACCAGCAAGGGCGGCGTCAGCGCCTTCACGCGGACGATCGCCGTCGAGTTCGGCAAGCACGGCGTGCGCTGCAACGCGGTGAACCCGGGCTCGATCCTGACCGCGATGGCGGGGCCGGACGTCGTGCCGAAGGACGCCGACTACAAGCTGATCATGCGCGCCCAGCCCCTCGACGAGCCGCGCCCGCCGGAGGTCGTGGCCGCGGTGATCGCGATGCTGGTGAGCGAGGACGGCGTCCACATCAACGGCGAAGAGATCCGCGTCGACGGGGGAACGCTGGCGTAGTCCGCGAGGCCGCCCCTTCGGTCGGGCGTCAGTCGTCCTCGCTCTTCGCCTCCATCGCTTCCGCCTGCTTCTTCCGCATCGCCTCGCTCTCCTCGATGAGACGGCGCTTCGTCTTCTCGTCCGTGAGCATGCCGCGATGCTCCGTCGCTTCGAAGAGCTCCTTCGAGAAGGGCAGCTCGTTCTTCCAATCCTCCTGGAGGAGCGAGGCTGGCAGGACGGCTTCCGCCCAGTCCCTCGGTGCGACCCAGCCCGGGTGCGCCACGAGGGTGCCGCGCGTTCCGCCGAGCGGATGCTGCCTTCGCCATTCGCTCATGAGCCGCTGCATGCGCTTCAGCACGGCGCCGTGGCGCCGGGAGAGATCGCGCTCTTCGTTCGGGTCCGCTTCGATGTCGAAGAGGAAGTTCTGGACGAGCATCTCGGTCTGACGTTCCTGGATCACCTGGACGAGCTTGAAGCGGCCGTCGAAGATCGCCGTGTGGATGAGGCCCGGGATCGGGATCTCGGACACGAAGCCCAGCGCGCGGCGCCGCGGCACCTTCTGGTCGCGATGGAGCGCCGGCCACATGTTCTCGCCGTCGAGGTCGGCGGTCGTCGGCATCCGTACGCTCGCCGCCCGGGCGAGGGTCGGCATCACGTCCGTCACCGCCATGCGCTGATCCATCACCGTCCCGGCTTCGAGTCGCGAGGGCCAGCGCAGGACGGCCGGGACCCGGATCCCGCCCTCGAAGGTCTGCCCCTTCTCGCCGCGCAGGGGCGTGTTCACGCCGCCGAAGATGCTCGAGCCGCCGTTGTCGCTGAAGAAGAGGACGATCGTGTCGTCGGCGATGCCCTCTTCGTCGAGGGTGTCGAGGATCCGCCCGATGGCCTGGTCCATCTCGTCGACCATTGCCGCGTAGGTCCGCCGGAACTGCGTGCGCGGCAGCGCCGCGTACTTCTCGATCGTCGCTTCCGGGGCCTGCATCGGGCTGTGGGGCGCGGTGAAGGGGACGTAGAGG
>JAUIMK010000360.1 GCA_030432735.1 bacterium
GATCCAGCCGGGCGTCGGGATGTCGCTCTTCGCGCAGCTCGGGTTCGCGGACGGGGACGTCGGACAGTTCGCGGGCTACACCGGGGGCGGTGCCACCTTCGTCGGATTGCTGCCCGGTCGGGACGATGACGAGAGCGGCGCCGCGATCGCAGCCGCCTACAACGGCGACGCGTTCAGGGACGCGGCCCGGGCGAGCGGTCGCGAGCCCGCGGTCGCCGAGATCGCGCTCGAGTGGACCTACCGGGCGGTGCTCGCCCGGTGGCTCTCGATCCAGGGCGACCTCCAGTACGTCGTGAATCCGGGCGGCTTGCGGGACCGGCCGGACGCCGTCGTCGTCGGGCTGCGCTGGGTCGTCGAGCTCTGACTTCGGCTCGATCTCCCGGCACGCACCCCGCCGATGCCTACTTCAGGTGCGAGCAGTCCTCGACGTAGCCGATCGCCTTGAGGCGCTCGCAGGTCTGCAGGTCCATCTCGACGTCGTCCCCCTGGACCGCCTCGCCGAGAGCGGCCTGGCGCTGGAACTCGGCGAGCTCCTCGAGATGGGCCTCGGCCTCCGGATCCTCGTAGGGATCCAGCTCGAGGGGATCGCTCGAGATGTCGAAGTACTCGCGCGGCGGAAGCTTCCGGGGATTGTTCTCGTTCGCGACGATCAGCTTCTCGTTCTCCGTCCGGAGCGACCACAGGACGTTGCCTTCGTGGTCCTCCTCGGAGAAGACCTGCTGGTCCTTCTCGAGGCGGGCAGCGAAGGGCGTGCGGAGGTCGATGCCCTGCATCGTGTCCGGGACGGGGACGCCGGCGGTTCCGAGGATCGTCGGGCCGACGTCGATCAGGCGGGCGATGCCCGAGTCCGCGCCGTTCGAGGGACCCTCGGCCCCGTTCGCCCACTTGATCAGGAGCGGGACGTGGATCTGCTCGTCGTAGAGCGTGAGCCCGTGCCAGAAGCCGCCGTGGTCGTGGAACTCCTCGCCGTGGTCGGCGGTGAGGACGATGACCGTGTCGTCGTAGACGCCCGCGGCCTCGAGCTTCGCGAGGAGCTCGCCGAAGTTGCCGTCGAGGTACTCGATCTCGCCGCGATAGAGCGCGTGGAGCTCCGCGGCCATCTCCGGCTCCGGCTCGGGCATCGACACCCGCGCCACGCCGTTGCCGTTGTAGGGATGCTCGAAGTAGGGATCGTGGGGATCCATGTAGTGGAGGAAGAGGAAGAAGCGCTCGTCGGCGTGCTCGTCGAGCCAGTCTTCCGCGACGCCGTTCACCACCTCCGAGTCCTGGTAGAAGTCGTTGAAGTAGACCTCGTCCCCGCCGAACATGCCGAGCGCGATCTGGCGACCGAGCTGGTAGGAGATCAGCTTCGAGCTCGACTCCTTCGCCCCGAAGAGGTAGTCGGGGCCCAGGTAGTAGTAGTCGTCGTAGCCCTGGTCGAAGCCGAAGCTCTCGGCGAGGTTCACGTTCGAGACGATGCCGCCGGTCGTGTAGCCCGCTTCCTGGAGCGCCTCGGGGATCAGCACGAGGTCGCCGGAGAGGGACGACGGCTTCGACATGGCGTTGTGGGTCGAGGGCAGCGTCGACGTCACGAGGGACGCGGTCGCCGGCTTCGTCCACGAGGCGTGGGAGAAGCCCTGGTAGATCGTGCCGTCCTCGGCGAGCCGGCAGAGGTTCGGCGTCGGCAGGTCGCTGCCGTAGCAGGAGAGATGGTCCGCGCGCAGCGTGTCGACCATCACGAGGATCACGTTCGGCTTCGACTCGAGGCCCGCGGCGATGCCGTTCTTCTCCGCGCGTTCGGCTTCGGCCGGCGCGAAGACCACCGAGAGCAGGCCGCCGAGCCCGAAGACGCCGACGACGAAGAGCGCGATCGGCGCGATCGGGCTCGTGATCCGTTCCGCGACGGGCTCGATCACCCGGCGCATCGGGCCGAGGATCAGGGCGAGCAGGATCGTCGCGCCGATCAGCACGGCGGCGATCACCACGAGCGGCGGCATCTGCTCGAGGTAGACGTCGCGGCGCAGACGGAAGAGCACGACGAAGAGTCCGAAGGGGATCAGGCAGGCGCCGAAGCCCAGGCGGAACACCCAGTGGCCGAGCTCACCCTTGTCCATCGGGAGCGTCGCCAGGAAGAGGCCACCCAGGATCGAGAGGCCGCCGAGCACGGAGGCCCAGAGGAAGGGGCCGAACCAGAAGACCTGGCTCTCGGTGCCGAGGCCGCCGTGGTGGATGACGAGGGCCTCGCCGAGGCCGAGGCAGATGCCCGCGAGGATGCCGGCGAAGGCGCCGGCCGACGGGGCGCGCCAGAGGCGCTCGGCGAGCGGCGCCGCCTCGGTCTCGCCCGCGGTGACGTCGACGTCTTCCTGGAGCGAGGCGGCAGCGGCGGCGGCGGCTTCGTAGTCGACCTGGACGCCGTCGACCTTCGCATAGGCCGGGCGGTAGTCGTCGCCGCGCGCCCACCAGAAGAAGAACCCGAAGAGGGTCGGGGCTTCCGCGGCCCAGAAGCCGAGCGCGGCGGAGACGACCGCTTCCGCTTCGCCGATCTGCTCGCCGAGCAGGACGAGCTGGGCGGCCTCGCGAATGCCTTCGCCCGCGATCGTGAAGGGACTGATCACCGTCGCGAAGATCTGGATCGACGAGCCGAAGGTCACCGTCCAGAACTCGGCGCCTTCGGCGCTGATGGCCAGGGCCGTGAAGTAGTACATCGCGGCGGTCGTGAAGTGGACGAGGAACGAGAAGAAGAGGATCTGGAAGACGAGACCGGGGCGACCACGATAGGCCGCGGCGGAGGTCGAGATCCGGCTCACGAGACCGGCGATCCGGTCCTTCGCGGGAAGCGGCACGGTCTCGAGGATCCACTGCACGAAGCCCGGGAAGAGCAGCACGACGATCAGCGCGCCGATCACGCCGGTGGCGATCGGGATCGAGACCGAAGCGAAGAGGGTGGCGTTGTCGCCGAAGATGGCGATGCCGAAGGGGAGCGTGACCAGGAAGGTCAGGAACACGCCGGAGAAGCCGCAGACCTTCTCGACGAACTTCGCGGCGGTGACCTCGACGGTCTTGCCGGAGAAGCGCGCGGCGTCGAAGAGGGTGTAGCCGTCGAGGCCGGCGGTCGACGGGAGGAAGGTGCCGATGAAGCGGCCGATCAGGAAGGAGCCGAAGATGTGCCGGAAGGGAAGCTCGATCCCCTGACCGCGCAGCATCAGGATCCAACGGAACATCGACGAGAGCATGCCGATCACCTTGATGCCCGTGGCGATCAGCGTGAAGGTCCAGAACGTGACCGGGTCGATCTGGTCGACCTTCTCGATGATCAGCTGGAGCACGCTCTTGCCGTCGATCTCGTGGCTGAAGAGCATCCAGAACGCGAAGACCGTGATCCAGGCCTTGAGGGCAGTGAAGGTCCGCGTGCGCGCGGTGCTGCCCTTGGGCATCCGGAAGCCGATGACGGCGAGGATGGCGATGCCCAGGATCTGGAGATAGGTGGTCATCGGATGCGAGCTCCTCTGTCGGACGGGTCTCGTTCGAGAGAGACCCCGCGATCAGGGGTGAGTGCTACGAAGGCGGCGGAAGGTAGCGGGCTAAATCCGCGCGGGGACCGCCCCGAAGCCCGCCCGCGGCGCCCCGCCCGCACCCGACACGCAGAAGAGTCGCATCGTCGGCGCCGCGTTCCGCGGGTGCTTCAGCGCTGGCGAAGCAGCTGTCGGCGCTCCCGCTGGTAGGCCGTCTCCGTGATGCGTCCCTCCCGTCGATCCTCTTCGAGGTCGGCGAGGGCGCGGAGCTGTTCCGGCGTCAGCTGGTCGAGTCCGACCGCTTCTCCCGGCTCCGGGGCGAACTCTTCCTTCGGGATCCGCGAGCTCTCGAGAACCTCGCGCTTGCGCTTGCGCCCCTTGGTCGAGCCCGGCAGATGGAAGGCGGTCTCGAAGGCGTCGCTCCGCCAGTCGATCTCGAGGTCCTGCGGTCCGGCGAAGTAGATCGGCTCCCCCGTCACGACCCGGAAATCCATCGACTTCCGTTCGCGGATCGGGTCCGGGAACACGTCCTTGGTCTTCGTGGCCTCCGAGCCCGAGGGCAGCGGCCAGTCCACGCGCCGGAGGGCGACGTAGAGCTGCTCGTTCTTCACGTGGGCGAGGAAGGTCGTCAGGAACTTCGAGTCGAAGACCCCGAGCCGCCGCTGCTTGCGGACCGCCTTGACCGCGACCTCCTCGTTCGGCCCCGCCTGTTCGAGCGCGTCGGAGAGCGCTTCGGAGACGCGATTCAGGATCGCGGGATGGATGGCCGGCTGGCGGATCGTGCCTTCGTCGGTCTGCATCTCGACTTCGAGGGCGCGCAGGATGTTCGAGAGCCGCGTCGGCGAGATGATCGCCGGGTGCTCGTAGCCCTGCTCCTGGACCGAGAAGCCGCGCACCTCTCGCACGAGGTCGACCATCGTCAGGTAG
>JAUIMK010000361.1 GCA_030432735.1 bacterium
CCGATGAGCCGCGAATAGCCTTCCACGCACCAGACGGAATCGCCGTTGCGACAGAGCTCGCAGTGGCCGCAGGGGACGGTCGGCTGCACGCCGACCGGCGTGCCGTCGTCGAGGACGCCGGCGAACTCGTGGCCGAGGGTGAAGGGGAGCGGGCCCATCGCGGTGAGATTGAGATCCGTCTGGCAGATCCCGATCGACTGGACCCTGATTCGGACACCGTCCCCGGACGGGCACGGCAGGTCGACGATCTCGATGCCGTTCTCGGTTCGACGGACGCCTCGCACCGGCTTCTCCTCCTCGGGGTTCGGGTGGAGTGAACGACAGTCGTCGCCGGCGCGCAATCACGCGGGCCAGGTCTCTGGCGTGCGACCATGCGCGCTAGGCCGGAGCCTCGGCGGATAGCGCCAGCCACGCCGCGAGCGCGACCCAGAGGAGCGGGGCGAAGATCGCGATGCGCTTCATGCGAAGACCTCGTCGGAGGCGAGGCCGGGGGGAGCTGGATCGGAGCACCCATGGCGCCGGTGGCGGACTTCGCCTCGACTCACCTCCGAATCCAGCTCTTCCCCCGGCAGAATCAAGCGCGGAGCGGACTCGGCACCATGGCAGGTGCCCGTCCGTCCGCGAAGCAGGCCACGTTCCGCACGAGGCGCAGAATCGCCTTGTTGACGTCGTCCGCCGTCGGGCAGATCTCGCCGAAGGCGATGTGGTGGAGGTCTCCGGTGACCTCGAGCAGCAGGCCTTCGGGGTCGATCGCCGCGACGCGTGCCCCCGTTCCGTCCCGCTCGAGGATCTCCCAGACGAGGGCCTCGACGACGGGTGCATGGAAGAGGTTCAGGTGGTCGACGAGCGCGGACTCCTCGGCGAGTCCCGGCGCGTCGTCGAGCAGCCACTCCGAAGCGAGGAATGCATGGGGCCCAGCGTCGACGCAGCTCCAGATGATCACGTCGGGATCGAGGCACCACCTCATGTCGTAGCCCGGATGGAGAGCGCGGAAGCGATCGGCGTCGTTCTCCCCGTGGTGGGACCGCACCCGACCTTCGATCAGGGCGAAGCACCGCTTCGTCCCGAGCCAGAGTCGCGTCGTGCGGCGGGGTCGAGCGACGACCGGGACGTCGTTGCCGAGCAGCACCGAGCCGTCCTGCGTGAAAGCGATCGCGACCGTCTCTTCGATGTTGGTTCCTTCGACGGAGGCGAGCGCGAAACGCTGCGTGCGCGCGAACGCCCGTGCGTCGCTAGCGGGAGTAGAACTCGACGACATATTGCTCCTCGCAGTGCACCGGGATCTCGGCGCGTTCGGGGTGGCGAATGAGGGTCGACGCCAGCGCCTCGAGATCGCGCTCGAGGTAGGCGGGGGGCGAGTAGGCCGAGTGCTCCATGTCGAAGGCCTGGAGGGACCGGCTCCGTTCGCGGATGCGGATGGTGTCGCCGGGCTCGAGGGCCTGGCTGGCGGTGCGCACCCGGCGGCCGTTCAGCTCGACGTGACCATGGGCGACGACCTGTCGTGCCGCGAACATCGAGGCGACGAAGCCGCTCCGGTAGACGATCGCGTCGAGGCGGCGCTCGAGGAGGCCGATCAGGTTCTCGCCGGTCCGCCCCTTCTGGCGGCGGGCGCGAGCGAAGTACCGGCGCATCTGCTTCTCGGACACGTCGTACTGGAAGCGCAGTCGCTGCTTCTCGAGCAGCTGGCGTCCGTAGTCCGAGAGGCGCCGCTCGGAGCGTCCCCGGAGAGCGGTCGATCGCCGCTCCATCAGGCGCTGGGCCTTCGGCGTGAGGGCGACGCCGAGCTGGCGGCTGAGCTTGACCCTGGGACCGTTGAATCGCATCGCGGCGCGGCGCCTTTCTTCCGGGCCTCGTCGGCAGCGCCGAGGAGGCGAGCTCGTTTCGGAGCCCCGCTCGCGGGCGGGGACCGGGCTGGCGGGGACTCCGAAAGGGGCCTCGGCTCGCTGGGTGTCCTCAAGTTACGAAATTGAAATTCATTTTCAATAAGGTGCTGCGAAAAAGGCGGCCCCGAAACAGAAATCGCCCTCACCGACGGGGTGGGGCGATTCGAAGGTGGAGCTCGATTCGAGAGCGACGCGCGGGCCTAGTGGAGCCGCTTCCGCCAGGTATCCGCCGCGTCCCGGACCGCCTCGCGCGCCGAGCCGTGGCGTCGAACGCGCTTCACGCCGTCGCCGCGATCGTCCTCGAGGAGGAACTCCTTGGGGGCTCGGGGATCGTTGCGGACGCGCAGGGTCCGGCCCTTCTCGCGATCACGGAGTCGGACGCTGAAAGCCAGGGGTCGCAGGGCCATCTCGGATTCTCCTCGTGCGCGCGGGGGACGGTCTGCGCGCTGCTTCCGGATGTTTCGGCCGCGATCCCGATTTCTTGAGCGTTTCGAACGACTTGGGACGCGTTTTGCGCGAGAGAGAGGGGGCGTCCCCGCGAATCGTCTCGCGGTCCAGCGCTCCCGCGCGCGATCGGTCATCCTCCCGCGCCATGAACGAGGAGACCCCGAAGATCGGACAGGACCCCGCGGACCCGCTCGTCGAGCTCGCCCAGCGCGTGCGCGACGTCGCGAACGAGCTGTTGCGGATCCACGAAGGAGATCACGCGCACGTGCTCGAGGCGCGCGACACCCTCGATCGGGCGGTGGCGAAGCTCGGCGAGATCGCGAGTCGTCACGAATCCCCGCGCGCGATCGAGACCGTTCCGGCGGACGGGACGCGCCCCTACTACTTCCCGGGCGCGCTCGCGCCGCGGGTGCACGTCGCGCATCCGTGGATGACGGCAGAGACGATCGAAGGCGGACGGCGCGGTCGCGTGCGATTCGACCTGATCCACGAGGGGCCGCCCGGGTGCGCCCACGGTGGCCACGTCGCCTGGTTCTTCGATCAGGCCTTCGGGCATCACGTGGTCGCGCAGGAGGTCAGCGGTCCGACCCACCGGCTCGAGGTCGTCTACCGCCGGCTGACGCCGCTCCAGAAGGAGCTCGACTACGAGATCCGGACGGACCGCGTCGACGGGCGGAAGATCTTCGCGGACGGCGTGCTCCGGGACGGTGAAGTCGTCGTCGCAGAGGCGAAGGCGCTCTTCGTCGCGCCGAAGAGCGCCTTCGAGATGACGCGGGGCGGGATGACGCCGAGCGGCTGACGTCGCTCAGTCGTCGGTGGCGGGCGCCGACGGATCGAGCGAAGGGTTCCGGCCTTCGAGGATCGCGTCGAAGCGCGAACGCAGCCGCGCGTCGGCGTTCTCGTGGGTGAAGATCCAGAATCGCCGGTCGCGGATCGCGCGTACGACCCGGTCGGCGACGTCGTCGGCGGGCACCGCGATCGCCTTCAGCGCGTCCGTCGGCTTCCCCGTCCAGCCGCCCGCCATCGCGCGGGGCGGCGGCGCGTCGTCGCTTCGAAGCGCCTCGGGGCGATTGCGGTCCGAGTGCGTGATGCCCGTCGCGACGTAGCCCGGACAGAGCACGGAGACGTCGAGCGGCGTGTCCAGGAGCTCGTGGTAGAGCGTCTCGGCGAGGGCGACCGCCCCGTGCTTCGATATCTGATAGGCGGCGTTGCCGGGGACGACGGTGAGTCCGGACATCGACGCCGTGATCACGACGTGGCCGGGCGCACCGTTCGCGAGCATGCGCGGGACGAAGCTCCTGACGCAGTGGACCGGGCCCCAGAGGTTCACGCCGAAGACCCAGGCGAAGTCTTCGACGGGGCGCTCCCAGGACGGACCGACCTCCTGCATCACGCCGGCGTTCGCGAAGACGAGATCGACGCCGCCGAAGCGCGCGTCCGCGGCCTCCGCGAGGGCCTCGACGGACTCGGGCTTCGAGACGTCCGAGACGATGCCGATCGCGTCCGCTCCCGAGGCGGTGACCGCGGAGACGGTCTCTTCGAGCGCAGGCGCCTCGACGTCGGAGAGGACCAGGCGCGCGCCCTCGGAAGCGAGTCGCTCCGCGAGGGCGCGGCCGATTCCGCTGGCGGCGCCGGTGATCACGGCGACGCGATTCGTGAGGTTCTCCATGGCGAGCGCTCCGTCCCCGGTCTCGATCTCGGGAGCGATGCTAGCTCGCGCGCGTCGGTGGGGCGTCGTCCTTCGCGAGCGTCGGGCTAGACTCTCGCGGAACGCTCCAGCGTCACGCCGAGAGGATTCCCGCCATGCCGACGTCGCTCGACGAGATCGATCTCACCGACTCCGATCTCTACCGCAAGGGCTTCCCACACGAGATCTTCAGCCGGCTCCGGGACGAGGCGCCGGTCTGGCGACATCTCGAGACCGACGGTTTCTCGGAGACCGGCGGCCGGAGCTTCGTCGTCCTCTCCCGCTACGAAGACATCCAGGCCGCCAATCGCAACCCGGAGCTCTTCCTCTCCTGCAAGGGGCCGGGACTCGGGTACGAAGGCAACGGCCTCATGTTGACCGACATGGACGGC
>JAUIMK010000362.1 GCA_030432735.1 bacterium
GCCCGCTCGCCGGATCGAAATCGAGGACCGAATCGATCACGACGCCCACGCGCTCCCCGGCGTCCCAGACGACGTAGGTGAGCGTCGAGGTCTGCTCGTCGAAGAAGGGGCGGATGTCCATCGCGTTTCACTCCACGTTTCAGGCACGTCGTCCTGCGGGTCGGACCCCTGGCTCGGAGGAGATGCATGCTCCGTGCCGGAAATCGCAGCGAAAAGGAGGCGAGCGAGATGGCTCGTCGCAGTGCAGACGGGACGAGGGGGCCCGGCCTTGTTTCATGCGAAACACATTATGTTTCACTATGTTTCATATCGGATCGAGTGAAACAGGGAGATCCGATGTCCGAGTCCCTCGCGTCGCTGCTCGAAACGATCGGCCCCAAGACAGCCTATCGCAGCCTCGCCGACCTCCTGCCCGACGCCGCCGTGTTCGCCGTCGACGGCGAGCGGAACATCGTCCACTGGAGCGACGGCGCGGAGCGGGTCCTCGGCTTCACGCGCGAGGAGGCGCTCGGACGACTCTGCCTGAGCTCGATCCGCTGCCGGACCTGCACCCTCGGATGCGGCCTCGCGCGACACCGGGAGATCGAGGCCCTTCCACTCGATCACTACCGCGCGGACGAGCGATGGATTCCGACGAAGAAGTACGCGAAGGCGTTCTTCGACGAGGCCGGTGGGTTCCTCGGCGGGATCGAAGTGCTGATCGCGACGGGCGCGCCCCGGGAAGAGGAGTCGGCCCGCCCGGATCGCGCTCCCCTCCCGCCGGACGTCGAAGAGTTCCACGGGCTGGTCGCGCGCAGCGACGCGATGAAGCAGGCGTTCCAGACGATCCGCAACGTGGGCGAGACCGACGCGACGGTGCTCGTCCGGGGCGAGAGCGGCTCCGGCAAGGAGCTCGTCGCCCGAGCGATCCACGAAGAGAGTCATCGCGCCGCCGGCCCCTTCGTCGCGGTCAACTGTGCCGCGCTCACGCCGAGCCTGCTCGAGAGCGAGCTCTTCGGCCACGTGCGCGGCGCGTTCACCGGCGCGGTGAAGGATCGCAAGGGGCTCTTCGAGCAGGCGAACGGCGGCACCCTCTTCCTCGACGAGGTGGCGGAGCTCCCGCTCGAGATGCAGAGCAAGCTCTTGCGCGTGCTCGAGGAGCGAGTGGTCACCCCCGTCGGCGCGTCCCGCGAACGGCCCGTCGACGTGCGCGTCGTCGCGGCGACCCACCGCGCCCTCGAGCGCGAGGTCGAAGCGGGACGCTTCCGCGAAGACCTGATGTATCGCCTGCGCGTCGTCCCGATCGTCGTTCCGCCGCTCCGCGAGCGTCCGGGAGACGTCGACGTGCTGCTGCGCTTCTTCCTCCGGCGTTTCAACGAGACGGGTCCGCGACGCGTCGAATCCATCGCGCCGGAGACGATGCGGGCGCTGCTCGGTCACCGCTGGCCCGGCAACGTCCGCGAGCTGCGCAACGCCCTCGAGTACGCCTTCGCCGTCGGGCGTGGCGAGGAGCTCCTGCGCACGGAGCTGCCCCCGGAGATCGGCGCGCCCTCGCCGACCGTCGCGCCGATCCCGGCCGGCGCCTCGGACGACGAAGGCGGCGAGCGCGAGCGCCTCCGGGAGGCGCTCCAGCTCGAAGGGGGCCGGGTGGGCGATGCCGCGAAGCGGCTCGGCATGAGTCGTGCAACGTTCTGGAGGAAGCGGCGCCGACACGGGCTCTAGCAACGAGGTGGACCATGCCGAGCTGGGAACGATTCGGGAACGCGGGGGACCTGGTCTTCCGCGTCCTCTTCAGCTCGATCTTCGTGGTCGCCGGTCTGGGCCATTTCGTCCAGAAGCAGGCGATGCTGGCGCGCCTCGAGGCGGCGCCCCTCGGTCATCTCGCGGCGCAGCTAGGTCCGCCCGAAGTCCTGCTGACACTGAGTGGTGTCGCGCTCGTCGCCGGCGGCGTGGCGCTGGCCCTGGGGTTCCGGGCGCGCTTCGCCGCGCTCGGGCTCTTCCTTGCCCTCGTCCCCATCACGATCAGCACCCACGTCGGCGACCCGACCCACATAGGCCCCCTCTTCAAGAACGTGGCCCTGATGGGTGGTCTGATCCATTTCGCCACCCGCGGCGCCGGCGCCTACGGCCTCGATCCGCGAACGAGCGTCGACGCGATCCGGGAGATCGTGCCGTGAGGGCGGAGGACGAATCGGCGTCCCGCTCGCGACGATGAGGCGCTTTGGTCGGACGGGCGCCGCGAGGCCGTTCACCTCGCCTCATCGGCGAGCGGGCGCCGCCGGGTCCCGCGGCCTGCCCATGCCCGTCCGACGTCCTCGAGGACGAGGTACGCGCTCGGGACGAGGAAGAGGGAGATCGCCGTCGCGAAGATCACGCCGAAGGCGAGCGACGTCGCCATCGGGATGAGGAAGCGCGCGCCGAGCCGGTCCTCGAGGAGCAAGGGTGTCAGGCCGGCGAAGGTCGTGAGCGACGTCAGGACGATCGGGCGGAAGCGCGACATGCCCGCCCCGGCGAGCGCCTCCGTCACGCTCACTCCGCTCGCCCGCCTTCGATTCACACCGTCGACGAGCACGAGGCTCGAGTTGACGACGACGCCCGAGAGCGCCACCACGCCGAAGAGCGAGATCATGCTGAAGTCGAGGCCCATGATCACGTGGCCCGCCATCGCGCCGATCAGGCCGAAGGGAATGACCGCCATGATGATCAGGGGTTGGGCGTAGGAGCGGAGCGGGATGGCGAGGAGCGCGTAGATCACGAAGAGCGCGAAGGCGTAGCTGCCGACCAGATTCGAGAGGCTCTCCTGCTGCTCCCTCTGCTCCCCTTCGAGCGAGTAGGACAGACCCGAATGGGTCGCGAGGACGTCGGGCAGGACCTCGCGCTCTACGTCCGCGATCACCTGGTTGGCGTTCGTCACGTGGATGTCGACGTCGGCCGTGACGGCGACCGTGCGGCGGCGATCGACGCGTTGGATGTTCGCGAAGCCCACGCCGGGCTCCGCGCGCGCCACGCTGTAGAAGGGAACCTCGCCTCCGTCCGGCGTCCGGATCCGCAGGTTGGCGAGATCGGCGAGGGAGCGCCGCTCCTCCTCCGGATAGCGGACCATCACCCGGACGTCGTCGCGGCCGCGCTGGATGCGCTGCGCCTCCTCGCCGTAGAAGGCGCGGCGGACTTGTCGGGCGACGTCCTCGAGGTCGATCCCCAGGGCCTCCGCGGCCGGCAGCACCGCGAGCTTGATCTCGCGCTTGCCCGCATGGAAGGAGTCCCGGACGTCGGTCGGAGCGGAGCTCGATGTCGATCGGCGCGCCCATCGACACCGAGTCCCACGTGAAGACGAGCTGCTCCGCCTCGGGAATCGCCGGCGTCGCCTCGCGCCAGAGGCGGACGACCTCCCCCGCCGAGACCGGGCGATGCCCCTCGAGCTCGAGCGCCACCTGTCCCAGATGGGTGCCCCGACCGGCGCCCGCGACGGCGGGGCCGTTCTGGAGCGGCGGCTGCTCTCCGATCGAGGCGAGCATGTGCTTGATCACCGAACCGCCCTCGATCGGATAGTCCCGGTCGACGGTCGCCTTCATGTCGAGCGCCGCGCGCTCGAGCTCCTCGACCGCCGCCGCCGTCACTTCGACGGGCGTGCCCTGGGGCATCGTCAACGCGGCGCTCACGTAGTCCGCCTCGACCTTCGGGAAGAACGAGAAGGCGATCCGTCCACTCCCGAGGATGCCCGCCGAGAGCAGCAGGAGCGCGACCGCCGTCGCGAGCGCGGCGTAGCGCCACGCAAGGACACGGCCGAGGGCCGGTCCGTAGTAGTCGCTGGCGAGGCGTCCGAGCATCGTCCGCGTCGCCGCCTGCAGACGCTTCCAATGCCCGGAGACGTCGGCGCCGCGGCGCGCCTCGGCGCCTGCGCCCCTCCCCTCGTGCCTTGGGCCGCCCTCTTCGTCGGGGCGCGCGGAAGCCTTTTCCGTTCGCGCGGAAGCCTTTTCCGGTCGCGCGGATGCCTCTTCCGGTCGCGCGGAAGCCTCTTCCGGTCGAAGGTGATGCCCGAGATGCGCCGGCAGGACGAACTGCGACTCGACCAGCGAGACCAGCAGGCAGATCGTCACGAGCACGCCGATCGTGCCGAACATCTCTCCGATGCGTCCGCCGCCGATCATCATGGGCGCGAAGGCGGTGATCGTCGTCAAGATTCCGAAGATGACGGGCTTCGCGACCTCCTGGGCTCCCGTGATCGCCGCGCGAACCGGGTCCTCGCCGCGCAGCTGGTGGCTGTGCACGTTCTCCCCGATCACGATCGCGTCGTCGACGAGGATGCCGAGGCCGAGGATGAAGCCGAAGAGCGTCAGCACGTCGATCGAGATGTCGAAGACCGGAAAGGTCGCGATCGCGCCGAGGACCGAGATCGGCACGCCGATCGCGACCCAGAACGCG
>JAUIMK010000363.1 GCA_030432735.1 bacterium
CGAAGCAGCTGGGCGTGACGTGCAGACGGTCCTCCGCCAACAGCGCGCGCAGTCGATCGGCAGGGCTTCCCTGGGCAGGCATCTCGGATCCTCGCTCGGCCGGTGCGTCGCCGCATCGGGCCGGCAATCCTAGCTCGCCGAGGGGACCCCGGGTCCGCGCCGCTGCTCGTCCGCCGACGCGTCGTCGGCGATCGGGGCCCTGGGCAGCTCGACCGCCACGCTGGTGCCGCGGCCCGGCTCGGAGGAGACCCGGATCTCGCCGCCATGCGCCTTCACGATGTGGTACGAGATCGCGAGTCCGAGCCCCGTCCCCTTGCCGACGGGCTTGGTCGTGAAGAAGGGATCGAAGATCCGGTCGAGCACTTCGGGGTCGATCCCGCAGCCATCGTCCTCGACGTGGAGGAGCGCGCGACCGTCCTGGGCCGCGACGGCGACGACGACGTGACGCCCGCCGTCTTCACCGCCGAGCGCGTGGAGCGCGTTCACGAGCAGGTTCGTGGCGACCCGTTCGATCTCGGCGTAGTGGCAGAGGATCTTCACGTCCGGGTCGACCCGCACCTCGATCTCGACGCCCGCCGGCGCCTGCACCTGGGCGATGCGCACCGATCGCCGAACGATCTGATCGAGGGCATGCGGCGCGAAGTCGTCCCGTTCGCTCTCGCTCGAGAAGCCCGCGACCTCCCGCACGATCGAGAAGATCCGGTCCGCGCCCTCGACACACTCGTCCACGAGCTCCCGACCCTCGTCGATCGCCTCGGCACAGACTTCGTCCACGCCCGCCAGCAGCGCCAGATCGCCGCCACTGTCCCAGTCGAGGGCGAGCCCCGTGAACTCGTCCTGGAGCCGCGCCGCGGGCTCGCTGATCGACGCGGAGATCGCCGCGGAGAGGTCACCGACCGCGGCGAGTCGCGCGGAGACCACGAGCTGTCGCTGGAGCGAGACGATCTCCCGTCGGTCCCGGAGGACGTAGGCGTGCCCCACGTGTCGCCCGCCGCCGTCGCAGGGAACGGGCCGCGAGACCACGACGGGAACCGTCTCGCCGAGCCGGGTCCCCACGGACCCGAGTCGCGAGCCTTCGCCGGGTGATCCGCAGACGGCGTCCCCCGACAGCTCCGGGAGCCACGCGTCCACGGGCTGGGCCAGCACCCGCGCCTCGGGCTCCCCGACCCAACGCAGGAAGGCCCGATTCGCGTCCCGGATGCGTCCGGCGTCGTCGACCAGGATCACCCCGTCCTCGAGCGTGTCGAGGATCTCGCGGGCGAAGGCCTCCGCCGAGATGAGCGCGTGGCCGAAGCGCCGCAGCGTCCAGGTCACCGCGAGACCGACCCCCGCCAGCAGCGCCGTCGTGAATCCGAAGGCCTCGATCCCCAGGATCGGCAACGCCACCGCCGTCACCGTCCCACAGACCAGCGCCGAGGAGATCCCGAAGAAGACGATCCGCGCGAGGAGGTGCTGGCCTCCGCCTTCGCCTGCCCGGAGCACGGTCCGCCACGAAGCGAGGACGGCGACCAGCGGCGTCGACATCAGGAGATAGGCCGCGATCATTCCCGGCCCGAACTCGGGGTACCACCCGATCGAGATCCGCCGCGCCTCCCGGATCACCCAATCGGTCCCGATCGAGACTGGAAGCACGATCGCGAGCCCCGCATAACAGAGGGGCAGCAGACGCCGAAGCGATCGGCGCTCCATCGTCGACAGCGTGAGCGACGCGTGCGCACACAGCGTGCCGAGGGGAACCCAGCCGATCGCCATGAACCGGAAGTAGCGGGTCGCCACCTCCACGTCGGTCGTCCGGTACAGGAAGAACTCCAGCAGCGCCCAGTAGGCGTTGCAGAAGAGGAAGGCCGCGATCAGACGGTTGGCCTTGAGTCCGTGGTCGCGGGCGAGCAACCCCGCCGCGAGCGCGACGGACACGACCGCACAGGCCGCCTTGAAGAGGGCGAAGGCCATCATGACGCGCGCGTCCCCTCCCCGTCGAAGGAGACGAGCGGGAGCGCGAGCTCCACGCGCAGGCCGGTCGCCGCGTCCTCCGTGAGGACGAGCCGCCCGCCGAGCTGCTCGATCAACTCCGCCGCCGTCGCGAGACCGAAATCCGCGTCGCCCCCCGTCGACGGCAGCGCGGCCCCGATCGACTCGAGACGCGCGCGAAGCGCCTCGCCCGACGCCCGCAGGCACGCGACCCCGAGGCCGACCGTCAGCTCGCGACCGTCGGTCCGCAGGTCGACCTCGATCGCCCCCCCCTTCTCGGTCCCCTCCGCGAGCAGTCGCAGGAGCACGAGGAGGATCTGCTTGAGCTCCTGTCCGGCGTCGAACCGGTCGTCGCCGGCGACGCTCGCGACTCGCAGCGCGACGTCGTCACCGCGCTGCATGCGCGCCAGGCGCATCGCCCCCTCGACGACGGCCTCGGGATCGCTGCCCCCCTGCCGGGCCCCACCGATATGGGCGAACTCGCGGACGTCGACGACGACCTGCGCCACCCGGCCGAGATGGTCCCGCGCTCGGCCGAGGCGCGTTTCGATGCGAGCGAAGACGGCGGCGTGGTCGGGGCCGATGGCGCATCCCGCGACGGCCTCCCGGAGCTCCTCGCATCGCTCGGCGAGCAGATTCAGATCGGATCGGATGAAGGCGACGGGGTTGTTCACCTCGTGGGCGATCCCGGCGGCGAGCTCGCCGATCGCGGCGAGCCGCCCCGACGAGAGGAGCTGTCGCCGCAGGTCGTCGATCTCCCGCCGATCGCGGACCGCGACGACGACCCCGACGGCCCGGCCGCTGCGGCTGCGCGCGAGACTCGACGAGAGCGAGACGGGAAAGCAGGCCTCGTCGGCGCCGCGCAGACTCGACTCCCGATCCTCGACGCCCGCGAGGATGCGATCGAGCGGCGCGTCGAGCAGACGGGCCAGGGAACGGCCGACGAGGGCGGACGAAGGCAGCCCCGCCATCTCGGCGAAGCGCGCGTTGGTCGTGAGGATGCGGCCCTCGAGGTCGACGAGGACGACTCCGTCGCGGAGCTCCGCGAGGATCTTTCGCGCCATGCCGCGGGGCGTGAGCATCAGGTCCTCCGTCTCGTGCAGGACGAGCATCCAGACCATCGCCGAGCCGATCGCCGCCCCGAGTGCACCGAGGCGCGGTACCGGGATCTCGAGGAGCGGGAACAGGATCTCCGTCGGCATCGCGACACCGATCGAGAGCGCCGTACACACGCGCAGCCCGACGGCCCGCTTGCGATCCGACTCCCGGTTGGCCTCGCGCGGCGGGATCCGCGACGCGAGGATCGCGGCATAGACGGGGAGGATCAGCCCGATCGGAAACAGCGCGATCGAGATCGGTCCGTAGCGGGGCATCCAGCCGTATCCCGTCGGCACCATCCCGGTGATCACGCCGGGCACGAACCCCGCCCCGATTCCGACCGCGCCGCACACGAGCGCGGCGCGCGGAACCCACCCTTCGAGACGGGCGCGCGACTGAGGCAGCATCTGCGCGACGACCCAGAGGACCGAGGGCCCGACGAGCAGCGGTCCGACGTGCGCCCACGCCATGATGCGACGCGCCCGCTCCGCGTCGGTCTCCAGGGTCACCAGGAGGTCGACGAGGGCCCAGAGTGCGATCGAGCCGAAGAGCGCGCCCATCGATCGCGTCGCCCGGCGCTCGGAGTCCCAGGAGATCGAGACCGCGCCGAACGCCGCCGACACGAGAATCGCCATCAAGGGGAGGACGGAGTAGTCGATCACGGAATCTCCGGGGCCAGGGCTCCGGCAAGCTCATCGGGCTCGCTCCCGGCACGCTTGACGAATCCGGCGTCGGCTGCGCGTGGCCTGCATGCCGCCTGCGCGCCCAGGCCTTCCCGGACCCGACCGGACCGCACGCGAGCGATCGCCTACCCTGCCCGCGCAATGAACAGCGCACTCGAAGAGCTCCTCGCGACCCTCGACCTCGAACCCCTCGAGCTGGATCTCTTCCGGGGCCAGCAGCCCGACGAGGATCGGCAGCGGGTCTTCGGGGGACAGGTCGCGGCGCAGGCGCTGGTCGCCGCGGGCCGCACCGTCGAAGGCCGGACGCTGCACTCGCTGCACGCCTACTTCCTGCGGCCCGGCGATCCGAAGATCCCGATCATCTATCAGGTCGAACGCACGCGAGACGGGCGCACGTTCACGACCCGCCGCGTGACCGCCGTGCAGCACGGCCGGCCGATCTTCACGCTGAGCGCTTCGTTCCAGGTCGCGGAGGAGAGCTTCGACCACCAGAAGCCGATGCCCGACGTGCCCGCGCCGGAAGCCCTCGAGGACTGGCAGTCGAACATGCGCAGGACGATCGCCGCCCGCGCGGACCGCGACGCGCACCGAAACCTCGAAGAGTGGATCGAGCGCCCCCGCGCGATCGAGAGCCGTCACGTCGAGCCGA
>JAUIMK010000033.1 GCA_030432735.1 bacterium
ATCACCGACACCGCGGCCACCCGAGACGATCACGTCCGCCTTCGTCAGGTCGACGCCCGTGGACTCGGCGACCTTGACCTCGACGAACTTGGCGCCCGCCGAGAGGTCCGTGCTGAGCGCCTCGGTTCCACCGTCGCTCGAGCCCTCGAAGGGCGACATGGCGCCGGGCTGCATCGTGGCGACCGTGCGACCGGTGGTCGAGACCTCGGCGTCGAGCTTGCCGTTGAAGACACGGCGCACGAAGGTGTAGCCACCGTCGCCGGCGGCGGCCTTGATGCAGTCGCTCGCGAACGCGCAGTCGAGGCCCGCGGCGATGCGCGGTGCGACGTCCCAACCGGTGGGCGTGTTGGAGACGAGGATCAGGTCGGCGCCCGAGGCTTCGGCTGCGGCCTTGATCGCCTTGGTCCAGACGTCCACGTTGTAGTTCTCGGCCGCGGCGTCGTCGACGACGTAGGTCTTGCCCGCGCCCTTGCTCGCGAAAGCACTCGCGAGGTCTCCGACACCGGATCCGATGACGAGGCCGTTGACCTCGGCACCGTCGATGCCCTGCGCGGCCGCGACGAGCTCGTAGCTCGCCTCGCGGATCGCGCCCTTCTGAATTTCAGCGACGACCAGTACGGTTCCCATCGCGTTCTCCTTTTTCCTCCGCCGGCCAGCCAGCCGTTTCCGGAGGTCTTGCTAGGTCGCTCTGTTCCGCCCGACGTCGCTTCCCGCGAGCGCCTGCGGCCCAAGGCTGCGAAAGCAGCCGCAAGGAATCAGAGCAGTCCCAGTTCCTTGATCTTCGTGACGAGCTGTCCGACGACCTCGTCCGTGGATCCGGAGAGGATCTCGGCGGAGTCGCCCTTCGGCGGCACGTAGATCTTGTTGATCTTGGTCTTGTTCTGCGCGGCGGAAGCCTGGTCGGCGAGACCGAGGTCGGCGAGGGTCTTCACGTCGACCGGCTTCTTCTTGGCCTGCATGATGCCCTTGAGCGACGCGTACCGGACCTGGTTGGCACCGGACTGGATCGCGATCAGGCAGGGCTTCGGCAGCTCGACCACCTCGAGGGCGCCGCCCTCGAGCTCGCGCTCGACCTTGACCGCGTCGCCGCTGAAGTCGGTGGCGAGGACGCCGGTCGCGCTCGGGAAGCCGAGGAGCTCGGCGATCATCGGCGGGATCGCCGAGGCGTTGTCGTCGTCCGCCATCAGGCCGGCGAAGACGAGGTCCGCGCCTTCTTCCTTGGCGACGGCGGCGAGGATCTTCGCCGTGGCGAGGGCGTCGGCACCGGCGGCCGCGGCGTCGTTGACGTGGATCGCGCGGTCCGCGCCCATGCCGAGGGCCGTGCGGAGGGCCTGGGTCACGCGGTCGGGGCCGATGGACACGACGATCACCTCGTCGGCTGCGCCGGCGTCCTTCAGCTTGAGGGCCTCCTCGACGGCGTAGGTGTCGTAGGAGTTGATTTCGAACTTGATGTTGTCTTCCTGGATCCAGGTTCCCTCGGAGTTCACGTCGAGACGTGCGTCCTGATGGGGGACCTGCTTCAGGCACACCATGACCTTCATGGGGGCGAGCCTCCTCTGGCCAGGCGCCGACCGCGCACCCGATCGGTCAGGGGCGCGCGACGCGTCCTGGGCGAAGCGTTGCGAGTTGGTTTGGGACTGTCGGGAATTCCCGGCCAGGGATGAGCGGCCGGGAAATCGATCGCGGCGGACTCTACCGCCCGGGGGGCCGGTTTTCAACGCAACGAACTGCGTCGGTGGGCACCCCGGCGCACGCCGAGATCGCAAGGGAGAGCCGCTCTGGCCCCCGGTTTCGCCCTGCGAATCCGAGCGTCCTGCGACGCTCGACCCAGGGTCGAGTTCCGCCGAGCGCCCGCAGGCGGCGGATCCCCGCCGAGCGCCCGCAGGCGGCGGATCCCCGCCGAGCGCCCGCAGGCGGCGGATCCCCGCCGAGCGCCCGCAGGCGGCGGATCAGTAGCCCATGAACGAGAGGAACATCTCGACGTTGGCGGCCCGCAGATACGGGTTCGTCCGCTTCTGGGACGCCATCGAGTCGTGCCCTTCGGGGGAGTAGAGATGGCCCGGGAAGAGGGTCGTCGAGTCGGGCAGCTGCTTCAGGGTCTCGAGGCTCTCGTACATCGCCTTCGGGTCCGCACCAGGCAGGTCGACCCGCCCGCAGCCGTTCAGGAAGAGCGTGTCGCCGGAGACGAGGTGGCCACTCTGGTCGCGCTCCTCGACGTGGAAGCACTGACTGCCCGGCGTGTGTCCGGGGGTGTGGATCAGCCGGATGCCGACGCCGCCGACCTCGAGGAGGTCACCGCCTTCGTGCTGGACGAGGTCGCTCTCGGAGACGCCGGTGACCTTGATCGTGCCCTCGGCCTCGTGCTTGTTCACGTGGATCGGCATCGGCGCGACCTCGAGGAGCTTCGCGAGGCCCTCGATGTGGTGGCCGAAGATCTCGCCGCCGACGTGATCCTGGTGGTAGTGGGTGACGAGCGCACCGACGACCTCGATTCCGTCGTTCGCCGCCTGATCGAGCAGACCCTGCACGTTCCAGGCCGGGTCGACGACGTACGCCTTCCGCTCTTCGCGGCTCCCGATCAGGTAGGCGAGGTTCGCCATCTCCCCGACCGCCTGCTGCACGAAATAAAGGTCGCTCTCAGTGGCCATCGTCTCGTTCTCCGAAGTCGTCTGCCGCGATCGCTAGCGGGTCCGCCGTCCGATCCAGTTGGCGAGCACGCCGAAGACCTCGGCCTGGACCTGCTCGTTCGTCCGCCCCGACTTGCGGGGGACGTGGAAGTTCGAGTCGGCCTCCGCCACGTCGTAGAGCTCGATCGGGGCGCCGACCCGGCGGAGCGCCTGACGCAGCGCGGTCGGATCGCAGCGCCGGTCGCGGGTGCCCTGGATGAAGAGCGTCGGCGCCGTCGAGCGGAAGAGCACGTCCGGGTCGCTCTTCTCGGGCTTGTCCTGCGGATGGAGCGGGAAGCCCAGGACGAAGAGGCCATCCGCCTGGAGGCGATCGGCCACGAGGCCCGCCGCGACGCGTCCGCCAAGACCCATGCCGCCGACGATCAGACGGGCGGGCAGGGCGGTCGGATCGCGACCGAGGATGTTCAGCGCAGCGCGGTAGCCGCGCTCGAGCACCGCGGGGGAATCCGCCGTCGCGCGCTTGCCCGCCTCCGCGAACGGAAAGTTGAAGCGCAGCGTCAGATAGCTGCGCTCGGTCAGGCCGTTGCAGACCGCGGCGATCAGCGGGTCGTCGTAGTCGCTGCCACCGCCGTGGGCGAAGACGACGGCGATCCGCTCGCCGGTGGGCCACCACTCGGGGATGCCGAGCACCCCTTTCAGATGGTCCTTGCCGTGAATCGGCTCGGGCAGGGGGATCTCGAGTTCTTCGAAGGTGGCAGAGGGCTCCATGGCGGGGCCCATGCTACGCAAAAGCAGCCCCGGAGTCTCCCCTGTGTGACTGCAAGTATCCGTTTATGAAAGAGAAAAAGAATCCTCTGCGCTGGCTCGACAGGCGCGATCGCCTCCCGCATCGTACCCACGCGCGAACGCCCCGCCGGGTGGCTCGCAGCGGGGGTGGGGCGAAGGTGGACCGGGTCGCTAGGCAAACAGCGTTTCTCTGGGGAAGGCCGACGGGGCTCGTGTTCGGCCTGCTCGGTCTGGTCGCGGCGTTCGGCTGCGCGAAGCCGACGCTCGAAGACGAACGGACGCTCCGTGACGTCGACCCGCGCCGGGAGGCGCGCTTCGCCGAAGGCCCGCCCGCGCGCGTCTTCCTGATCACCGTGGCCGGTCTGCGCGCCGCCGACTATCTCGACCCCTTCGGGCACGCCGCCGCGGAGGGGGCCCTCGTCCACATGCCGACCCTCGCGCGGCTGGCGCGAGAGGGCGCGACGGGCCTGGCCGCGATTCCGCCGGTCCCGAGCGCCTCGCGCGCGACCCACGCGACCCTCGTCACCGGCCGCACCCCGCCGCGACACGGCATCGTCGCCGACGCGACCCTCGACCGGGAGGGCACGCGCTCGCTGCCCTTCCAGGACAGTCGTCTGCTCGAGGGCACGACGCTCTGGGACGCTGCCGTCGCCCGGAGCGTGGTCTCCCTCGGTTGGCCGACGACCGCCGGCGCGCGGATCGAGCTCCTGCTGCCGGAGCCTCCCGGCGACGGACTCGCCTTCGCGCGGCCCGGCACGAGCCCGGCGCTCACCCGAGAGATCGCCACGATCGCTGCCGAGGCCCGGACCGCGAGCGAGGAAGAGGCCGCGACGTCGGCCTGGCCCACGGCCTCGCAGGAGGACGGCGTGCTGGTCGAGGTCGCCTGCCGTCTGATCGCTTCGGAGCGGGACGCGGGGCTCTGGCTCCTTCGGCTGGATCAGACGCTGCGGCCGCTCGCCGCGTTCGGGCCCGGCTCGGTCGAGGTCGACGATGCCCTCGATCGGGTCGATGCGGAGATCGAGCGCCTGGTCGGTTGTCTCGAAGCGAACGGGCAGCTCGACGATACGGCGATCTTCGTCACCGGCGACGTGGCGCATCATCCGGTCCACACGCGCGTCGCCCCGAATACCGTGCTCGCCCGAAAGGGTCTCGTCGGTCGCGATCCCCGCACGGCGACGGGTGTGCGCAGCTGGCTCGCCCTCTCGCGGTCCCACGGTCGTTCGGCCTACGTCTATGCGCGGGACGCGGCGAACGCGCTCGATGCCCGGAACGTTCTGCGTGCCGAGGCGGAGCGGACGGGGGCCTTCGAGATCGTCTCGGCCAAGGAGCTCGCGATCCTGGGCGGCGACCCGCAGGCCTGGTTCGCCCTGGTCTCGCCGCCGGGCATCGTGATCATGGACGATCTCGCCGGCCCCCTGCTCGCTCCGGCGCGGGTGCGCGGCGCACCGGGGGTCCTCGGCGACCTGCCGGAGTCGACGAGCGTGGGCTTCGTCGCGTGGGGGCGTGGCATCCGGAACCACGTCCGCCTGCCGACCGTCGATCTGCTCGACGTCGCGCCGACGATCGGCGCGCTGCTCGGGCTCGATCTCGGCAGCGACGTCGAGGGGCGACCGATCCTCGGGATCCTGCGTGCCGCGGTCGAGCCGCCGCCGCCGGGACCCAAGCGCCTCGGCCAGGACCGGGACGCGGACGCGCGGCTGCGCGAGCTGCGGAGCGGGCGAGGAGAGCGCCGATGAACGGACCGCCCGTCACGATCGAGCTGAATCCGAAGGAGCAACGGCTCTACGACCAGCTGCGCGATCGCCTGCTGGATTCGACGTCGAACGGAGTCTCGCGCTTCGGCGACGTCCTGCTCTTCCTGCCGGATCTCACGATCCTCCTGCTTCGCTTGCTTCGGGACGAGCGGGTGCCGCTCCTCGACAAGGGCCTCGCCGTCGCCGGGATCGCGTACGTCGTCTCTCCAATCGACGTGCTCCCGGCGCTGGTGATGGGACCGGTCGGCCTGCTCGACGACCTCTTCATCGTCGCCGCCTGCCTCTCGCGCCTCCTGAACCACGTCCACCCGGACGTCGTCCGCAGCCACTGGTCGGGCCAGGGGGATGCCCTCGAAGTCATCCAGAGCACGACGGGATGGTTCGAGCGGGAGCTGGCGCTTCGTGCGCAGGACCTCCGCCGCTTCCTCGCCCGCCGCATGGCGCGTTAGGCGCGCTCCTCGGCGAGCGCTCGCAGCCGGCGGACCTCCGGCGAGCGCCCGCAGCCGGCGGATCTCCGTCGAGTGCTCGCAGCCGGCGGATCTCCGTCGAGTGCTCGCAGCCGGCGGATCTCCGGCGAGTGCTCGCAGCCGGCGGATCTCCGGCGAGTGCTCGCAGCCGGCGGATCAGTCGCCGCGCGAGTACTCGGTGACCGCCGTGCGGCCGAGACGTTCCCGATCTTCCTTCGGGAGTCGGCGGACGCGGCCCTCGCCGTTGATCGACGCGTGCTCGGTTCGCCCGGAGCAGAGGAGCTCGCCGTCGCGGCTGATCTCGTAGGCCATCGCGAGGGACGCGCCGCGGACCCACTCGAGCCAGGTCGTCACGTCGAGTCGGTCGTCGAAGCGCGCGGGCTGCTTGTAGTCGAGGTCGACCTTCGTGACCGCGAAGTGCAGCCCCATCTCGATCCAGTCCGGATAGCTCTTGTCATGGGTCTCGAGCCAGACCACCCGCGCGTTCTCGCAGTACTTCAGGTAGTTCGAGTGGTGCACGATCCCCATCGCGTCGGTCTCGTGGAAACCCACCCGATGCCGAATCGTGATCGTGACCGCGCCGTCCGGAATCATCGCCTACCCGCGCCCGTGCCCGCACCCGCAATCAAGCGCCCGCGGCCCAAGGGCACGCCTGCGCCCGCAATCAAGCGCCCGCGGCCCAAGGGCGCGTCTGCGCCCGCAATCAAGCGCCTGCGGCCCAAGGGCGCGTCCGCGCCCGAGGTCAAAAGCTGTCCTTGAGCTCGCGCCTGCGCCCGAGCTCTTCGGCATCCGGTGAGCGCATGAAGGGGTTGGTCGCCTTCTCTTCCGCGATCGTCGACGGGATCGTCATCTCGGCGGGGGTCGCGTCGTGCCAGTCGGCGGCGGCCTTCGCGCGCAGGGCCACGACCTTGTCGTAGCGCTCCCTGATCTCCGGATTCTCGGGCTCGACGGTCAGCGCGAACTCGAGATTGCCCTGGGTGTACTCGTGGCCGCAGTAGACGAGGTAGTCGTCGGGCAGCGCGGCGAGCTTCACGCAGAGCGCGTCGTACATCATCTGCGCGTTGCCCTCGAAGAGGCGGCCGCAGCCGCCGGCGAAGAGCATGTCGCCGGTGAAGACGGCCTTGGCGTCGTCGAAGACGTAGGCCACGTGGCCGGTCGTGTGGGAGGGGATGAAGAGCACGCGCCCGGTCTGGTTGCCGAGCGTGAAGGTGTCGCCCTCGTCGACGCCGACCGTCTGGCCGGGCAGGCGGTCCTGCTCCTGGTCCGAGACGTGCCCGTAGACCGGCGCGCCGTAGCGCTCCGCGAGCTGCGGGTTCGCCATGGAGTGGTCGAAGTGGTGGTGGGTCGAGAGGATCAGCTTGACGTTCGCGCCGGTCGCTTCGACCCGCGCGACGACGGGGTCCTCCTCCGGTGCGTCGATGATCGCGGCGTCGTTCGTCTCGTCGCAGATCACCAGGTAGGTGTAGTTGTCGCCGAAGGTCGGAATGCGTTCGATGGTGAGGCCCATGGCGGCGAGGCTAGCAAAGGGCGCCCGTCCGCCGGCGCGACCGGGCGGCGCCGTCGCCTCGCGCGCGACCGGGCGTCGAGCCTGGCTTCAGAGCAGGCTGAGCTGGCTGTCGTCCGCCGGCTCGGGCGCTCGTGCCCCGGTCTCGCGCTTCTCCGCGCGGGCGGCGGCGTCCTCCGCTTCGATCCGCGCGAGGTCCTCGGGCGAGGCCCAGAGCGGGCACCGATCCTTGTACTCGCACCAGCCGCAGAGCGAGATCTTCCGGGCGGGGAATTCGGTGGCGGCCTGGATCTCGTCGATCCGGGCGATCGTCTCGGTGCGGAGCTGCGCGAGGTCGTCCTTCGTCCGGGTCGAGACGCAGGTGCGGTTCTTCGCGACGTAGTGCCAGACCAGACGGAACTCGGTGTCGTCGCCGTAGGTGCGCGCGAGGCCGAGTTGGTAGAGGGCCAGCTGGCGGTCCTGATCGAGGATCCGCTGCGACGGAACCCGCGCGCCGGTCTTGTAGTCGTGGATCTCGATGGCGCCGTCGCGGGCGCGGGAGATGCGGTCGATGATGCCCTGCATCCTGTACTCGCCCGCGTCGTCGAGGGGGAAGACGACGCGCTTCTCGAGGCCCAGGGTCTCGCTGTCGTCGAAGGGGTAGTGGCGCAGGTAGTAGCCGCGCAGGCAATCCTCGCCGAGCTGTCGGTAGTAGGACAGCGGGGTGTTCTCGCGGACGATGCGCACGCGCTCCGGGTCGTAGGTCTCCTCCCAGAGCTTGTGGTAGCGGTCGACGACCTTCTCGATGCCCGGGATCTGCCCCTTGCCGACGAAGAGATAGAGGCGCTCGAGGACTTCGTGGACGCGCTTGCCGACGAAGGCTTCGACGCCTTCGGATGCGCTCGGGACCTTGAGGACGTACCGGAACTCGAACTGCTTCGGGCAGTTCTCGAAGCTCGAGAGACGCGAATGGCTGTAGATGGTGCCCAAGCGGACCCCCCGTCCGTGACCCGCGCGACAGCTCCGGCGCGGCTCCGGATGCAGGATAGGCGCTCGGTCGGGGAGCTGCCGGCTTCCTGCGGTTTCGATGCGTCCGGCGCGGCGCGGGTGTCCTCGCGCCGGATGTGGGGCATCCTATGATCCGCACCGCCGCGCGCCCGCCAGCGACGCTGCGTGCGCGCCCGTCCCGTTCCAGATCGCCCCAAAGGCGCGCCCCGCTCGACCCTCCGTCGTGGTGACGGACCGATCGAGCACAGGAGTCCGTGATGGCCAGCAATCCTCCCTCCCGCGCTGCGAGCCCCAAGCTCCGCACGATCCGCTCCGACGCCCCGGGCAGCTTCACCTGTCCCGCGGACGTCCTCGAGGCGGCGATCGAGGGCCTCGCGGGCTGCGACGAGACGGTGCTGTCGGAGACGGTCTGCGGCGGGATCCTGGATCCGACCGCCGTCGTCGAGTGGGTCGACCGGGCCAAGCGCCTGCTGCGATTCCGCGTCGATCCGGCCGAGCTTCGCTCCGAGGTCCCCGGCATCGCGGACGGTCTCTACAAGCTTCTCGAGCAGGTGGATCTGCCCGAGGGCGGGCCGGACGCGGCCGAGCTGACGACGCGCTTCGTCGCGAACCTGGTGAAGCTGCGCGAGCAGCTCTCCCACGACGTCGAGGCGGCCTACGCGGGGGATCCGGCGGCGGCGGGCTACGACGAGATCGTCCTGGCCTATCCCGCGATCCGCGCGCTCGCGATCCATCGGATCGCCCACGAGCTCCACAGCTACGGCGTTCCCCTCCTGCCGCGGATCATGAGCGAGTACGCCCACGACCACACCGGCATCGACATCCATCCCGGCGCCACGATCGGCAGCCACTTCTTCATCGACCACGGAACGGGCATCGTGATCGGCGAGACCGCCCACATCGGCAATCACGTCCGCCTCTATCAGGGCGTGACGATCGGGGCGACGTCGCTGCGCGACGCGTCGAAGCTCCGCGGGAAGAAGCGCCACCCGACGATCGAGGACGACGTCACGATCTACGCGGGTGCGACGATCCTCGGAGGGGATACGGTCATCGGACGCGGGAGCGTGATCGGCGGCAACGTCTTCCTCACGGAGAGCGTGCCGGCGAACAGCCGCGTGATGGCCGAAGCGCCGAGGCAGCTCGTGAAGGGGCAGGACGGCGAGGAGTCGATGCAGCTCCATTGGGACATCTAGATTGGGACATCTAGCTTGGGCAGGTTCGGGAAAATGACGCGATCCGGTTCGAAGGCACGGTCGTTCGGCGTGCTCGTCGGCGCGCTCGCGCTCCTGCTCGGGGGCTGCGCCGACGAGGGTCCGTACTCGCAGGATCTGGCGTCGGAGCTGATGAGCCCCTTCTGCCCGGGGCGGACGGTCGCCTCCTGTCCGAGCCCGCAGGCGGCGGAGCTGATCCAGTGGATCCAGGTCCAGGAGGCCGCCGGTGCGAGCAAGGAAGAAGTGGTCGACATGCTGATCGAGCGCTTCGGTGAAGAGATCCAGGGCGCCCCCCCCGCCGAGGGCATCACGCTCTGGGCGTACGTCTTTCCGGTCGCGGGCTTCCTCGGCGGCGGCGGGCTGGTCGCGATCGTGCTCCGCCGCATCGTCGGAAGGCGCGACGACGCCCAGGACGACGCCCAGGAAGACGACGAGGATCCGTCGGCGCCGTCGCTCTCCGGGACGCCGCAGGCCCCCGGGACGCGAGACGCGGCGGAAGAGGACGAGCTCGCGCGCCTCGTCGACGAAGAGCTCTCGAATCGACGTTAGGCGAGAGACGGAAGCCCCATCCGATGAAGATCTATACGAAGCGCGGCGACGCCGGGCAGACCGACCTCTTCGGCGGCGAGCGCGTCGGCAAGGACGAGCTCCGCGTCGCGGCCTACGGTGACGTCGACGAGCTGAACTCCTTCGTCGGCGCGGCGGCGGCGAGCGGGTGCGACGAGGCGCTCGGCGAGACGCTGCAGGACATCCAGAGCACGCTCTTCGATCTGGGGTCGTCGCTCGCGACGCCCGACCCGGCCCACCGCGAGAAATACGGGATCGCCGGCGTCGCCGAGGCCGACATCGTCGCTCTCGAGGCGCTGATCGACCGCCTCGAAGCGGATCTCGAGGAGCTCAAGACCTTCATCCTGCCGGGGGGCTCGCCTTCGGCCGCCGCCTTCCACGTCGCGCGCACGGTGTGTCGCCGCGCCGAGCGCGCGGTGGTCCGCCTCGCCGCGATCGAGGGTGAATCCGTCGAGCAGACGTCGCTCCGCTACCTGAACCGCCTCTCGGACGCGCTCTTCGTCGTCGCGCGCCACGAGAACGCGCGGCAGGGCGTGGCGGACGTGGCCTGGGTGGGGCGGACGGGCGGCGACTGAACGCCCGACAGCGTCCAAGGCGATCCCGGCTCTCCTTCGTCGGTCGCTGGGACTGCGCGGGAACTGCGGCTCCTAGAGATCCCCGGTCGACCACGTCTCGCCACGAACCCGCGGCGTCACGCGTAGGCCGAATCTCCGGCGTGCAGTGGCAGCGTCACGAAGAACCGGGTGCCGCGCCCGAGCTTGCTGTCGACGGCGATCCGGCCGCCGTGGTCCTCGACGATTCGGTGGACCACGGAGAGGCCCAGCCCCGTTCCGCCCTCGTTGGGGCGCGTCGTGAAGAACGGGTCGAAGAGCCGCACCCGGTCTTCTTCGGCGATTCCCCGTCCGTCGTCCGACACCTCGACGAGGGCGTCCCGGTCGACGCGATGGGTCGAGACCGAGACGTGATCCGCGCCCGCATCGAGCGCATTGGTCACCAGGTTGAGGATCATCTGCTCGAGCTCGACCGGGTTCCCCAGGACGGAGAGCGGCTCGCGCGATCGGTCGAGCCGTACGTTTCGGTCGGCGGACCCGACGGCTTCGAGCGCGCGGGCGAGGGTCTCGTTCAGCTCGAGCGCTTCATGATCGGCGACGGCGCTGCGCGAGTAGCGGAGCAGGTTGCGAACGATCTCTCCGCACCGCTTCGCGTCGGCCACGTTCCGCTCGAGGGCTTCGCGGTAGCGCTCCTCCGCCGAACCGGGCCCGTCCTCCGTGAGCGCGAGCTCTGCACCGAGCAGGATCGACCCGATCGGGTTGTTGATCTGATGGGCGACGCCGGCGGCGAGGGTGCCGATGGATGCGAGTCGGTCGGCGTGACGAAGCTGCTCGCGGGACGCGCGGAGCTCCCGGGTCCGCTGGTCGACCCGGCGCTCGAGATCCGCGCGAAAGCCGGCCTCGAGCTCGAGGCGGCGAGCGTGCTCCCGGTCGGCGACGCGGTGTGCCGCGACCAGACGCTCGAGGGTGCGCGCCTGGAGGGACTCGTAGATCGTCGCGACGCCGCAGGTGCCCGCGATGCCCGCGATGCATCCCCAGAAGCTCCAGCGCGCGACCTCGGCGGGGTCGGGCGTGACGAGCCGTTCGAAGCCGTGCTGGAAGGCGGTGGCGAGGGCGACCATGCCGAGCGCGACGGTGAGTGCCCAGATCGTTCCGGAGCGTCGCCCCAGGAGGAGGACGGCGTGAAGCGGCGTGAGCATGGCGAGAAAGAACCCGCCGGTGTCGGCCCCACCCGTCGCGCCCGCGAGCATCAGCGCATAGCCGACCATCACCGCGACCACCGCGTGTCCCAGCCAGCGGATCGGAATGCCGGCCCTCACCAGGAGCGGGGTCGCGACGAGCGCGAGACCGAGAAGGCTCGACATCAGCCGGACCGTCCAGGAGTCGGGCTGGTCCGTCGCGGCGATCAGCGTCGCGAGCACGGTGCAACCGCTGATGAACGACACCGCGATCGTCAGCCGCGCTCGGCGGAGCGCGTCGTGGGTCGGGAGCGGCTCCGCGTCGGGGATGAACGCGTCGATCCAGCGCAGCGGGCCGCTCGTCGCGCGCTGCGGGATCAGCTCGCGCGCCGCGGTGTCGCGACCGCTCGGCGGATCCGCCGAGGAACGCCGCGCCGGATCCGGATCGCAAAGCGCTTCACGCGATTGCCTCATCACCCGTACCCCCAACGGAGGCAGAGGATAGCGGGCTTCGCGCGTACCGAACGGCGCGTTCGCCGTGAATGTGACTCAATTCCGTGTCACGTCGGGCCGGAGATCGGCGACGGGGCGGGCGCGGGGGCCTTCTCGTATCCGAAATAACGGACCGGCTCTTCGAGCTCGCGGCGCAGGAGCGTGCCGATCAGAAAGCCGATCGTGAACGCGACGAGCAGGGCGATCAGCACCGTCCGCAGGAGGCGGACGAGGAAGCCGCTCCCGCCCGGGGGCCGAAGCGGATCACGCGCCACCGGATGTCTCCCGCGGCTGGGCCAGCGCACGCTCGATCCGCTGGCTCAGCGCGTCGATCACCCGGTCGGCGGACACGTCGGGATCCGCCTCGACCAGCGCCGCGAAGTCCGCGGCGCCGCCGAGCTTCGCGAGGCCGAAGCGGCCGTAACGCATGCGGAGCGCGTGCTCGATCCGGGCGAGGCGCCCTTCGCGTCGGCGTACTTCCCCGAGGCCGCTCGCCGCGAGATAGCGCGTGTGCGCTTCGAGCTCGTCGATCAGCGCGTCGATCCCGATCCCGTCCCGCGCCGATCCGATCAGCACCGGCGGCACGCGGTCGGGGTCGCGCCGGTGTCCGAGATCGAGGCCCGCGCGGAGCTCGGCGGCGGCGCGGGTGGCGACGTCGCCGAGGTCCGACTTGTTCAC
Organism: bacterium; assembly: GCA_030432735.1. GTDB lineage: Bacteria > Myxococcota_A > UBA9160 > UBA9160 > UBA4427 > UBA4427. Next base: position 12,806 of record JAUIMK010000033.1, read on the forward strand.
GAAGAAGAGGTCGGGCCATTCGAGGATGCCCGCCTTCATGAACTGGATCAGGTCGCCGGCGGCGGGCTGGGCGACGAAGACGAGGGTGTCGACCACGTCGATCACCTGCGCCTCCGATTGCCCGACCCCTACGGTCTCGACGAAGACGAAGTCGAGGGCGGCGGAGAGGATGTCGAGGGAGGGGCCGGTCACTTCGGAGAGCCCGCCGAGCTGGTCCCGGGCCGCCAGCGACCGGAGGAAGACGCCGGCGTCGCGGGCCGAGGAGCCGAGCCGCATGCGGTCGCCGAGGAGCGCCCCGCCGGTTCGCTGGCTCGACGGGTCGACCGCGAGCACGCCCACGGACCGGTCCCGCTCGCGCAGCCCCGAGACCAACGCATCGAGCAGCGTCGACTTGCCCGCACCGGGCGCACCGGTCACGCCGATGCGCACCCCCTTCACCGAGGGCGCGACCGCATCGAGCAGCGCGAGCCGCGCCTCGCGGTGGCTCGCGCGACTATCGTCGACGGCATTGAGGGCCTGGCTGATCGCCGACCGCTCGCCCCTGCAGACGCGCTCCGCGAGCGCGCGCGCCGCCGCGATCGAGGCCGCGTCGGGATCAGCGGGCATTCGAAGGAGCCCTTCCTCGGGACTCAGCCGGCATTCGACTCCGCGACGACGTCGACGATCTCGTCCATGATCCGGGTCAGATCGAAGTCCTTGGGCGTGTAGACCCGGCGGACGCCCGCCGCTTCGAGCTTCTCCGCGTCGTCGTCCGGGATGATGCCCCCGACGACGACCGGGATCTCGCCCAGCCCCGCGGACTCTAGCTGCTCGACGACGTCGGTGACGAGGACGCCGTGGGAGCCCGAGAGGATCGAGAGGCCGATCACGTGGACGCCTTCGTCCTGGGCCGACTGCACGATCTCCTGCGGCGTGAGGCGGATGCCGTCGTAGACGACCTCCATGCCGACGTCGCGCGCCTTGACCGCGATCTGTTCGGCGCCGTTGCTGTGGCCGTCGAGGCCGGGCTTGCCGACGAGGATCTTGAGCCGGCGGCCGAGGGTCTCGGAGAGCGCATCGACGCGCTTGCGCACCTGGCTGACGTCTTCGCTCGCCTCCGCGACCGGCGCGGCGACGACGCCGGTCGGAGCGCGGTATTCGCCGAAGACGTCGCGCAGGACCTGCGACCACTCGCCGGTCGTGACAAAGGCTTTCGCGGCCTCGATCGACGGCGCCATGATGTTCCCGCCGTTCTTGATCACGTCCTCGAGGTTCTTGAGTGCCCGCTCCGCCTCCGCCGCGTTGCGCCGGTTGCGGAAGGCTTCGAGGGACGCGATCTGCTCGCGCTCGGCGCTCTCGTCGACCTTGAGGATCGAGCCCGCCCCTTCCTCGACGAGCGGCGAGTCGACGGCTTCGACGTACGCGTTCACGCCGACGACGGTCATCTCGCCGCTCTCGATCGCCCGCAGCCGCTCCGTCTGGCTCTCGACGAGCTTCTGCTTCATGTAGGCGTTCTCGACCGCGGTGACCGCGCCGCCCATGTCGAGGACCGTCTGCAGCTCGGCCTTCGCCTCCTCGAGCAGCGCGGCGGTCCTGGCCTCGACGACGTGGGAGCCGTCGAAGAGATCGCCGTATTCGAGCAGGTCCGTCTCGTAGGCGAGGATCTGCTGGGTGCGCAGCGAGAGCTGCTGGTCCCAGGGGCGCGGGAGGCCGAGGGCCTCGTTCCACGCGGGCAGCTGGAGCGAGCGCGTGCGGGCGCGCTTGCTGAGGGTCACGCCGAGGGCCTCGAGGGCGATGCGGATGATGTTGTTCTCGGGCTGCGCTTCGGTGAGACCCAGGCTGTTCACCTGCACGCCGTAGCGGAGGCGGAGCATCTTCGCGTCGTCGATGCCGTAGCGCTCGCGACCGATCTCCTCCCAGAGCTGGTTCATCGCCCGGCACTTGCACATCTCCTCCACGAAGCGGATGCCCGCGTTCAGGAAGAACGAGATGCGACCGAAGACCCGGGACAGCGTCTCGTCGTCGACCTCGGGCATCGCGCGCACGACGTCGAGGATCGAGATCGCGTTCGCCATCGAGTAGGCGATCTCCTGGACCGGCGTCGCTCCCGCTTCCTGCAGGTGGTAGGAGCAGACGTTCATCGGGTTCCAGTTCGGGACGTGGTCGACGGTGTACGAGACGATCTCGCTCGTGAGGCGCATCGACGCCTCCGGCGGGAAGACGAACGTGCCGCGGGACAGGTACTCCTTGATGATGTCGTTCTGGGTCGTGCCGCGGAGGGCGCTCTGGTCCGTGCCCTGACGTTCGGCGGTCGCGATGTAGAGCGAGAGCAGCCACGCCGCCGTCGCGTTGATCGTCATCGACGTGTTCATCTTCTCGAGGGGGATCTCGTCGAAGAGGACCTGCATGTCGTCGATGTGGCAGATCGGGACGCCCACCTTGCCGACTTCGCCGCGGGCGAGCGGATGGTCCGAGTCGTATCCGGTCTGGGTGGGGAGATCGAAGGCGACGGAGAGACCCGTCTGACCCTTGGCGAGGTTGCTTCGGTAGAGGGCGTTGCTCGCCTTCGCGGAGCTGTGTCCGGAGTAGGTCCGGAACATCCACGGGCGGTCGCGTTCGGGGCGGGAGTCGATCGAGGACACGGGGGGCTCCGTTCGTGGGCGGTCGGTGGATCGAAGAGGGGCCGGCGGGACCGGCGGGAGGAGGGGCAGGGCGAGTCGGCGCTTCGGGGGAGGCGGTCGGCGAGCGCGTCACAGGGGACGGGACGAGGTCCGTGATCCACCCCCTAAGTGGCTGAAAAAATTATCGAAACACGTCATACGGGGCAAATCCGGGCCGGGGTATGCTCCGAACCATGAGTCAGCCCTCGCCGGAATTGCGGGCTTCCTTCCTCGGCTTGACGCCGGCCCGGGTCCTCGGGGCCGTCGAGGCGGCGGGGCTCGAGCCTTCGGGTCATTGCTTCGCCCTCAACGCCCTCGAGAATCGGGTCTACGACGTGCGGCTCGAGGATGGGCGTCACGTGGTCGCGAAGTTCTACCGGCCCGGACGATGGTCGCGGGAGACGATCCTCGACGAGCACCGCCTGCTCGCCGCGCTCGACGAGGCGGAGATCCCCGTCTGCGTCCCCCTTGCCTTCCCGGAAGGAGGCACGCTGCGAACCACGGACGACGACGTCCACTACGCGATCTGGCCGCGCACCGGGGGACGTTCGCCCGACGAGCTCGACGACGCGGAGCTCGCGGTGCTCGGTCGTCTGATGGCGCGCATCCACGCGGTCGCGGCGGAGCTCGGTGCGCCGAATCGACGCCCGCTCGATCCCGAGCACGGACCCCTCGAGGCCCTCGCCGTTCTCGAAGGCGAGGGCTGGCTGCCGCCGGCGTGCCGCGACCGCTATGCGAGGGCGGTCGATCAGCTGGTCGCGATCTACACCGAGCGGAGTCGCGGCGCCGCGGTCCAGCCGATCCACGGAGACTGTCACGCGGGCAACCTGCTCCACGGTCCGGCGGGCTGGTTCTTCCTCGACTTCGACGACATGGTCATCGGCCCGCCGGTGCAGGACGTCTGGATGCTCGTGCCGGGGCGCGACGCGGAGGCGGATTGCCAGCGGCGCGTGCTGGTCGAGGCCTACCGGACGTTCCGGGACTTCGACGAGCGGACGTTCTCGCTGATCGAGCCGCTGCGCGGCTTCCGCTTCGTCTTCTACGCGGGGTGGATCGCAAGGCGCTGGGACGACCCGGCCTTCCCCGACGCGTTTCCGCATTTCGGGGCGGACGCCTACTGGGAGGACGAGACCCGCGACCTCGAAGAGCTCGTCCGGCGCATCGAACGCGGCGAGGATCTGCTCGCGCCGGAGGAGCGCGCCGAGCGGGCGCCCGGGAGCGGCGAGGAGCTCACCAACGCCGACTTCTTCTGGGATCTATAGGAGCCCGACGTGCCCGAGGCCGTCGACGCGCCAGGCGCAGGCGCTGCTCGGCGACCTAACGTTCCTTGAGGACGACGCGATCCTTCAGGTAGGCCCAGTTGAGCGGTCGGAAGCGGAGCTCGCCAGCCTCGCCCCGGCCCGTGAGGTCGGTGAGATCGAAGGTGCCGCCGGGGTTCATGAGCCAGGGCTCGCTCGGGACGCGATCGTCGACGGTCAGGTTGTGCGCGTAGCCGTCGCCGCGCTCCTCGGTCCCGGCGAAGAGACCGACGCCGGGCTTGCCGGGGGGCACGAGGCCGAGGCCGTGGGCGGCCTCGTGGGCCATGACGGTGCCGAGGGCATCGCCGAAGCGGTCGATCGCGGTCGCGAGGGCGCGGGCCCGGGCGCTGGCGTCCGGCGTGTCGAGGAGCGCGGCGTCGCCCGCTCGCGCGCCGAAGGGCGTCTCGAGGAGCGGGCCGAAGGACTCCGCCCAGAGGGGATCTTCCGCATAGACGGCGAACGCGGCGGGGAAGACGCCCGCGTCGCTCCCGTCGTCGGCGGTGCCGAGGCACTCCTCGCTCCCCTTCGTCGCGTTCCGGGGGTCGAAGCGGACGAAGCCGATCGAGTCGGGGTGGGCGGCGTTGCGTCCGCCGACACAGATCCGTGTCACGAGCGGTCCGTCCTCGACGGCGAGCTCGAAGCGGACGAAGACCTGGTCGCGGTCTCGCCCGGTCCGGTTCGGATCGTCGCTCCGGTCGTAGGCGCGCAGGACCCGGGCGAGGGCGCGCTCGGCGATCGCGGCGGCGAGGCGCGGAGCCTCGGCGGGCGCGTCCTCCGCGAGCAGTCCCAGGGACGCGAGGTCGGCTTCGAAGTCCGGGCGGCCGTCGCCGTCGCGATCGACACCGAAGTCGAAGTGGATGATCTGTCGCGAGCCGATGGGCGGGCCGCCGAGCCAGCTGCGGACGCGCTGGCGGCGAAAGGCCGTGAGCTCGCGGCCTTCGGCATCGGTCAGGGTCGCGCTGACCGAGAAGAGTCCCTCGACGAGCCCGAGCCGCTCGGGCACGACGAAGGTCCCGACGCGACCGTCGAACGCGAAACGGTCGGTGATCTCGATCTTCGCGCCGGTTCGTTCCTCGCGGAGGTGGACGGCGAGGGTCTCGGCGACGCCGGCGGGGAGATCCTCCGGCAGCTCGACCTGGAGCGTCCAGCCCGAGGTCGGGACGAGCACGTCGCGCCCGACGCGGGGGCCGAGGTCGTTGATCCGGATCGCGATCTCCGCGGAATCGAGGCCCGCGAAGCGGTCCTGCCGGACCCCGAAGAAGACGATCGCGAGTCCGATCGCGAGCCCGGCGGCGGCAGCGAGCAGCGTGCCGCGGTGGCCGCCGACGCCCGGCTCGGGTGCGGCGTCCGGTCGCGGGGGGACCGGGGGATTCGGATGCGCGTCCGGCGGGCTCATCGGGGGTCCTGTCACCGGCCGCCGATGAGGAGGCGGGCGAGATGGGTTTCGAGGGAGGGCACGGGGCTGTCGAGGGAGAGCACGTCCCGGCGCCAGGGCCCGGGGCGGAGCGCGGCCGAGCGCGGCGCAGGATCGCGCACCGGGTCCGGCAGCGGAAGGGGCAGGAAGCGCGCTTCGTGGAAGCGGAGGGTCTCGGTCGGGATCGCCGCGCCGCTGCCGTCGAGGGCGGAATGCTTGCGGGCATAGACGTGGGTCGCGGTCGCGAGGCCCACCGACTCGTCGGACGGTCCGCCACCGAGCAGGATCCTTCGCTCGTCCTCGGCCTCGCCGGTCCGCGGAGCGCGGGCGAGCGGGCCGAGGTCGCGCCCTCCGAGGCCGGGCGCCGCGGCGTCGTCGGTGGGGCGGGGGCGGAGCCCCGCTGCCGCGAGCAGCGTCGGACGGACGTCCTCGAGGCTCGCCAGCCGGAAGGACACGCCCGGGGCGTCGCTCGGCCCGGGCGTCGGCGAGCGCCAGAGCAGGGGGACGCGGTGGCGCTCCCATTCGAGGGCAGGGCGTTCGGCGTCGCCGACGAGTCCTGCGATGAGCACGCCCCGGCGCCGGCGATCGCCCAGGGCAACGTCGACGCGGTCGATCGCCCGGTCCAGCGCGACCAGATCCCTCGCGTCGCTCAGATGGAGCCAGACGAAGCGCGGGGCCGGGCGGCCGGGCAGCCAGCGCCGGATCGCCTCGGCGAGGGCGTCGGGGGCGCCTCGGTCGGCGAGGGAGGGGAGGCGGTCTTCGTAGTGCTCGAAGCCCTGGCCGAGTCGCCGGGTGCGATTGAGACGCGGGCTGGTCACGAACGCCGCGGTGCGGAAGCCGGCTTCCGCGAGTCGCTCGGCGATCGTCTCGATCCGGTCGGGCAGGAAGCTCGCGCCGCCATCGTCGAGCGGGTGGAGCCGCGGCGGGAGTCCCGAGTGGACGGTGCCGGCGGCCGACGCTTCTCCCCGCGCGGCGCTCACGGCCCACGCGAAGCGCGTTCCTCCCTCCGCCTGCTCGCAGAGACCGCGTCCCGCCTCGGGCGGCCCGCCGAAGCAGGCGAGCGCGGAGGCGGGCAGCGCATCGAGCGTGATCAGGACGAGGTCGGGCCGGCTCGGGGCCTCCCGAGTGCAGGCGAGCGCCAGCGCGACCGACCAGAGCACGCCCGCCAGGCGAGCCGCGGAACGGCGCGCCCGGAGTTCACGGGAGCGGGCGAGTCTCGAGAGCGGGTCGGAAGCGACCGGCGTTCCGCGCATGTCGGAGGGCATAGCGAAAAAGACGTGCGATGTTCGGGGCATGATCACCCGGCTCCACAGCGCGCGGGTCGATGTCCCCGATTTCGACGGGGCGGTCGAGGACCATGCCCGGATGCTGGGCTTCCGGCCGGCGCGACGGGAACGCGATTCCAGCGGTCGACGCAGCGCGTTCTTCGTCTTCGCGAACACCGCGCTCGAGCTTCGGGAGCGGGACGACGTCGGGGAGACATTGGGAGCCGAGGGGGCGTCCCCGCGTTCCGGACTGGCCGGGCTGCGCTTCATCTGGGAGGACGGCGACCCGACGGATTCCCTCGCGGCGGCGGGCGTCGTGCTCGAATCGCCGGTCGAGCATCGCGCGACGTCCCTCGACGAGGCGACGGTCGGTGACGCGGGCGGCGAGCGGAGCTGGACGAGCTTCCGGGTCGCGCCGGCATCCTCCCGGCGGCTGCCGGTCGAGATCGTCGTCGACGAGTCGCCGCCGGTCGCGCGCCTCGGCCTCGAGCCGGCGCTCGTCGAAGGCGCGGAAGATCCCGGTGCGCGCGTCCACGCTCTCGATCACGTCGTGGTCCTGAGCCCGGCGCCGGACGAGACCCGGGCGTTCTACGGCGACGGGCTCGGTCTTCGGCTCGCTCTCGACCGGACCTTCGACGAGCGCGGTGTGCGGCTCCTCTTCTTCCGCCTCGCGGGCCTCACCGTCGAGATCGGAGCCCGCAAAGGCCTCGACCCGGCGCCGGAGAAGGCCGACCGCTTCGGCGGTCTCGCCTGGCAGGTCCCGGACGTCGACGCGATCCAGGCACGGCTCGCCGCCAGCGGCTTCGACGTCTCGCCGGTCCGGACGGGGAACAAGCCCGGCACGCGGGTCTGCACCGTGCGCGACCCGGTGCACGGGGTGCCGACGCTGCTGATCCAGCCGGTGCAGCCGATCCCGGCGCGCTGAGACGCGGCTCGCGCCGGGGAGAGCGCTTCGGGAGGCGTATTCGCGCGTGCGCGCTCGGTGGGGTTAAGCTCTCGGCTCCCGAAACGGCGCCCCAGCCGGAGACCCCCGACGATGACGAAGACCGACGCAGGCGAACGACCCGCCGATCTCGAGGCCGCGATCCAGGAGCTCAAGCGCGAGAAGGGCGCGGTCATCCTCGCGCACTTCTACCAGGAGTCGGAGATCCAGGATCTCGCCGACGTGGTCGGCGATTCGCTGGCCCTCGCGCGGGCGGCGCAGGAGATCGACTGCCGGATGATCGTCTTCTGCGGCGTCCACTTCATGGCGGAGACGGCGGCGATCCTGAACCCCGGGATCCCGGTCGTGGTCCCCGATCTCGAGGCGGGCTGCTCCCTCGCCGACGGCTGCCCGCCGGAGGAGTTCAAGGCCTTCATCGCCGATCATCCCGGCGCCAAGGTCGTGACCTACATCAACGCCTCCGCCGGCGTGAAGGCGATGAGCGATCTGATCTGCACGTCGTCGAACGCCGTCGAGATGGTCAAGCACTTCGAGGGCGAGAAGGTGATCCTCGCCCCCGACCGCCACCTCGCGCGCTGGATCGGCCGCGAGACCGGCCGCGACGACTTCATCGTCTGGCCCGGCGCCTGCATCGTCCACGAGCTCTTCAGCGCGAAGGGCCTCGCGAAGCTCCGCGCGCAGCATCCGGACGCCGAGGTGCTCGCCCACCCCGAGTGCGATCAGGCCATCCTCGATCAGGCGGACTTCATCGCGAGCACCACCGGGATCATCGCCCGCGCCGTCGCCTCGCCCGACCGACCGTCGATCATCGCGACGGAGGACGGCGTCTTCCACGCGATCCGAAAGCAGGTGCCGGACAAGGTGCTCTACCAGGCGCCCGGGATGGACGAGAGCTGCGCGTGCAACCAGTGCCCGTACATGCGGCTCAACACGCTCGAGAAGCTCTACGACTGCCTGCTGAACGAAGGCCCGACGGTCACGGTGCCGGAAGAGCTCGCCAAGCAGGCGCTCGTGCCGATCGAGCGGATGCTCGAGCTCTCGAAATAGAGCGCGGGCGGGCGCGTCTCAGAGCGTGGCGAGCCAGTCGCGGACGCCCTGGCCGATCTCGTCCGGTGCGTCTTCCTGGACGAAGTGGATGCCCGGGATCTCGATGACCTTCTGGTTCGGCCAGGCGAGGCAGCGCTCCCGCAGGTCCTTGCGCAGGATCGCGCCGGGCTTCGCGTCGAAGAAGAGCTTCGGCACGTCGCTCGTCGCGAGCCAGTCCGCGTAGGACTGGACGATCTCGACCATCTCCGGCGGCTCGCCCTCGATCGGAATCTGGCGCGGCCAGGTCAGCGTCGGGCGGCGGTCTTCGCCGGGATTGGCGAAGGGCCGTCGGTACTCGTTCATCTCCTCGTCGGAGAGCTTGCGGAGGATCGAGCTCGGGAGGACCCCTTCGATGAACAGGTTGTTCTCGAGGACCATCTTCTCGCCCTCGTCCGAACGGAAGCCCTGGAAGACGGGCTGGACGGGCTTCGGCCACTGGTCCCAGGAGTCGACGGGGCCAACGATCGCCTCCATGTAGGCGATGCCCTTGACCGCGTCGCGATGGCGGTTCGCCCAGTCGAAGCCGAGGGCCGAGCCCCAGTCGTGGATCACGAGGGTCACGTTCTCGCGCACGTCGAGCGCTTCGAGGAGAGCATCGAGGAAGCGGCGGTGCTCTACGAAGGTGTACCGGTCGGGGCCGGAGTCGGCGAGCTTCTGCGAGTCGCCCATGCCGATCAGGTCGGGGACGAGGCAGCGACCGGAACCCTCGAGGTGGGGGACGACGTCGCGCCAGAGATACGACGAGGTCGGATTGCCGTGGAGCAGGACGATCGGGTCACCGGTCCCGCGTTCGTGATAGGCCATTTCGTGACCGAGGACTTCGATCGTCTTCTTCGCGAGGGGAGCGGTCGTGTGCGGCATGGCGCGATGGTCCCCAGCCGTGCGCAGCGTCGCAACGGACTCGGGTTCAGCGCTTCGGTTCGGGGGCCGCGGGGGCGCGGGACCGCGGGAGGATGGCCTCGCGGCAGCACTCACGGTCGTGGGGCATGGAAGAAGGGCGTGGCGTGCACACCGATCCAGTCGGACATCGTCGTCTCGGTCGTCCGGCCGTATGCAAGACGCACGAACGCCCGGCGCGCGAGCTGCGCGCCGGGCGTTCGGGTCGCTCGCTGGCCGCGGGCCGGCGAGCTGAATCAGTGCGTCGAGCTCAGCGCCGGCGGGTCGAGGCGAGTGCGCCCAGACCGAGGCCGAGGAGCAGGGCCGTTCCCGGCTCCGGAACCACCGACACGTCGACCGTGTGCCGGAAATACCGGGTGTTGCCATTCACGTCCGCGCTGAAGTCGGAAGTCGGTCCACCGAAGACGAGACCGCAGGTCGGGGAAGCCGTGTCGACGCCAGTGCAGAGCCCCGTCGTGTTCACGTTGATCGCGCTGAAGACGCTCGCGCCACCGATGTCGGGCGTGACGGTTCCCGCGATCGTGGCGATCTGATCCGTGATCGTCGCACCGCCGCTTCCATCGAGAGTGATCGCGAACGAGCCCGAATAGGTCACGTCGGAGAACGTGATCGACGAAACCGCCCCATCCGAGCCGGAGAGCGTGGCGGAAGCGAGATTGATCGTGAAGTCCAGCGTCGACCCGGTGATGTCGACGCTGCCGGTCACGGGGGCGGACGCGTCGAGGCCGTAGATCACGTCGAATGCGCAGGGCGCGTCGCCGCATCCCTGGGCCTGGTCGAGTCCGCTCGAGGAGGAGTCGATCGGCCCTGCCTGGGCGGCTCCAGCCAGTAGGAACAGGGTGCCCATCGTGATGACGGGCCAGGCCTTCGAGAGTTGCAGTCGCATCGGGAGCGTCCCCTCACAGGAGTCGAGCATGAACAGAATGCAGCGTCTTACGAATTCGCATTCTATGCCACGGCAATTCGAAAATGTCAGACTTTCTGGGGCGCCCGACGAATTTTCATGAGCCGAAACGCTTCCTTGCGCCGAGGAAGCATGCCCGCGGGGTGGGTCCCGAGAGAGTGTCGGGACTCACGCCATCCTGTGGCATGCGGTGGGGTGAGGCCGGGCGTCGGCGTCCCCTAGTCGCGCGTCCCGCGTCGACCTGCTGCGGAGAGACCCGCGAGACCCAGCCCCAGAAGGATCGCCGTTCCGGGCTCGGGGACGACCCCGAAGAACGTGAAGTCGGCCTTCACGTCGACGAACTGCCCGGGATTCACCAGGCTCTCGAAAGTCGCGAGCGTCACCCCGAAGACCGCCAACTCGAGCTGGGTGCCGGAGATGAAGAGGGAGCCGCCCGTCGCGGAGTTGAGGGAGCTGACCGACGTGAGCGGCGGCGGCCCGCCGACGCCCGTGATGTCACCGCTCATGATCGTGTCGATATTGAAGGAGCCCGCGCCGCTCAGCGCCGCGGTCGCGCCGGGAGCCTGTACGAGCATCGCGTTGCTCACCTGGATGACGTCGTAGCCCACGATCGTCTGGTCCAAATCGAGGTTGAACGCCCCCGAAGGCATCAGCTCCAGCCCCGTCAGCGTCCCGTTGGGGCCGAGCGCCGGCTCGAAGTCCACGAAGGAGCCGCCGAGGGCCACGATCACGGGCGACGGCTGGTCCAGAACCGAGGTCGATGTCCCCGCCAACTCAGCGCGAAGCGACGCAGAGCCGCTCGTGAAGTTGTAGGTGATGGCCGAAGCCAGAGAAGGGGCCAAAAACAGCCCCAGAATGAGCGCGCAACGAACAGCCAGATTCAGCATCGAACACTTCCCTCTCGAAGATGAACGCCCCCTTCCCAGTAGAGCGCTGCATCCAGATGCGTGTGACTCGCCACGTGACCGGGCATGTACTCGGCGCACATGCCTGACGAGGCGGGAACTCGCCTCCCCCTCGAGCGGGGAGCGGATTCCACACCGGGTGGTTCGAGCGGGAACATCTCTCGCGGGCGACGGCATCGAGGACTCGGCCTCTGTTCTCGATGCTCCTGCTGCGGAGACTCGAGAAGCGGGACCTGCTCAGAGAACGATCGAAGACTGTCGCAACCGCGCGAAGCCGAACTCGCGCTGCCTTCCCAGTGCAGAATCCATGAGATCCTGCATGGTCGACCCTACACGAACCGCTCCACTTGGTGCGAACAATTGTCATTCCGCCGCGAAATTTGCTCCCCGGGGAACGAGAACGTCGCGAATCGGAAACTTTCACGGGCCTCTCTGGGGGCGAGCACTTCACTGTGAGGGGTGCGCGGGTTCGAGGCGGGCAACCCGATCCCACGGCGCCCGTCCCGGCGGGGACACACGGGGCGAACCGCGAGCCTCGGTG
>JAUIMK010000364.1 GCA_030432735.1 bacterium
CCGCAGCGCCCGGGCCATCGTCCGGCGACATCGGCACCGGATCGAGAATCGCGACGATCCGTCGCCGATCGGGCTCGGGAATCTCGTCGTCCGCCGCGGGCATCGGCGGCGGCGCGAATCCTTCCAGATCGTCGAAGCGCAGATCGTCGAAGCGGGGATCGAGTTCATCGTCGCCCAACGGTTCCTCGTCGAACGACGGGTCGGGCTCGGGCATCCACGGGGCCATCAGCCCGTCCGGCCACGGCGTCTCCCAGATCGCGACCTCGATCGCGGTCGGCAGCCCGTCGCGACCGCCGTCCCAGTCCTCGCGCCACGCCTCGCCGTCGTGGTACCGGAAGCGGATCGCCACCAGATCCGGCGCCACCCGCGACCACGCCGCCTCGTCGTCGCGAAGCGCGAGTCCTCCGTCCCGCCACGCGAGTTCCAGCGTCGACCGATCGAGAAGCGACGACCGCGACGCTCCGGGCGTCAGGCGGATCGATGCGACCCCGCACCCGGTGATCCGCATCGAGATCGCGTCGCCGCACCTCGGCTCGATCCGCGACGGCAACCACGTCCAGATCCCCGACCGGCACCTCCCGAGCGACTACGTGACGCCGTCGTTCCGCTTCACGCCCGGTGGGGGTTGAGCCGCTTCGCGCCCGACCGTCGCTGCGTGCTCCCGGACGATGCGTTGCACACGGATCGCGGGCCCGGGAGGCCGACCGGCGCCGCATTCGAGCGTCCGGGTAAAGATCCAGCGGCAGTGGACGATAGACCGGGTGTCCCGCATCACACTCGACGCCTTCTCCCGAGAACGTTTCGAGGGTCTGCTCGTCCGCTTCACGAAATGGCAAACCTGCGGAAACGCAGGGGCGCAAAGCCAGTTGCCCTCCCGGATCGGATCCGCGGGTCGAACGGCTATCGAAGGAGCCCAACATGCCCCCGACCGCCCAAGCGCACCCGGCCTCCGAACGGGCCGCGCAGCCGCCGAAGCTCCCCCTCCCCCCCGAGTCCGAAGGGCAGGACGCACGCGTCTGCTTCGTCGGCCGCCAGCCGATCCTGGATCGTCAGGGTCGCGTCGTCGCCCACGACCTCCTCTTCCGGGACTCGCGGCGCGCGACCGAAGCGTGCTTCGAGGCACCGCTGGCGGCGACGGTCCAGGTGCTCGTCGCGACCTTCTGCGATCTCGGCCCCGAGACGCTGGTGGGCACGCAGCCGGCCTTCGTGAACGCGGACCCGGATCTCGAGATCGCGGAGCATCTCGCGGCCCTGCCGGCGGCACCGCTGGTCTTCGACGTTCCCGCCGACGTGGTGATCGACGACGCGCTCCTCGAGCGGATCGACCTGATCCGCAGCGCGGGCTTCGAGCTCTGCCTGGACGACTACGGATACAAGGATCCGCGCGAAGGCCTGCTGCCGCTCGTGCAGTACGCCAAGGTCGATTTCTCGCGACACAAGTCGGCGGAGCTCCGCAAGATCGCGCGCACGTTGAACGAACACCAGCTCACGCGCGTGGCGACCCGGATCGAGAACGCCCGCGGCCAGCGCATCTTCGAGCAGCAGGAGTGGCACCTCGCCCTCGGATACTTCTTCGCGCATCCGGAGCAGGTCGCTCGAAACCGCCCCTCCATGCGTCGCAGCCGGATCCTCGAGCTCCTCGGTTGCATCGACGAAGAGACGTCGGCGGAGGAGATCGCGAAGCAGCTGAAGCGCGTACCGCACCTCACGATGAACGTGCTCTCGATGGCCAACCTCGTCCGCGACGACGCCGCCCAGCGAATCGAGTCCGTCGAGCAGGCGGTCGTCATGGTCGGGCGCGATCGCCTGATGCGATGGCTCCACCTGCTCCTCTTCGCGAGCGACGATCCCAACGGCCTGGCGGATCCGCTCTGTCAGCTCTCGAGCACGCGCGGCTCGCTGATGGAGCGGCTCGCGCGCGCGGCCCACGACCCGGATCTGAATCCGGACCGGGCGGGGCTGGCGGGCCTGCTCTCCCTGGCGCCTGCGCTGCTCGGCCTCGGCGTCAAGGAAGTGTGTCGGAAGCTCTCCCTCGAGTACTCGATCGAGAAGGCGCTCCTGCGCCGTGAGGGGCCGATGGGCGAGCTGCTCTCCCTCGTGGAATGCCGCGAGGCGCAGGACTCGAAGGGGATCGCGCACCACCTCGACGCGCTCGGCCTCGACTGGCCGGACCTCGAGCGCGCCGCGCTGGAGACGATCGGCTGGAACGACGAGCTCTCCGAAGTCCGAACGCTAGGCGATCGACCCATTCGCCTCGGATGACCCCGACGCCACCAGCGCCTCCTTCATCGCGGCGAACATCGACTCCCGGAAGCGTTTCGTCGCCGCCGAGTCCGCCACGATTCCGTCGAAGCCGTGGAAGACGCCGTCGACGACGATCGTCTCGCAAGGCACACCCGCCGCGCGCAGGCGCTCCGCGTAGGCCATGTCCTCGTCGCAGAAGAGGTCGAGAGCGCCGACGCCGATCCAGGTCGACGGAAGTCCGCGAAGGTCTTCGTTGCGCGCGGGCACGGCGATCTCGCTGGCCGCGGCGGCACCCGCTTCGTGGCCGAGGTACGCCGACCAGCCGACGCGATTCGAACGATTGTCCCAGAGCCGGAAGCCGCTCTCGTCGAGATCCGTTCGGAGCACCGTCCGATCGTCGAGCATCGGATAGACGAGGATCTGCGCCGCGAGCCGGATCTCGCCCTGCTCCCGCGCGTGCAGCGCGAGCTGGGCGGCGAGCCCGCCGCCGGCGCTCGCCCCCGCCACCGCGATCCGACTCGCGTCGACGTCGTCTCGCTTCGCGAGCCAGGTGAGCGCCGCATACGCGTCCTCGAGGGCCGCGGGAAAGGCGTGCTTCGGAGACAGGCGATACACCGGCGCCGCCACGACCGCGCCGAGCTCGTCGGCGATCCGGCGGCAGAGGGCGTCGTCCTGCTTGGGCGAACCCATCAGGAACCCGCCCCCGTGCAGCCACAGGACCGCGGGCTTCGGGCCGTCCCCGGACGAAGCCGGGCGCTGGACGCGGACGGGACCGGCACCGGTGTCCTCGATTTCGACGTCCTCCGGATCCGGTCCTCGGCCCGTGAGCGCGCCGAGCACGCGGAGCAGCGGGAGGTTCCAGGAGCGCGCGATCCCGCGCGGAAGGAATCGGGCCGCGGATTGGTATTCGGGGTCGAAAGGACTCGCGGACATGGGGAAGGCCTCCGAGATTCGATCGGGAAACGGGTACGGGGGATCCGGCCCCGTCCATTACTAGCAGTCGGCGACGTCGGACGAGAGCCCGCCTCTCCCGGAGAGCGCCGAGCGGCGGCGATCGCCCTTCGCCGTGTCCCGCGACGCGAATTCGGGCGACACCTCGGGCGGCCGCATGCCGATGAGGGAGCAGTGGTCCGCGACGCGGTGCTGATGGGCTTCGGCCGCAGCCCCTTCGCATGCCGGCTACGCCCCCCGCTTCTCGTCCACGAGGACCCTCCGGTCGTGTCCGTCGAGCTCCGAAATCTCCTGCTCGTCCTGGTGATCGTGTTCGGCGTGCCTGCCCTGATCCGGCCGGACATGACGCCGACACCGGTCGAGGTCGGCTACGGAACCGGCGACAAGCCGGAGGGAGCGCGGCCCTTCGACGCGAGCCCCATCGCGGAGCTCGATCGCGTCCGACCGCGCTTCCTCTTCGTCGGCAACTCGAACACCTACACGCGGATCGACGAAGACCACCTCGCCTCCCTCGTCGGCGGCCCGGTCCTCGTGCAGGCCGAGTCCAACACCGGCGGCGTCCACTGGTATCTCCAGCTGAAGAACCACCTCCTGGCGAGCGGTGCGCGACCGGAGCGGGTCTTCGTCCTCTACCGGACCCGCGAGCTCGGCGACACCTACACCCGCGCGCCGGAGCAGCGACACGCCTGGTCGCTCGAGCACGAGCCCGCCCTCGCGGCCATCGAGCAGGCGGACTGCGCGACGGCGGGCGATCGTTTCCGAGCCGCGGCCTATCGCGCGACCCAGGCGATCTGGCCGACCGTCGACGTCCGCTCGGACGACCTGATGAACGTCGCCCTCGCCGTCGCGCCCCGAGCGCTCTTCGCCGGCGAAGAGCCCTATGCGTTTCGCGAAGCGCTCAACCGACGCTTCGGACTCGGCCATCTCCGCCCCACCGTGGGCGACGACCTCCTCCAGGGCGCGACGCTCGACGTCGAGGACTTCGAGCGTCGAGCGCGTTGCTCCACCCTGCCCGCCCTGCTCGGCCTGGCCCGCGACGAAGGGATCCCGCTGACCCTCGTGCGGATCCAGACGCGGACCTGGCCGGACGGTCCAGAGGTCGAGGCCTGGCATCGGGCGCTCTTCGCGGCCGCGGAACGACATGGGGTGGAGA
>JAUIMK010000034.1 GCA_030432735.1 bacterium
TGTAGCTCACGCCACCGGAGGCCGACTCGCCGTCGGTCGAAGCGCCGGTCCCGAGAAGCCGCGACGCAACGAGCGTGTTGCGCGTTCGCACGAGTTCGCCGGAGCCGGCCGGCTCGTTCCGGGGCGCGGGCTTCTGGATCTTGATCGTGGGCTTGCGGGTCGCGGTCGAAGTCTTCGCGGCCTTCTTCGTCGCCTTCTTCCGCGTGGCTTTCTTCGCGGCCTTCTTCTTCGAGGTCTTCTTCGCAGCGCGCTTGGCGGCCTTCTTCTTCGCGCTCTTCTTGTTGCCGGCCTTCTTGGCAGAACGTTTCGCGCTCTTCTTCTTGCCGGCCTTCTTGGCGGAACGTTTCGCGCTCTTCTTCTTGCCGGCCTTCTTTGCGGAACGCTTGACGCTCTTCTTCCGGGCTGCCCGCTTGGCCGCCTTCTTCTTCGACGCCTTCCGCGCCGACTTCTTCGCGGCCTTCTTCCGGGTCGCCTTCTTCGGCTTCGCCTTGGCCTTCTTCGCCTTGGGCGCCGTCTTCTTCCTGGAAGCCTTCTTCGCGGTCTTCTTGCGTGCTGCCATGGGTCTCGTCTCCCCGCCGTTCAGAGCGGCGGAACGTAGCGGATCATCGCTCGCCCGGAAGTGCCTTGAGCGTTCCGAGGTAATGCTTCCACTCGCTTCGGATCGCGACGACGTCGCTTCGGCGAACGCCGATGGCGGTCGCGATCTCGAAGATCTCGTTGTCCTCCACCGTCGTGATCGTCTCGTCCGCCGCCGCGACCGCGTAGAGGCATCGCATGAGGCGCAATCGTTCCTCGTCTTCGGTCATGTCCCGGAAGGCGCGGGCGACGAGATGATCGTCGGTGCCGCCGTGGGTGTCGGTGACGCCGAGGGCGGCGTGGGCGAGCACGGCGGCGGTCTCGGGGGCGAGGCCGGCGAAGGTCTCGAGGCGGTCCGCGATGGCCGCTTCTTCGCTCGCCTCGGTTCGCAGATCGGCGCTCGCGACGCGGGCCAGGAGGTACGCGAAGGCAGCGGCCAGCCGGGCCTCCGCGGGCTCCATGGACTCGAGGCGGGCACCGAGCTCGACGAGGCTCGTCGGCTCGGCGTGACGGCCGGCCGAATCGCCGCCGAGGCCCAGGAATCGCAGCAGGGACATCGTCTCCTCCGGGTCGGTTCCGCGTGATCTCGCCCCGACCGCCCGGAATCTCTAGGCTTGTCGCGCGCCGCGCGCAAGCGCCGCGGCCTCCATTCGAAGACCTGCGGAAGAGGAAGAGAACCCGATGGCCCTCCCGACCGACGACACGATCGTGCTCCTCCACAACCCGAGATGCTCGAAGAGCCGGGCGACCCGGGCGCTCCTCGAGGAGAAGGGGGCTTCCTTCGAGACGCGGCTCTACCTGGAGGACCCGCTCACGGAGGACGAGCTGCGCGACCTCGGGAAGAGGCTCGGTCGGGCGGCCGTCGACTTCACGCGGACGAAGCAGGCGGAGTTCGCGGAGGCCGGTCTCTCGAAGGATTCCTCCGACGACGAGATCCTCGCGGCCATGGCAAAGACGCCGATCCTGATGGAGCGCCCGGTCGTCGTGCGAGGCGCGCGCGCCGCGATCGGCCGCCCTCCGGAAGACGTGCTCCCGCTCCTCTGAGCCGCCCGCGTCAGACTTCGGGGATCACTTCCGTCGCCAGGCGCCGACACTGGTCGATCATCTCGTCCGCGTTCTTCGCGAGCGGAATCGCGATGAACTTCGTGACTCCGTTCGCGCAGAACTCGCGCACGCGTTCGAGGACGGTCCCGGCATCGCCGATCGCCTGCATCCGCTGGACCCGCTCGCGCATCGCGACGGCGACCGGGTCCTGCGACTTCGCTGCGGCGGCGGGGAAGGGCGAGTCGGCTTCTCCCTTCCCGAGGCGGAAGAGGATCGTCGCGCCATAGTGGTCGTCCGGGATGGGGCGGCCGATGCGGGCGCACTCGGCCTTGATGCTCGCGACGGTGGCGCCGGCTTCCTCCGGCGTCTGGAGCGGGGCCAGCCAGCCGTGGCCGTAGCGGGCAGTGCGCCGGATCGCGGGCTTCGACGCGCCGCCGAGCCAGAGCGGGAAGGGGCGTTGCCTCGGGCGCGGCGCGATCGTCGCGCCCTCGAGCGAGTAGTGCTCGCCTGCGAAGTCGACGTTCTCGCCGGACCAGAGCCGCGTCATCACTTCGAGCGCCTCGTCCATCTTCGCCCCGCGTCCAGCCGGGCTTCGGCCGGTGGCTCTCCACTCCGGCGCGTCCCCGCGCCCGACGCCGACGGCCGGGAAGAAACGTCCTTCGGAGAGGGTGTCGAGGGTCGCGCACTGTCGTGCGAAGGTGACGGGATCCCGGAAGGGCAGGACCACGGCGTTGGTGCCGAGCTTGAGTCGGCGCGTCGCGCCGGCGATCACGGAGAGCAGCGCCATCGGTTCGAACGCCGGATCCCGGGACACGACCCGGTCGGATTGCCAGATCGAGTCGATCGCCGAGTCCTCGCAGACGTCGAGCCAAAGGCGGAACTCGTCGATCGTCTCGAAGGGGAAGCCGCCGAGTCCGAGCCCGACGCCGATGCGCACGGCCATGGTGGTGTCATCCCTCGGCGGGCTTGCGGGCCCGGATCACGAAGCGGTCGGTCGCGCCGCGCAGGCCCGGGGCGAACACGTTCCGCGTCCGGTCGTCTTCGGGATGGCGGAGCACGTCGCTCGTCGCCTCGACCACGAAGCCGGCGCGCTCGAGGGCGGCGACGACGCGGGCTTCGTCGATGCGGTGGAGCGCCTCGTTCGCCTCGTCCTCTCCGGGCCGGCCCGCGTGGTCGATCACGCCGAGGACGCCGCCGGGCTTCAAGGCCTCGCGCAGCGTGAGGAGGACGGCCTGAGCCGCGTCCTCCCCTCGACCGTCGATCACGTCGTGGAGGTTCAGCGCGGTGATCGCTGCGTCGAGGCTGCCCGCTTCGAGGCCCAACGCGTCGAACTCCGCGTCGAGGCGCACGACGTTCGGCAGGCGTCCCCCGGCGAGGCGCGCGGTCATGGCTTCGTCGTTCACGCCGCCCCGCATCCTCAGCACGAATTCGATGTTATGCGCATGGACCCGTCCCTCCGGCCCGACGGCTTCCGAGAGGACCTCCGTGTAGTAGCCACTGGAGGCGAGCACGTCGATCACGGACATCCCCTCCTCGATTCCCAGGAAGGTCAGCACGGCGGCGGGGCGTCGCCCGGCGTCCCGCGCCTTGTCGGCGTCGGAACGCGGGCCCGTCGCGAGTCGCATGGCGAGGTCCGTGGTGCGGGCGACGTCATCGCCGGGCGCCGGCGGCGTTCCGGCACAGGCGGCGAGGACGATCGCGAGAAGGGCGAACAGGGCGCCGGGGATACGGGGCGGGGACATCGAGCCTCCTCGATCGCGCACGAGGCGGATCCGTCCCGAGGCTATGTCACGCGGGAGGGAGCGTCGAGGCAGCACGACGGCAGGCGGCCCGCAGGTCTCGCGCAGGCCCTCGGCGGATCGGACGCGACCCGGACCTCGAGAACGCATCCGACGGAAGATTCCGTCCGCGCGCGACGATGAGGAGGGGATGGACGCCCTCGGAATCGCCTTGACCGGCATGCAGAGCGCCGGTGTACGCGTCGCCGTGTCCGCCCACAACGTGGCGAACATGATGACGGAGGATTTCCGTCCGCAGCGCGCCGTGCAGACCACGCTGCCGAGCGGCGGCGCCGTGGCGCGGGTCCAGCAGGCGGATCGACCGGCCCCGGTGAGCCTCGCGCGCGAGGTCGTGGGGCAGATCCAGGCGAGCGTGCAGTACGACGCCTCTGCTCGGGTCTTCGCGGTCGGGGCGGAGATGAAGGGCAGCCTGATCGACCTGCTCGGCTAGGGGGGATCGCCCGAACGGCGGTCGCCGCGGCCGAGGCTCGCGCGCTCCGCGGGGCCGAGCCACCGGAAGTCGGCGTACTCGGCGCCGGCGACGTCGCAGGTGTCGTCCGCGTCGGTCATCAGCCCGATCCCGACCGCCGGAACGTCGGGGGCCAGGCCGAGGCCGAGCCGCGCATCGCGCGCGACGTGCACGACCGCCTCGCGCCAACCGGTCGCACCGTCGTCCCCGGTCGGGGCCTCCGCGGCCACGAGCTTCACCTCGTCGCGAAAGGGGCTCGTCCAGGTCGAGTCGCGCCGGACGGAGCGGGGCCAGACGTAGGTGAGCGTCGTGCCGGGGAGGTCCCTTCCGTACCAGCGCTCGCCGAGCGAGCGCTGGAGCCGATCGAGCAGCGAGGCGCGCTCCGGGTCGAAGGGGAAGAGGACGTAGACCCGGGCGGCGAAGTCGTCGCCCTCGCGACTGCGTTCGTCGACGGCTCGCGCGTCGTCGCCCAGCGGCCGGGTGATGCGCCATCGCCAGGCGAGTCGCGGCGTCTCGCGCAGGTCGACCGGCGGATCGAGCCGGAGCACGAACCCCGACGCGCCGCAGTCGGAATCGGCGACCAGCACGGACCGCCCGTCCGGCTCCGTCCGGGTCGTGTACACCGTCGCCTTGGGGATCGAGCGGAAGGTCAGGGGCTTCCAGGGGGCGGTGCCGGGGCTCGGGAGCGGGATCGGAGCGTGCTCTTCGGCGGGCGTCGTCGGGGGGGCGCCGGCGAGCGTGAGCAGGGCGGCGAGCAGGCCGCCGATTCCGCTCGAGAGGCGGCGCGGGGCGCGGGGCGTGCCGGTACCGCGGGTCAACGCGGCACGCCGTGGGGCCCGTGCGGCCCTGCTATCGTCGGCGCCGGCCGGACTCCGGGAACCGGGGGCTCGGCTCGCGCCCTCGGAACGACGCGAGGGCACTCGACCCCAGCTCGAGACGGTGCCCCGCGCCCGCGACCGCTCGCAGGTCCCCGACCCGCACGGCCCGGCGTGTCCACCCGTCCGCGGCTCGCCGCGCCTCGCGTGATCTCGCGATGGATCCGGCCCAATAAGCCCTCCGAATCATCCCGATGCACCCGGGTGCATCCCACTGCTTTCCACAGGAGTCTAGACCATGAGTGAAATCCGATTCGACGATCGCGTTGCCGTGATCACCGGCGCCGGCGGCGGCCTCGGCAAGACCTACGCCCTCGACTTCGCCAAGCGCGGCGGCAAGGTCGTCGTCAACGACCTCGGCGGTGCGGCCGACGGAACCGGCGGCGGCTCCAGCATGGCCGACCAGACCGTCAAGGAGATCGAAGAGGCGGGCGGCACGGCCGTCGCCAACTACGACTCCGTCGCCACGCCGGAAGGCGGTGCGTCGATCATCCAGACGGCCCTCGACAACTTCGGTCAGGTCGACATCGTCGTGAACAACGCGGGCATCCTGCGCGACAAGTCCTTCGCGAAGCTCACGCCGGAAGAGCTCGAGATCGTCCTCGACGTCCACCTGAAGGGCGCGTTCTACGTCTCGCAGCCGGCCTTCCGCGCGATGAAGGAGCGCAACTACGGGCGCTTCGTGTTCACCGCCTCCGCCGCCGGCCTGCTCGGCAACTTCGGTCAGACCAACTACGGCGCCGCCAAGATGGGGCTCGTCGGCCTGTCGAACGTGCTCGCCGTCGAAGGCAAGAAGAACAACATCCTCTCGAACGTGATCGCGCCGATCGCCCGCACCCGCCTCACCGAGGAGCTGATGGGCGAGCTCGCGAAGCTGATCGACCCCGAGCAGGTGACGCCGCTCGTGACCTACCTCTGCTCCGAGGCCTGCGAGACCACGCACTCGATCTACTCGGTCGGCGGCGGCAAGTTCTCCCGCATGTTCATCGGCGTCGCCGAGGGCTGGTTCGCGGGACAGGGCAGCTCGCCGTCCGCCGAGGACATCGCGGCCCACTGGGACGAGATCGACTCCGACGCCGGCTACGTGATCCCGGACAGCATCGGCCACGAGATCTCGAGCCTGCTGGCCGCCTTCAAGGGCGAGGGCTGATCGCCGATCCCCTCGCGCGTCTCTCCGCGACGGAGAACGCGCTCCGAAACGAGAACGGGAGGCGGCCTCGCGGCGCCTCCCGTTCTTCGTTCGCGGCTTCGGTGGTCCTTCGGCCGACGGCTACGCCGCCAGCAGCTCGTCGAGCGCCGGCCACTCGATCGCCGTCTGGGCGTTGAAGACGCGCAGGAGCAGCTCGCGCTCGCCCGGGTCGTCGCCCCCGCGAAAGGTCGCGACCTTCGCCTTCAGTTCGTCCGCGTCCGGAACCGGGACCTCGTCCTGGGTCAGGATGCCGTCTTCGTGTTCGAGACCCATGAGGTCGAGCCACTCGGTCAGGAGCGGGAGGCGGCACTTCAGGAAGTAGACCGCGAGGAGCTCCTCGGCGAGCGCGCTCGCGGTCACGCGGGAGAGCGCCCCCTTGACCGAGTTCAGGCGCTTGGCCGGCGCCTGCTTGAGCAGGAACTTCGGTCGGAACTTGAGGACCTGCGCGGCGGCCACCGTCGTGCTCTGCGCGGCCTCGGGCGACTCCGCCTCGATCGCGTCCATGATCTTCTGGAAGTCCTCGATGCTCATCGCACCGATGATCTGATGGGGTCGCATCGTCTCTCCTGTCGGGTCCGCGGCGTCCGGGGTGGGGCGCAGGCTCCGGGGCGAGAGGGATGTAGCACCGCCCCGCGGTCGGCGCCGCCGACGGCAGCCGCGATCGGCGGGCCTTCGCTTCGCGCTTCGCCGTCGGCAACGCGGTGTGGCGGCGCGCTCAGGCGGGCGCGCCCCGCCAGACCTCACGGAGTCCGACGCCGACGGTGCAGACGAGGCCGGCGGCGAGGGCCGAGTGGGCGGCGGTGACCTCGACCGGGAGGCGGAGCAGGACGTTCGCGACCCCGACGCAGACCTGGGCCAGCGCGAATCCCGCGGCGACCGCGAGCCAGCGTCGCGAGCCCGGGTGGCTTCGCACGATCCACGCGGTCGTCGCGAGCGCGAGGACGACGGCGTAGCCGACGCTGCGGTGGAAGAGATGGAGCCCCTGGACGCCGGCCCAGCTCGGGAAGTACTCGCCGTTCATGCAGGTCGGCCAATCCGGGCAGACGAGGCCCGCGTAGCTGGAAGAGACCAGCCCGCCGAGCACGATCTGGGTGACGAGCAGCGCCGCCGAGAGCGAGACGACGACGCGCTGGGTCCTGTCGGCGGGGGGCTTTGGCGGAGCCCCGGTCGAGAGGCGGAAGAGGCGGCGCGCCAGGAGGACGACCGCGAGGGCGAAGGCGTTCCCGGTCACCAGATGGGAGGTCACGGTCCAGCGCGCGAGCAGCTCGAGGACGGTGAGGCCGCCCAGGACGACCTGGAGCGCCAGCAGGGCGGCGGCGATCGCGAGGCCCCCGCGCATGGCGCGTCCCACGCCGGGCAGACGGAGCGTCGCGATCCCGAGGCCCAGGAAGACGAGGCCGACGCTGCCGGCGAGGGCGCGGTGACCCCACTCGAAGGCGACGCGGAAGTCGAACTCGGGGATCACCTCGCCGAAGCAGAGGGGCCAGTCCGGACAGGCGAGTCCGGCGCCGTTCGCGCGGACGAGGGCGCCGAGCACGATCAGGACGTAGGTCACGCCGGCCAGGGCCACGAAGCCCTGGGCGATGCGGCGGGCGGCGAGGGGATCGCTGGACGGGGTCGGGGCGGCCAAGCGGGCTCTCCTGGTCGAAGGGGCGCGAGTCGCGGAGCGCGCGGACTCTAGGAGAGGGGGCCTCGGGCTGCCCGGGTCGCATCGTTGCAGGTTCGGGGGATTCCGGGCTCGGGGCTCGCGATGCAGCCGTTGTGCCCCGCGGGATGGGGCGTTTCGGGGGGCGCCGGGATCGAGTCTTCAGTCCTTCCCCCTCGGCGTCGATACGGAGACTGTTATGGTGCAAGCTCAGATGACTCGAGAGATGAACGACGACCCGCGCAAGCTCACGCAGATGATCGCGCGGATATCGGAGCTGGCGGAAGCCCATTCCGTGAGCTCGGTGGTCGTCGGGATCGCGGCCCAGGAAGGCGACCTGCTCTTCCCGGACTACCTCGCCTATCTCGAGAGCGCACTGCGCGTCGAGGACCAGATCTTCCGCATGACCCGCGAGCGGGCCGTGCTCTATCTGTCCGACGTCGACGCGACCCGCGCCGCCGAGGTGCTCGTCCGCATCTTCGGTGCGTTCTGCGACGAGTTTCCCACGACCGACGCCCCCGAGTTCGAGCAGCGCATGCTCGAGATCAAGCCCGGGGTGGGCGCGCTCTCCGTCAAGGAGGTGCTGACCGCGGTGTTCGGGAACAGGGAAGCGCTGCACTAGGCGAGCCCGGGGCGACGCGCGAGCGCGCGTGCCTCGCAGCGCGTGGGGTCAACGTCGCCCGAAGGCGGCGCCGAGACGTCGCGACACGGGGCCCGGCGTGCCGTCTCCGACCGGGCGTCCTTCGATCTCGACGATCGGGACCACCCCCCGCACCGCGTTCACGCTCATCACCTCGCGAGCGTTCTCGACGTCGTCCCGCGTGAGCCGCGCCTCGCGGACCTCCCGGCGGCCGTGGCGAAGGACCGCGAGGCCCAGGCCCTCGACGCCCCCGAGCGCGAGGGCGGGCGTCACGAGGTCCCCGTCCGCCGTCAGCACGAGCAGGTTCGAGCGGCTCCCCTCCACCAGAAAGCCCTCCGCGTCGAAGAGGAGCACTTCCTCCACCCCGCGCGAGGCGACCTCCTCTCGCGCCCGATCGTAGGCCGGGACGTCGACGTGCTTCGTGTTGGCGCGGCCGTCCGGGCCCGGATGGATCGCGCTCGCGATCGCCGCCCGCCACCGGTCCGG
Organism: bacterium; assembly: GCA_030432735.1. Lineage (GTDB taxonomy): Bacteria > Myxococcota_A > UBA9160 > UBA9160 > UBA4427 > UBA4427. Next base: position 8,703 of record JAUIMK010000034.1, read on the forward strand.
GAGCGGGGCGAAGGGACGGGGCCTCGTTCGCAGCTCGGGGGTTCCGTCCGGGAGCGCGGACCATTCGAGGCGGAGGATGCCGTCGCCGTCCGCGAACGCGGCGCGCGCGGCCTCGAGGAGGCAGCGCTCCGCTTCCCGCGCCGGAGGGAGCGGGAGGCCCAGCCGCTCCGCATCGCGGCGCAGTCGCGCCACGTGCTGCTCGAGGCGCTCGACGCGGCCGGCGGTGATCTTCGCGGTCGTATACGAACCGAGGCGCCGGGGCTCGGCCCGCGGCGCCTCGTTCGAGGGACCCATGCGAACGAAGTCCTAGCGCGCGCCGATCGGCGTGTAGGAGGTCTTCGTCGGCCCCGTGTAGATCTGCCGCGGGCGGCCGATCTTGAAGGCCGGATCGTCGTGGAGCTCCTTCCACTGGGCGATCCAGCCCGGGAGCCGCCCGATCGCGAACATCGCGGTGAACATGTTCGCCGGCGTGCCGATCGCGTTGTAGATCACGCCCGAGTAGAAGTCGACGTTCGGGTAGAGCTTGCGCTCGACGAAGTAGTCGTCCTTGAGCGTGATCTCTTCGAGCTCCTTGGCGATCTCGAGGAGGGGGCTCTGCATGCCCATGCGCTCGAGGACGTCGTCGCAGGCCTTCTTGATCACCTTGGCGCGCGGGTCGTAGTTCTTGTAGACGCGGTGGCCGAAGCCCATGAGCCGCGCGCTCTCGTCGCCGCTCTTCGCGCGCTCGAGGTAGTCGCGGGCGCTCACGCCCTCCTCGTGGATCGACTCGAGCATCTCGATCACGGCCTGGTTGGCGCCGCCGTGCAGGGGACCCCACAGCGCGTTGATCGCCGCCGAGATCGTCCCGAAGAGGTTCACCATCGACGAGCCGACGAGGCGCGTCGTCGAGGTCGAGCAGTTCTGCTCGTGGTCCGCGTGGAGGATGAAGAGCAGGTCGAGGGCGTTCTTCACGACCGGGTCGACCTGATACTCCTCGCACGGGTTGCCGAACATCATGCGCAGGAAGTTGCCGACGTAGTCGAGGTCGTTGCGGGGGTAGAGGAAGGGCTGCCCGATCGAGTGGTTGTAGGCGTAGGCGGCGAGGGTCGGGAGCTTGGCGATCAGCCGATGCACCGAAATGTCCACCTCCTCGTCGTCCCGCGGGTCCAGCGAGTCCGGGTAGAACGTGGACAGCGCGCCGACCATCGCCGAGCAGGCCGCCATCGGATGGGCGTCCTTCGGCAGCGCGTTGAACATCAGCTTGAAGTCTTCGTGGAGCATCGTGTGCCGGCTGATCGTCGTCTCGAACTCCGCGAGCTCGTCGGCGGTCGGGAGCCGACCGTTCACCAGCAGGTAGGTGACCTCCATGAAGGTGGAGTTCTCTGCGAGTTCTTCGATCGGGATGCCGCGGTAGCGCAGGATGCCCTCTTCGCCGTCGATGAAGGTGATCGCGCTCTGGCAGGAGCCCGAGTTCGCGTAGCCGGGGTCGAGCGTGATGTAGCCGGTCTGGGCGCGGAGCTTCGTGATGTCGATGCCCTTTTCGCCCTCGCTGCCTTCGATCACGTTCAGTTCGAGCGTCTTGCCTCCGACGCGGAGTTCTGCGGTTTCCGACATGTCTCTTCTTCCTCTTGCTCGCCCCACCTTCGGTCGGGGGCTCCCGGTTGCTGTCAGCTGGTCCTGTGGCGCACTTCGGGCCCGTGCGAGGGGTCGGACGGACGGGGTGGGGCGGCGCATCCGTTCATTCGTTGCGCCCGCCGTTCCTCTTCGTCCCGTCGGACTCCCTTCTCTACCTACACGGGCCGGTCGGCCAGACCTCGCAGCCGTCGCAGGGCGAGGCTGGGCAGGCAGGCGGACCTTTCCCGGCACCTGGCCTCCCGTCAACCCGCGCAAGCGTCGGACCGGGAGGGCTCTGGAGGACGATCTGGCACGCCAGCGTCGTGTGCTCGGAGGCTTCCGGGTCGGAGGAGAGGCGGGGGTCCGAGAGGATCCGAACCGCGAGCAGAGTAGCGGAGGTGGGCTCCCAGCGGCAGGGCGCGAATTCCTGAAACCGGTGGAATTGCGAGGGCATACGGGGATCTGGTGCGTTCTCTCCGACGCACTCGGGGAGATTCCGGACCTCACGGATTCGCTTCCCGTGGGGGGGGGGGGCGGCGGGCGGGCCGAATGAGGCTCAGTGCGCGTGGCCCGCGGCGGAACCGAAGGGTCTCCCCCTGAGCGGCCCCGCCCGCGAGCGCACCTTCGTCCCGACTGCGCAGCAGGACCGGACCCCGCCCCGCGTCGACGAAGGCCCGCAGCGCCGTCGCATCGGTCAGCGAGACGACCCGGCCCGCGCCGTAGTACGTGAGCGCCGGCTCGAGCGGCCGGAGTCGATAGACCCCGAGGACCTCGCCCGGGCGGGTCGCCGCGCGGGCAGCGGCAGCCAGGGGACGCGGTGACTTGTGCGGGTCGAGCAGCAGGGGCCCGACGCCGAGAAAGAGCGCGGCCTGGAGCGTCGCCACCGCGGCAAGGCCCGCGATCAGCGGACGGTCGGTCTCGCGCCCCGGGGCGGACCGGCGGCGCAGCGCCGCATCGATCCCGGCGGCGGTCGCGATCGAGAGGGCGGGGAGGATCGGAAGGAGATAGAGCCCGCGCTTGCCGGCGGAGAGCGTGAAGAAGAAGAGCGGGATCGCCGCCCAGCTGACGAGGAAGCGCGCGGCGCGCGCGTCCGAGGCGTCCGTTCCCCCCGTCCGCGAAGATCGGAAGAGCCAGCGCAGGCCCATGGGGAGCGCGAGGCTCCAGGGCAGGAATTCGACCGGGAGCTGCAGCAGGTAGTAGTAGACGGGCCGCGCATGGGAGGTCCCGACGAAGAAGCGTCCGAACACGTTGTCGACGATCGCGGCGTCGAGATAGCCGGGGGGGGCCATCGCGACGGCGGCGATCGCCCAGAGCGCCAGCGGCCCGACCGAGAGGGCGAAGGCCCAGGGCGGAGCGAGGCCTCGCAGCCCGCGAATTCGACCCTCCCAAGCCAGGAACCCCGCGAAGACCGCGAAGGGAAGCCAGGCGACGGGACCCTTCGTGAGCGCGCCTGCGCCGAGCGCCAGGTGGAGCGCCGCGACCACCGCGGTGCGGGGCGGGTCGGGGCGCGCGTTCGGTCTTCGCCGGTCGGCCCACAGGAAGAGGGCGATGGCGGCGAGGAGGCAGGCGGTGAGGACGCCGTCGAGCTGGGCGCGCCGCGCGACGAACACGAAGCGGTAGCTGGTGGCGAGCAGCGCCGTCGCCAGGAGCGCGATGCGGGGCGAGAGCCCGAGGAGGCGGCCGATCCTGGCGGTGAGGGCGAGGCTCGCGAGGGCGGCAACGGCGGAAGGCAGTCGCGCGGCGACCTCGTCGACCCGTCCGGAAGGCCCCCCCGCCAGAGCGGCGAGCCAGAACCAGAGCGGCGGCTTCTGCGTGTAGACCTCGTCGTTCACGTGGAGCAGGACGAGGCCGCGGATCCCGTGGCGCATCGATCTGAGCTCTTCCGCGATCGCGGCGTAGCGCGGCTCGTCCGGGGCCCAGAGGTCGGTCCAGCCGAGCCCGATCAGGTAGAGCGCGCCGGCGACGGTGAGGACGACGCCGAGGCACGCCCGGAACGGAGGGCTCGGCGCTTCGGGCGGGCGGGGAGCGGCGGTGGGATCCAAGACGCGTTCGACGGTACCCTCGCCGCGGAACGACCGCCGGCACCGGCCGCGGCCGTGCAGGAGAAGCGCCCTTGGCCGAGATCGCCGATACGAACACCCTCGACGAAGTGCACGAAGCCTTTCGTCGTCAGGTCGGGGATCCCGCCGTCGGTCCCGGTGGAATCGCCGCGCTCTTCGACGGACTCTCGGCGGAGCTGCGCGCTGCGCTGGTGCGGCGACTCGGCCGGCGGGAGCAGCGCGACCTCTACCGCAAGGTGGAAGGCTACGCGCCCGTCGGGCTGACGGACCTCGTACCGCCGGGGCGCGCCGACCTCGAAGAGGTCCGGCATCTCGGGCTCAACACGCTCCCGGCCTTCCGGGTCTTCGAGAAGCGCTTCTGCCGTCTCCCGGGGAGCGATGCCGCGAGGCCCGATCGGCTGGCCGGCTACAACTTCCAGACGATGGCCTTCGTGACCGGGCCCGGGTATTTCGTCGCGGTCGAGGACGAGAACACGCGCGAGGTGCTGGTCGACTACAACCGGCTCCCGGAAACGCATCCCGCGAGCTGGCCCGCCGTGCGATCGAACGAGCGGGGGCTATCGCGCTTCGTCTACGGATTCATGGTCGATCGATTGCGCCGCGTCTCCGAGCACGTGACCGTCGGTTCCGCCGCACGCAAGGGCAAGGAGCTGGGCAGCTACTTCGCCCTCACCCGCGACGATGGATGAGGCGCGTCTCTTCATGGCGGGCCCGGGAAGACGGGTGAGGAACGCTTCCGCTGCGAGGAGCGTCGACGCGTGACCGAAGCGCCCTGGCTCTCGGTCGTCGTGCCGTTCCGGGACGAGGCGCCGTCCCTCGAAGATCTCCACGCGGAGCTCTGCGTGGCTCTCGACCCGCTCGATCGGCCGCTCGAGATGATCTTCGTCGACGATGCCAGTCGCGACGACGGTCCGGCCCTCGTCGAAGGGCTGGCGGCCGGAGATCCCCGGATACGCCTGCTCCGGGTCACGCCGCATGCCGGGCAGTCCGCGGCGCTCGAAGCCGGCTTCCGCGCGGCGCGGGGCGAGGTGATCGCGACCCTCGACGCGGATGGCCAGAACGATCCGGCGGATCTCCCCGCGCTGCTCGCGGCGCTGCCCGGTGCGGACTGCGTCTGCGGCGTGCGCGTCGATCGCCGGGATCCCTGGTCGACGCGGGTCGCTTCGCGGATCGCGAACCGCGTGCGGAGTCGCCTGCTCGGCGACGGCGTGAGCGACATCGGGTGTTCGCTGCGCGTGATGCGCGCCGAGCCGCTCGCGCGGATCAAGCTCTTTCGCGGCGGCCACCGCTTCCTGCCCTCGATGCTGAAGCTGGAGGGCGCGCGGGTCCTGGAGCAGCCGGTGCGGCACCGTCCGCGCCGCCATGGCACCTCGAGCTACGGGATCGTCTCGCGGCTCGCGGTGGTCTGGGTCGACCTCCTCGGCATGCTCTGGTGGGCGCGCCGGGTCGATCGCTACGAGGTCAAGGAGTCGCCGCGTCCGCGGGACGACTGAAGCCCCGCACGTTCCCGGTCGTCGGTGGGCGCGCGTTCCTCCCCGCGCCGGCCCGCGTCCGGGTCAGCCCCCCGCCTTCTTGACCGTGAAGCCACGGGCTTCGAGCTCGGCGACCAGGGTGTCGCGGTGGTCGCCCTGGATCTCGATCACGCCGTCCTTGAGCGCGCCCCCGGTCCCGCACTTGCGCTTCAGCTCGCCGGCGAGGCGAAGGAGCGCGTCGGCGTCGACCGGCACCCCGGTGACGGTCGAGACGGTCTTGCCCTTGCGCCCCTTCGTCGAGCGGCCGACGCGGACGATGCCGTCGCTCTTCTGCGCCGCCGCGGCGTCCTCGCGGGCCTTGATCCGCGCCCGGGCGCCCTTGCCGCGACAGCGGCACCGGGATTCGGTCCGGCCGCATTCCGGGCACATGCGTCCCTGCTCGCTCGAGTAGACGAGCCGATCGCCCCCGTCGCGCGCCATCTCAGCGGCTCGAGCCGAGCAGCCGCCGGTGGTCGACCATGATGCAGCGGTCCTGGATCACGCGGATGCCCGCTTCGCGCAGTCGCTGGGCCGCTTCGCCGTTGTGGATCCCGAGCTGCATCCAGACCGCTCGCGGCCGCGGCTCGAGGGCCAGGATCTCGTCCACGTGGCCCGGCACGTGTTCGGAGGCGCGAAAGAGGTTCACGATGTCGATGTCGATGTCGATGTCGACGTCGGCGTCGACCGACGCGAGGTCCGCGTGGCAGGGCTCGCCGAGGGCCGACTCGAGCTTCGGGTTCACCGGCACGATCCGGTAGCCCGCCTGCTGCATGTAGAGCGGGATCCGGTAGGCGTCCGCGCTCGGGTCGTCCTTGACGCCGACGACCGCGATCGTCTTCGCCTCGCTGAGCAGCGCGCGCAGCTGATCGTCGGTCTCTTCGTTTCCAGCGCTCATCGGTCCGGGTCCTCTTCCCAGCGCTCGGGGCGGGGCCCTCCACGGTAGCCGGTTTCGGGCCCGCCATCCCTCCTGCGGAACTGATCCGATCTCGGGCGCTTCCTCGACACGTTGAGGCGCAGTCGATACGGTCCCGCCCATGACGGACCGAATACGCCCTCTCGAGGGTCTTCGCGCGTGGCTGGGGGTGGCCGCGCGATCCTGCCTGCCTTCGGTCGTCGGCGGCGCCTCGTGCGCGGCCGCGCTCGTGGGCAGCCTCTTCGCGACCTCCGGCTTCGCCGCCGGCGTGGCCGTCCGCGATCCCGCCGAGGCGATGTTCGAGACGCGTCTCGGCAACGGCTTCCGGGTCGTGCTCCTCGAGGATCACCGCACGCCGGTGGTCGCTGTGCAGCTCTGGGTCGATGCCGGCTCCGCGGACGAGTCCTTCCATACCGGGATCGCCCACCTCTTCGAGCACATGATGTTCAAGGGGTCGGAGAACATCGGCGAAGAGGTGCACGCCCAGCTCATCAACGAGCGCGGCGGCCGGATCAACGCCTACACGAGCCGCGACGTGACCGTCTACCACGAGGACGTGACCTCGGAGTCGCTCCCCCTGGTGATCGACCTGGAGGCGGAGCGCTTCCTGAACCTCGTGATCGACGACGAGACCCTGGAGAGCGAGCGCGAGGTCGTGCTCGAGGAGCGGCGTCTGCGGACCGAGGACACCCCGGACGGGCGGGGCTTCGAGGCCCTCGCCGCCCTCGTCTGGCAGGCGCATCCCTACCGCTGGCCGACGATCGGCTGGCGCAGCGACGTCGAGCAGGTGACGGTCGAAGCGTGCCGGGCCTTCTTCGACACGTATTATGCGGCGAACAACCTCACGCTCGTGATCGTCGGCGACTTCCGGACGGAGCCGACCCTTGCGCACATCGAACGCGCCTTCGGGCGGCTGCCGACGGCGCCTTCGATTCCGCGGAATCCGACGACGGTCGTGCCCCAGCGCGGCGAGCGCCGCTCCGACGTCTACTTCGATGCACAGCTGCCGCTCCTCTTCGCGGGCTGGCACACGCCGCCGACGGGGCACGAGGACGGTGAGGCCCTCGACGTGGCCAGCCAGATCCTGTCCGGCGGCCGCTCGAGCCGGCTCTATCGCTCGCTGGTCTACGAGCAGGAGATCGCGCTCTACGCGCACGGTAGCTACTGGGAGATGACCGACGCCGGGATGTTCTACGCGGCGGCGGGCGCGCGTCCCGGGATCGACCTCGAGACCCTCGAGGCTGCCTTCATGGCCGAGATCGCGAAGGTGGCCGAAGAGGGGGTGACCGAGGAAGAGGTCGCCCGGGCGAAACGACAGATGGAGGTCGGTCTGATCAACCGCTTCGCGACGAATCATTCGATGGCCAGCCGGCTCGGGCGGGAGATCGTCGCCTTCGGTCGGGTGCGTCCGCTGTCGGAGCGGATCGCGGCGATCCGGGCGGTCGATGCTACGGACGTTCAACGGGTCGTGGCCGAATACCTTTCGGATTCCGGGAGGAACGTGGTGCGCGTCATGCCGCCCCCGGTCGAGACGGAGCCCTCGGCCGAAGCGGTCGCGGCGAACGAAGGAGGTGCCCGATGAAGCGAGTCCTCCGCCGGCCCGTCCTCCTGGCTTCGATCTTCCTCGCGGCGCCGCTCGCGCTCCCGGGCTGCGCAGTCCTTCCCGCCGCCCTCGGCGGCACGCCGCCGCCCGCCTGGGAGCAGCCACCGCCGCCGCCCGCCGAGGGGCCGATCGTCGAGGCGGGTGCGCTCCATCGCGCGACCCTCGACAACGGAATGACGATCCTGATCCTCGAGGATCGCCGCCTTCCCCGGGTCGCGCTCGGCCTCGAGCTGCGCCGGGGCGCGGGCAGCGTCGCCCCCGAGAAGGCGGGGGTGGCCGCGATCACGAGTGAGGTGCTCCAGCGCGGCGCGGGCGATCGCGACGGGCTCGCGCTGGCGAAGGTCGTCGAGGACGCCGGTGCGTCGCTCTCGGTCGACGCCGGCTGGGACACGACCGGGATTTCGCTCGCGGGGCTCTCGGAGGACCGCGGACTCCTGATGGAGATCCTCGGCGACGTCGCCCTCCGCCCGCGCTTCGACGAAGCGGAGTTCGAGAAGGCGGTCGCGGAGCATCGCGCCGGACTCGTCGCCGCCCACGACGACCCGGCGACCCTGATCCGCTGGAACGCGATCCGCGTCCTCTACGACGGCCACCGCTACGGTCTGCCGAGCGCCGGCACCGAGGAGACCGTCGCGGAGCTCACCGTCGCCGACGCGAAGGCCTACTGGAACGACCGCCTGGTCCCGTCGAACGCGATCTTCTGGGCGGTCGGCGACGTCGACACCGACGCCATGGTGTCGGAGGTCGAGGCGCTCTTCGGGTCCCTCGAGGACCGGCCGGCGCCGCCGAACACGCCGCCCACCCCGGAGCGCGCCCCGGAGGCCCGGCGGATCGTCGTCGTCGACAAGCCCGAGCTCGGCCAGGCTCGGATCATCCTGGCCCACGAAGGCATCTCGCGAACGGAGCCCGAGCGGATCCCGCTCGATCTGATGAACGATGCGCTCGGCGGGAGCGGGTTCTCTTCGCGACTGATGAAGAAGGTCCGTTCGGACGAGGGCCTCACCTACGGAATCGGTTCGGGCTTCTCGCTGCGCACGGTCCCGGGGCCGTTCTCGATCTCGACCTTCACGCGCAAGGATCAGGTCCGTCGCGTCGTGGACCTCGTGCTCGAGGAGATGTCGGCGATCCGGTCGTCTCGACCGGTCACGGCCGACGAGCTCGCGAAGTTCGTGTCCTACAACGTGGGGCGCTTCGGTCTCTCCCTCGAGACGAGCCAGTCGGTGCTGTCGTCCCTCGTCGACCTCGAGGTCCACGGTCTTCCCGACGACTCCCTCGACACCTATCGCGGTCGTCTGCGTGCGGTCGACCTCGCCACGGTGCACGCCGTGACGCGCAAGCGGCTCGATCCGGAGCGCGCGGCGATCGTGGTGCTCGGTCCCGCGGACGAGATCGTCCCGCAGCTCGAGTCCCTCGGTGAGGTCGAGGTCTGGTAGGCGGTAGTCGGAGGGTCGGCCGGCGCCGCGGACCGATCCTCGATCCGCGCTCGGCCCGCGCTCGAATCTGGTCGGCTCGCGTGCCCGCCTAACGTCCGAAGATGTCGAGGATGTCCGAGCCGCGTACGTAGCGCGACGGGTGGATCGCCTCCGAGAGCTCGTCGAGGGTGATGCCTTCGGGCTGGATCGCCTCGAGCCACTCCCGCTGGATCACCCGGAACTCGCCTCGAGAGAGGCCGAGTCGACGGTGGTAGCGGAAGAGCGCGTCGAGCTGATCGAGGGTCGAGTAGGCCTCGATCAGCGTGCTCGGCCGGTTCTTCACGAAGCGGCGGAGCTCGAAGCCGACGGTGCGCCGCGCGCGCGTCTGCGTGCGGTAGCGATCGAGGGCGTCCTGCAGGACGGCCTGGACCTGCGGTGCCCGCTCGCCGTCGGGACCGAAGAGGGACTCGTAGAGCTCGATCGCCGCTTCGGCGTCGGCCGGGTCCAGGCGACTCTCCGTGACGGGGACTCTTCCGCTCGCCGCGATCCGTCCGGTGTCGTCGAGGATCGCTCCGCCTTCGAGGCGCGCGACGAGAGTCTCGGCCGGGGTCTCCCGGGCGTCCACGCCGAGCTCCGCCATCCGCTTCGGATTCTGGAGCGGGGCTTCCGGGCGCCAGCGCTTGTCCGTGCGCGCCTGCTCGTGGGGCGGGATCGCGCCGGTCAGCTCGGAGCGCGAGGCGCCGAGCGGGATCGGGACGGCGACCTGGTCGAGGAGCTCGCCGCCGAGGAAGCGGAAATCGGAGGCGTCGAGCCCCGTCCCGTCCGGCGAGATCGCGGACGCGGAAAAGTTCGCGAGGAACGCGGGCAGCGCCGGGTCGAAGGGATCCGGGAAGGCGAAGCGCGTCGCCGCGCCGCGGCCGATCTGCCGCGGCGTCGCGCCGCCGAAGTCGATCGTGTTCGCGAGGATCGCCGGTCCGGCGTCCCGCGTGGACGCGCCGTCGGGCACGAAGGTCACGCCAGGGCTGCGTCGCACGAGGCCGATCTCGTTCGCGACGACCGCGATGCCGTTCGCGCCGCCCGCGGCGACGTCCCCGAGCGTCACCGCCTGCCCCGCGTGATCGATCCGGAGATCACCCGCCACCGCGAGCCGCTCGCCGGAGGCCATCACGAACGAGCCGCCGCTGGTGCTGCGGAAGGTGAGGTCGCCGGCGCCCTTGCCGATCGTCGCGAGCGCCGGGATGGTGACGCGGCCGACGCCCTCGCCCCGGAAGCCCGTCAGGACGCTCTCGATCGCGTCGAGGCCGACGGCGCCGGCGATCGCGGCCCGGAAGTCGCCGGCGGGATCGGTGTCCGTCGGATCCGTGGGGTCGCTCGGTTCGCCGAGCGCGAGGCTCGCGAAGACGATCTCGCCGTCGACGAAGACGTGCTGATCGTCGTCGACCGGGGTCTCGGCGATGCCGTCCCCGTCGTCGTCGGTCCGGCGGCCGAACTGGACCCGCCCGTCCGCGTCGTCGTCGAAGAGGACCTGCAAGAAGCCCAGTCGTTCCGCCGGCGTGTCGCCGTCGGAGACGGGGTCACCGTCCACGCCGAGGTCGTCTTCGAAGCGGACCTCGCCGCGGGTCTGGACGACCAGACCGACGTCGATCAGGGCGCCGACGTCCCGGAAGACGTCGCCTTCGAAGGTGAGGTCGCGCCCGGCGGCGTCGAGGGTCCCGCCCAGGAGGACGTTGCCGCCCCAGATCTGGTCACCGCTCGTCTCGACGGCGAAGTCGATCGAGTCCGCGACCGTTCCGCCGGCGTTGTCCGTGGCGCGCGTCGGCGCGAAGTCGGGCACGACGATCTCGCCGAAGCCGACCATCTCGAGGGAGACGACGTCGAGGGCGGGGTTGTTCGCGTTCGATACGGTGGCGAGGGATTCGAAGGCGTAGTCGGCTACGCCGGGGCGGAAGTCCGTGAGGGCGAGGTCGAGGGTGCCGCCGGCGCCGCCGCCGCGGAGCGTCAGGTTCGATCCGATCGTGCCGTTGCGGAGCGCGTCGGTGAAGGTCATGTCCGCGCCGGTGGTCTCGAGGACGATCTCGACGAAACGCAGATCCTCGCGGCGTTCCGCCTCGAGGTCGGCGGTCCCCGGCAGGAAGCCCCGTCGGAAGTAGCGGTCGAGGCGCGGCAGCGTGGTGGTGGCGAAATCGCCGTCCTGGATCAGCGTGAAGCGCGCGCGGTCGAGCGCCTCGGGATCGCTCGCGACGCGGCCGAGATCGTCCAGGCTGTCGAGGCCTCCGCGCAGCGCGCGGCTCACGATCCGCAGGTTCGGGTCGTCGAGCTGAAGCTGCGTCGCGCCGTCCGCGACGATCGTGATGTCGTTCGAGCGGAGCTCGACAGGGCCGTCGAAGCCGGCGGCGGTCGAGAAGGGATCGGCGCGCGTCGTACCGCCCGCGACGATCCGGAGCGTCGCCTCGTCCTCGTCCGAGCCGAGCACGAGGGTGTCGGCGGCGTTCGCGAGGACGTCGAGGGCACCCCCCATGGCGGCGAGTCCGTCGGCGTCGCTGACGAGGGTCTGCGACTGGACCGAGGCGAGCTCGATCAGGTCGAAGCGGGCTCCGCTCGCGTCGAGGGCGTCGAGCAGCGCCGTCGTGTCGAGGTCGCCCGTCGACGAGACGGAGAGCTCGGCGTCGCCGCTGCCGGGCGTGACGTCGATCGAGGCGAGGCCGCGGAGGTCGATGATCGCCCGAACGTCGTCGTCGAGGAGGTCGTCCTCGCCGTCTCGATCGGCGTCGGGATTGGTCACGCGGAAGGTCGGCCCGGCGCGGAGCGTGATCGACCGCGCGGCGAGCGCGGACGCGGCCGTCCCCTCGAAGATCAGATTGCCCATCACGTTGTCGGCTTCGATCGCTTCGGCGGGCTGGAACGCGAGGAAGCCGGCTTCGAGGGAGATCGAGTCGGCGACGATGTCCGTTCCGGCTTCGACGACGATGTCGCTCTCGCTCACGACGTCGAGGCTGCCGAAGGTGTAGGCGCCGCTCCCGAAGGTCACGTTCTCGGCAATCGGCAGGAACGCGCTGCCGACCTCGAGGTCGCTGCCCGAGACGTTCTCCGGAGCGAACGCGATCGTGCCGAAGGTCGAGAAGAGGAAGAGATCGGTCGGGTCGGCGTTGCCGAAGGCGTCGTCGACCGGGCCGCGGCCGAGATGGCCGGCGACGTTGAAGCGCTCGAAGAGCTTGCTCGTGGCGGCGGGGTCGTCTGGATCGTCGGAGCCGTCGGGGGACGTGTCGCCGTCGGAGTTGAAGGTAATCGCGGACGGGCCGCGTCCGGTCGCGAGGTCGTAGGTGCCGGGCGTGTCCTCGACCTCCGAGAGCGCGCTCAGGTTCGTGGTCGTGGCGTCGGCGTCGATCTGGAAGCCCTCGATCAGCAGCCGCTCGTCGTCGAAGGTGTCGTCGTCCCCGGGGCCGATCGGGCCGGTGACGTCCGAGGGCTGCTCGCCCGCGAAGACCCGCCCGCCGTCCGCCACGCTGCTGCCGCCGGTCGCTGCGATCGCGAGGTCGTCGCTGCGGAACCGCAGACGGAGATTCGAGATCACCGGGTCGCTGTCCGAGGTGAGCACGAGATCGTTCGTACCCGTCGCGGCCAGGGTGATCTCCTGGGCCTCGAGGACGAGGCGCCCCGGGTTCAGCGCATCGCCGAGCTCGAGGGGCAGCGCGCCGAAGTCCGGGGCGCTCCACTCGATCAGGCCGGCGTCGTTGCGGATCACGAGGATCGAGGGGAGGACGGGCGCTCCGCCGGACTCGACGAATCGATCGGCGGTCGGGAGATCGCTCGCGAAGAACGTCTCGTCCTCGTGGAAGACGAAGCTGCGATCGCCCGCTGCGCCATCGGTCAGGTCGAAGGTCGCGCCGCCGAAGATCACCCGCGATCCGAGGTCGCCCTCGGCGCCGTCGCCGGCGACGAAGCGGAGGTGGGGCGCGCGCACGACGACGCCGTTCTCGAAGGTCAGGTTGCCGAGCTCCTCGGAGCCGGCGCGGAGCGTGAGCTCCTTGTCTGCCGCGGCGGCGGTGCCGGCCGGGGCGAAGGCATCGGCGAGGATCGTCGTGTAGCTGAAGCTGGTCGTGCCGCCGAGGGTGACCGAGCGGCCGTCGAAGACGAAGCCGTCGGGGATCCGGATCGCGGGGCCACCGACCTCGCGCCCGATGAGCGAGATGTCGACGTCGCGGAACTGCGCGGCATCGAAGCCGCCCGTCGTCAGGTCGACCGCGCCGAAGTCGGAGCGCAGGGCGTAGTCGACGCGCTCGTCGTCGATGCCGAAGCCGTTGCCGACCGTGATCCCGAAGTCGTCGATCGTCGGGAGGTGGGTCGCGCCGTCGATGGCAGCGTCCTGCCGGAACGAGAAGGACTTCTCCGTTCCGTCGGCGACGAAGGCACCACCCGCCGCGTCGCGATATTCGACGGACGCGGCACCGACGATCTCGGAACGGTTCGCTGCATCGACGCCCTGGGTGTCCCGCCCGGCGCCAGCGCGCAGGTCGATCTCGTTCGACTCGAGACGGATCGGGGCGCCGGTGGCATCGAAGTCGAGATCACCGACGCCGCTCGCTCCGGCGTGGAGCGAGAGGGAATCGGTCGCGGCCAGGGTCAGGCCGGCCTGGACGTCGAGGGTCCCGCCGAGCTGCGCCACGTCGAAGCCGAGCTCCTCGAGGCCCGTCGGGCGGCCCGCGGTGAAGTGGAGCGCGTCGGCTTCGAAGATCGCGCCGGCGACGCTCGCGTCGATCGTGAGGTCGCGGGGCGACGTGACCGAGAGGCTCGCGACGTCGAAGGCGTTCGTGATTCCCGTGAAGTCGACGGCGGGCGCGGGCAGCTCCGAATCGAGCAGCAGGCCGCCGTTCAGCGTGACCCGGCTCGCGCCGTCGTCGGCGCCCGGGACGCGACCCAGGTCGTCGTTCAGCCCGGCTGCATCGCCGACCTCGAGCGTGCCGGACTCGCTGGTGAGCTCGATGCGCTGGCCTTCGGCGCCGATCGACGCGGTGTCGAACACGCCGCCCGATCCCACGCCGCCGGAACGCCCGCCGAAGTAGATCTCGTCGTCCGCGGTGGTCGCGGCGTCGACGACGCGCCAGCCGGCGGCCTGCGTGATCGAGACCGCTTCGGGCCGCGCGGATCCGTCCGCGTTCCGGAGCTGGAGCCCGGCGTAGTTCGCCCCGGCGCTGCGCGCGATCTCGGTGTCCTCGTCCGGTGCTTCGCTCACGTCGGCGGGAATCGCGAAGACCGGGGCCGTCGCGATCGAGACCGAGTCCGCCTCGATGCGGACACCGCTCGCGCTCGTGGCTCCGCCGGACCCGTCGAAGACGAGGCGGAGATCGCGATCGGGTGCCGATCGTTCGTCGGTGTTCAGGGCGGCCGGGTCCCGCGCCACGGTCAGGTCGAAGGTCTCGGCGCGGAAGCGCGTGTCGGCGCCGAAGCGCGCCTGGCGTTCGGCCTCGATCCGGATCGTGCCCGACGTGACGAAGTCGTCGTCCGCGTCGTTGGGGTCGATCTGGGCGCCCAGGTTCTCGAAGAGGATCGACTGCCGGCTCTCGCCGCTCGCGAGGACCTCGACGCTTCCGGTCCCGGGTGCGGTCTCCACGTTCCGGGCCTGGAGCGTGATGCCGGCGGAGGAAAGCGAGGTCGTCGCGGCACCGCCGAGAGTGATCGATCCGTCGCCGAAGCGTTCGTCCGTCGAGTCGACGCCGCTCCGGTCGCCGGCGAACACGGCGAGGAGGCCGTCCTCACCGGCGTCGCCCCCCGTCGTGTCGAAGACGCCTTCGAGCTCGACGCTGCGGGTGCGCGAGTGGCCGATGGTGAGGAGGCCGCCTTCGGTCCGGATGCCGTCGGCGCCGGTGAACTCGATCACGCCGCCCTCGGCGTCGGTCGACGCGCCGTAGACGACGTCCACCGACTGGAGCTGCGAGTCCTCCGGGTCCAGCCGGTTCGCCTCGACCGAGACCGCGCCGCCGCCGGATTCGATCGTCGCGTTCGTGAAGCGCGCGTTGCCGACGCTCGTCGTTCCCTCGAAGCCGGCGCGCAGGGAGACCGCGCCGCCGCCCGAGCGAAGCGTTCCCGAGACGTCGAGCTCCCCCGCTTCGACGTAGAGCTCGACGGGGTTCAGGTTGCGGCGGACGTTCACGCTCCCCGCCTCGAGGGTGATCGAGCCCCCGCTGACGCCGTCGTCGTCCGGGCGACCGGTGTCGATCGTTCCGGCCAGATCGATGCCGGTCGAGATGCCCAGGGTCGCCGGATCCGGGGTGGCCGGGTCGGCGGAGGCCTCGAACTCGCCGAGGCTGCCGAAGCGGTCGATCGAGCCCGACTGGATGAACACCGAGTCGCCGTCGGTCTCGAGGGTGTGCCCGGCGGTCTGGACGACGTTCACGCCGCTGGCGACGAATCTTCCGCCGCCGGTGCGGATGTCGGCGTCGATGTTCACGTCGCCGCGGATCTGGTCCTCGGCGAAGTCTTCGTTCGGATCGCGCTGATCCTGGTCGTTCGCGGTGAGGACCAGGCCGAGGGACATGTCCGGGGTGACGGTGTCGTCTCCGTCGCCGACGAGGATGTCCGCGTCGACGTTGATGCTGCCGGCGGCGAGGAGCGTCAGGGTCGCGCGGGTGCCCGGGGCGGCGGCGCCCTCCGGAATCAGGATCGCCGCTTCGACGTCGATGTCGCCGGCGACGCCCGCCATCTCGTCCAGGCTCTC
>JAUIMK010000365.1 GCA_030432735.1 bacterium
CCTTTCCTGAAAGTTATTTACGTTGGATCAGCCGATCGGGCGGAGCAGGGGCGCCTCGTGAGGGGATGCGCCCCTCGGGCAGCCGCCGCGCGGAGTCGTTAAGATGCGCGCTTCGCGTCCCGATCCGGAGATCTCGGACCCGTGCCGCTCGGGCGGTGTCGGAGTTCGGGCAGGACTTGCAGCAAGGCTGCGCACGAGCCCATCCGGACGAGGGCGAGGGGGATTCACGATGCAGGCAATCGACGCGGGACGGAGCAGCCGGCGGGCCGTGGGCTCGCGCCGGCGGGGCGGTCTCCTCGGCCTCCTGATCGCCGCGCTCTGCGCCCTCACGCTGGCCTCTGCGTCGCCGACGCTGGCGGACGACTACGACTCGGACTCGGCGGGGCACCCCCTGCGCATCGTCGCCTACGTGCTCCATCCGTTCGGTGTCGCCATCGAATATCTGATCCTGCGGCCGGCCCACTGGATCGCGTCCCAGGAGCCGATGAAGACCGTCTTCGGCCACGAGGACTAACGCCCCACCGGTCGCCGGGAGGCGACGCATCCAGGGGACGGAGGGCCGCGCTCTTGCGGCAGTGGGCGCGGCAGAGGCGGGACGGATCCAGGACCGTCCTTTTCCGCGACGGTCGGCGGTGCGCCGCCGGTGCGATCCTCGTCTCGCTCTTCGCGGGGGCGATCGCGGCGTCCGCCGAGGTGCCCGACCCGGGCTGGCTGGAGGGCGATCCGGGCCAGCGCCTCGACGTGCGCGGCATGACCTTCGTCGCGAGCGAGGGCGGTGCCAACGAGATCCTCCTCCGGGCGGAGCGCGCGGACTTCTACCCCGAACGCGAGGTGGCGGATCTCGACGTGGTGGACGTCGAGGTCACCCCCGGAGACGACCGGGTCGGCTTTCGGATGCGGTGCGACGAGGGGCTGCTCAATCTCGCGACGCAGGCGTTCATCGCCGAGGGGCACGTCGTCGGGACGATCGAGGGGGATCGGCAGTTCGAAGCGCTCTGGGTGGCCTATGATGAGGCCGAGGGGGTGCTCTACACCGACGACCCCGTCCTCATCGTCGACGAGGGCGGTCGCTATCGGGGTGGCGGCTTCCGCTATTTCGTGAACGAGTCGCGGTTCCGTCTGCTGGGCGGCGCGACGGTCGTACAGGATCCATGAGCCGAATCCGCCCGATTCATCCCGCCGCCGCGATGCTCACCGTCGCGTTCCTGATGCTCCCCGGCATCGCGAACGCCGCACCGAGCCTCGGCGTCGCCGCCTTCGTCGGCGACCCCGCTCGCGGCGCGGACGGCGTCACCGTGTCGGGCACGCTCGCGAACGCGATCGCGGAGCGCGACCTCGATCGGGTGCTGCGACCGGGCAGCTTCGTCGCGGATCCCGGGATCGATCCGTCCGCGTCGGACGTTCGCGACTGGGCCTACGCGGCAGCGGTCGATGCGCTGGTCCTCGGGCAGGTCTGGGCCGCGACCGACGCGCGTCCGGCCCGGCTGGTGGTCGTCGTGCGATCCGGGCATTCCGGCGCCGAGCGCTCGCGGCACGCCCTCGATCTGCCTGGCCTCGCGCGTCGCGGCCCCGTCCTCGACGCGCTCGCCGAGGAGATCCTCGCCGGCCTGGGCTACGCGCCGCCGGACGAGCCCATCGCGGCGCCCGTCGCCGCCGCGGGTCCGGGGGCGGAGACCGGAGAAGGAGCCGGGCGCGGGCTCGATGCGGCCTTCGATCTGGAGGGCTTCGACGGCGATGCGCCGATCGAGATCAAGGCGGACGAGGCGGAGATCGTGAGCCGGGATCACGGTCGCGAGCTGCTCTTCCAGCGCAACGTCCACGTGAAGCAGGCGAACGTCACGCTGCGCAGCGAGCGCCTCGAGGCGATCTATCGGCGCGGCGAGTCGGAGCCCGAGAAGCTGGTGGCCCTCGGCGACGTCCTGGTCGACCAGGGTGGGCGTCACGCGAAGTGCGACCGCGCGGTCTACCTGCGGAAGGATCAGCGCCTGACCTGCTCGGGACATGCCGAGCTCGTCCAGGGCTGCGACATCGTGCGCGGAGACTCGATTCATTTCTGGCTCGACGACGACCGCGCGCGGGTCGAGGGCGCGGCCTCGATCGTGATCCGACCCGAGACCGAAGCGGGCCCCGGCTGTCGGGGCATGGAGGGCCGCTCGTGAGCGAAGCCGTCCTCTCGGCGACGGGGCTCGTCAAGCGCTATGGCGAGAAGGTGGCCGTTCGCGGGATCGACCTCGAGGTGCGGAGCTCCGAGGTCGTCGGGCTGCTCGGGCCGAACGGGGCCGGCAAGACGACGACGTTCAACATGATGGCGGGCAGCGTGCGCCCGAGCGAAGGGCAGGTCTTCCTCGGCGACGAGGACATCACGGAGCTGCCGATGTACCGACGCGCCCGGATGGGGATCACCTACCTGCCGCAGGAGGCCTCGATCTTCCGCAAGCTGACCGTCGCGGACAACGTCGGGGCGATTCTCGAAACCGTCGAGCCGAATCGCGCGCGCCGGAAGGAGCGGCTCGCCGAGATGCTCGCGGAGCTCGGGCTGACCGAGAAGGCCAGCCGCAAGGGCGCCGACCTCTCGGGCGGCGAGCGCCGGCGCGTCGAGATCACGCGAGCGCTCGTGCTCGATCCCCAGTTCATGATGCTCGACGAGCCCTTCGCGGGGGTCGACCCGATCGCGGTGATCGACATCCAGAAGATCATCGAGCAGCTCAAGGCCCGCGGAATCGGCGTGATCATCACGGACCACAACGTCCGGGAGACGCTCTCGATCTGCGACCGCGCCTACATCATCAAGGACGGAACGATCCTGCGACTCGGTACACCCGCCGAGATCGCCGAGGACCCCGAAGTCCGCGAGGTCTACCTGGGCAAGAACTTCAGCCTGAACTGACGCGGATGCCGGCACGGGCCGGCTCGCGGGGATGGAACCTCGCGAAGAGGGGACGGGGCGGGAGCGACCCGGCGGGCGAGCCCGACCGGGTGAGGCTTCGGCCCCGCGGGCGAACGGCCGGCAAGTCACCGGTGATTCGTCCCGAGGTCGAATCTGGGGGATTCTTGGCCTCAAGAACACCGTCGAAGAGGACGCGAAGTACACTTGGAACGAAGCGTGCATGGCAGTCACCGCCGCACGCGATGAGGAACGCGCGCCGGCCATGGCCATCGAACTGAAACAGCAACTCAAGCTCTCGCAGCAGCTGGTCATGACGCCTCAGCTGCAGCAGGCGATCAAGCTGCTTCAGCTGAACCAGCTCGAGCTCGTGAATCTCGTGCAGCAGGAGCTGCAGGAGAATCCGGTCCTCGAGGAATCGGACGGCGAGGAAGAGACCCAGGCCGAGCGTGAGGACGCGACGCCGGACGACTTCGCGGACGGGGCCGACGGCGGCGAGTCGGCGGACGCGGGCGAGGCAGCGCCCGAGCTCGAGATCGCGGCGGACCTCGCGTCGGCGGACGGCGCCGGGACCGAGGGGGCGACGGAAGAGCCCGGCCCGACCGACGCCGAGAAGATCGCCGACGTCGAGTGGGAGCAGTATCTCGAGAGCCACCCGATGACCGGCCTCGACCATGGCGGCATCGCTGGTGAGGACGACCGGCCCTCGCTCGAAGCGACGTACACGCGGCGCCCGAGCCTCGCGGAGCACCTCGAGTGGCAGCTCCAGGTGACCGACCTCGACGCGTCGGAGCTCGAGATCGCGCGTTGGATCATCGGCAACATCGACGAACGCGGCTTCCTCTGCTCCTCGATCGAGGAGCTGGCCCGCCAGTCCGGCGCCCAGGAGCCGGACATCGAGCGCGTGCTCGCCGCGATCCAGCAGCTCGATCCGACCGGCGTCGCGGCGCGGGACCTGCGCGAGTGTCTGCTGATCCAGATCGACACGTTGAAGATCGACGACGCGCTCGCGCGGCAGCTCGTCGACGAGCACATCGACCTGCTCCAGAAGCGCGACTTCCGGGGATTGTCCCGGGTGACGGGCGCGACGCTTCAGGAGGTGGCCGACGCGGCGCGGGTGATCGGCGGCCTCGAGCCACGGCCCGGACGCGGGTTCGGTGGCGAAGATCCGGTCTACATCACGCCCGACATCTACGTCTACAAGATCGGCGACGACTTCCACGTGCTGTTGAACGAGGACGGGCTGCCGAAGCTCAAGATCAACTCGATGTATCGCGAGGTGCTCTCGGCGGGCGGATCGAAGGGCGCCGAGTCGGCTCCGTCTGCGGAGCTCGCCGAGAAGGACACCAAGAGCTACGTCCACGACAAGGTCCGCTCCGCGATGTGGCTGATCAAGTCGATCCACCAGCGGCAGCGCACGATCTACAAGGTC
>JAUIMK010000366.1 GCA_030432735.1 bacterium
GACGACGCCGAGATATTCCGCGTCGCCGCAGCCCGCCGGCATCGGGATGTTCAGCGTGCGGCCCAGGCCGGCGCCGGAGCCCGCTTCCGCAAAATCACCCGTTCCCGGATAGAAGGGGAACTGGTGGGTCGACGCGTAGAGCACGTTCGGATCGTCTTCGAAGATGTGCTGCGTGCCGTTTCCGTGGTGGACGTCCCAATCGAAGACGAAGAGGCGCAGGTCCGGGTGCTCCGCCTGGAGCGCGCGGACGGCGACCGCCACGTTGTTGAAGAGACAGAAGCCCATCGAGCGGGAGGCTTCCGCGTGATGGCCCGGCGGACGCACCGCCGCGAGCCCCCGCGCGACGTCCCCGCCTAACACGCGCCTCGCGAGGTCGATCGTACCGCCTGCCGCGAGCAGCGCGACGTCGAAGCTCGAGGGGTTGAAGTAGGTGTCGGCGTCGATCCGTCCGGCCGGCATCTCACGCGTCATCGCGAGGGCATCGAGCATGCGCGTCTCGTGGGCGAGGCCGATCTCCTCGGGGTCGGCCGGACGTGGTGTGACGAGGCTCAGACGATCACGAAAGGGGTCGAGGGACTCGCCGAGGGCGACGAGGCGCTCCGGGCGTTCGGGGTGGCCGTCCGGGCCGGCGTGACGCTGGTAGCGTGCATCCTCGACGACCTCGACTCGCGGCGTCTCGGAGGATCGATCGGGGGACGCGTCGGACATGGGAACCTCGGCCGGCGCGGCGGCCGGTGCGTTCTCGGTGAGCAGGCGGGAATCGCAGCGCGGCGACGTCAGTCGCGTTCGCGGAGCGCTGCCTCGAGACGTTCGATCGCATCCGCCACGCGGGTCAGGTTCGCGTTGAGCGCGTCGAGGTCGCTCTTGCGGGGAATGTCCGCGAGGTTGCGCAGGTCGCTTCGCTCGACGGCGCTCGAGATCGCCGACTGGATCGAGTCGCGGAGGTCCGGCAGGCCGCCCACGCGAGGCCACCGCCCCCCTTCACGGGAGCCGCCCTCCGCGTCCGCCGACTCGGGCTCGCCCGACTCCGAAGTCCTCGCGAAGGGAGAGCGCCGTTCGTGTCCCTCGCCCGCGTCCCAGCCGAAGCCGCGTCCGCCCTTGCTGATGCCGGGGGACGACTCGACGAACTCCTTGAAGCGGTCCTGGAACTCGCCGAGCCCATCGGTCGCGTCGTCCACGCTCTTCTTGATCGCACCGTAGAGCGCGTCGCCGCCGCGGGAGAGGATCTGCGTCAGCAGCGTGTCCGAGGGATCCTCCTTCGCACGCTGATTGCCGACGAGGATCTGGGACAGGGCGACCTGGGTGATGTCCTCACCGGTCTCCTTGTCGATCACGCGGACTTCCTCGCCCTCGTCGAGGAGCTTCGCGATCCCCTTCAACGTGATGTAGCGGCTGGTCTCGGTGTTGTAGAGCTTGCGGTTGGCATACCGCTTGATGAGGATCGCCATCACGCGAGTCTAGCGCGCCATCCCGTCGATCCGGCGCCGCGCGCGCAGCGCCGACGCCACGGCGGAATCAGTCCTCGACGTCGAAGCGCTGGACGCGCGGGCGCCGGGAGGCGGGATCCGAGGGCGGGGGGGTGTGCTCCGAAGAGCGCGGCGACCGGTCGCGCGCGACGCCGAGCTCGAAGAGCAGCTCCCGGAGGCCGAGGAAGGCACGGAGCACCGCTCGCGCATCGGGGTCCCGCTGTGATCGCTTCTCCCAGCGCTCGATCTCCCGGGCCATCGCTTCTTCCAGCGGCCCGGCCAGGCTCGACGGGAAGAGCGCGCCCTCGCGAAGGCGTCCGACCTGCGCCTCGAAGCGCCGCGCCACCTCCGCCGCGAGTCGTTCGGTCTGTTCGGGGTCGAGGCCGCTCGCCCGTCCCCCGGCTTCGAGGATCGCGGCGATCGCGGCGACGGACTCGCGGGCTGCGTTGCCGACGTGGACCCGGGCGCGCGCGATCGCCTGGTCGACGTCGTCGCTCAAGCCGCCGCTCCGACGAGCTCGTCGCCGATCCGGATCAGCCCCTCGAGCCCGTCGATCTCGCTCGACCGCTCCGCGATCTCGTGGAAGTCGACCTCGCGTCCCTCCACGCGGAGCGCCAGCTGTCGGCGCGTCTCGAGCAGGTCCCGGCGTGCGTGCGCGGCCTCGGACACGATCGATTCGAGGATCGCGGCGTCCTCCGCCGGCGCGTCGGCACCGGCCTTCGCGAGCGCATGGGCGAGCCGCTCGAGGTCGGCCGTGACGTCGGCGTGCTCGACGGCGTCGGGGTCGAGCCCTTCCGGCCAGGGGGCGATTCGATTGAGCACGACGGCGGCGAGGCGTGCGCCTTCCGCGTCGAGGGCTTCGAGGAACTCGAGGGTGCCGGGCTCGGTGCCGGAGCGCGCCCCGCCGACGAGCACGAAGCGGGTGTCCTCGCCCAGCAGGATCTCCTCGACCCGGGCGGTCCCCGCCTGGAAGCCCTCGGTCAGTCCGGAGACGGCGGAGAGGAACTCGGTCAGGTCGTCGAGGAACCCGACGCCGGCGATGCGCTCGATCAGGCCCATCATGCGCTGCAGGGACTTGCCGAAGACGCGGAAGCCGAATCGGCTCGCGGACATCGCGGGGCGGAGCAGCGTCTTCACGAAGCGGCCTTCCAGGAAATCGCGCAGTCGGCGCGGGGCCGAGAGGAAGTCGAGGGCGTGGCTCGCCGGCGGCGTGTCGACGACGACCAGGTCGTAGCGTTCGGACTCGACGGCGGCGCGGACCTGCTCGAGGGCGGCGTACTCGGCGCTGCCGGCCAGCGCCTCGGAGAGGTGGCGGTAGATCTTGTTGTCGAGCACGCGGGCGCGGGACGCCGCATCCGGTGCGAGCCGCTCGACGAGTCCGTCGAAGGTGGGCTTCGGGTCGAGCATCAGCGCTTCGAGCGGGAGGTCTTCCGCGTCGCCGCCGAGTGCTACGGGGGCCGCCTCCGAGCCGATGCCTTCGAGGCCCATGGCGTCGGCGAGCCGACGGGCGGGGTCGATCGTGAGCACGAGGGTGCGGCGCCCCGCACGGGCGGCGCGCAGGGCGAGGGCGGCCGAGACGGTCGTCTTGCCCACGCCACCGGTGCCCGCACAGATCAACACGCGCGCGTTCCGGATCGCTTCGTCGAGGCCATGCATCGGGGTCTCGGGGCTCATGCGGCGCTCGCTCCCGCCTCGTCCCGGTCCGGCCAGGTCGGGGTCGCCAGGATCACGTCCGCCCGCTCGCTCCAGCCGCTCCCCCCCTCCGCACCGGCGGGCAGGATCGGCACGTCGACGACGGGCAGCGCGCACGCCTGCGAGACATGGGCCCGCTCCTGCGCCGCGAGGGCGGCCCGGGACGCGGCGTGCTCGACGAGCGGTGCGAGGGCAGCGGGCGGGGGCCACGCCTCGAAGGTCGTGGCGGGGTCGGCGAGCACTTCGCGCAGGGCGGCCGTTGGGCGGGGCGGGCAGCGGTTCACCACGATGCGATCGACGCCGATGTCGATGTCCTCCCGGGCGCGCGTGACGAGCTCGAGGGTCTCCCGGACCGGCAGCTCTTCGGGCAGCGTGACCGGCAGCAGCAGCGTGCGCTCGCGATCGTGGATGAGCGCTTCGACCCATCCGGAATGGCGCGAGAGCGGGCCGGCGCGCACGGCCTGATGAGCGACTCTCGGGACGTCGAGGAAGGTCAGGCCGTGACCGGTCGCCGGTGCATCCACCACGATCAGGTCGTAGAGCGGTCGCCCCTTCTCCTCGCTCTGCTCGACGTGCCACAGCTTCCCGAGCAGGATCAGCTCGCGCCATCCCGGAGCGGCCTCGAGGAGCTGGCGGAAGGTCTCGCTCCCGAGGATCCGGTCCGTGACCAGGCCGAGGCCGGTCTGCAGCCGCACGTAGTGGGCGAGCGCCTCGTGGGGATCGATGCGGATCGCGTGGAGTCCGGGGCGCAGCTCCCGCCCCTCGTAGCCTATGGGCGCCGGGTCGGTCTCGAAGTGGGCGGCCACCGCTTCGATCGGGGCCGTCTCCGCGAGCAGCACCCGCTGACCCTGGCAGCGCGCGGCCTCGGCGAGCAGGCAGGCCACGGTCGTCTTTCCGACGCCGCCCTTGCCCGTCACGATGATCAGGCGGTGATCCAGCAGGCTGCGGGGTGTGGACGTCATCGGATCCTCGACCCGGCCGGGTCGGTTCGGTGGGGAAAACCCTTCATCGAGGTGGGGAGTCTAGCTCTCCGGCCGTCCGCGCGTGCTCAAGTGGTGTGCGAAAGCGGCCGAAGAATTCGGTTGTCAAAGTGTTTTTCGTGTCGTTGCCGGCCGACCGTCCCGGCATGAGGGCGCGGAG
>JAUIMK010000035.1 GCA_030432735.1 bacterium
CTGGCAGTCGGCGGCGGCGCGCTACCGCCGGGTCCTCGACGAATACCCGGGGCTCGGCATGGACGCGAAGGCGCTCTACCGCCTGGGCGTCTGCCTCGAGAACATGCGGCGCGAAGACGAGGCGCTTCGGCTCTACCACGTCGTGGTCGAGAACTACTCGGACACGCCGTCCGCCCGCCGCGCGCGGGCTCGGATCGCACGCGCCGATTGATGATTCGGCGCTGCGCGCCTCTCGACGCGTCCTTTCGTGGACGCGTCTTGCGCTGAGGGCTCCGGTCGGCGCTGCGCGCTTCGCGACGCGTATTGCGCTCCGGGCGCGCGGCGTCCTCGGTGGGGCGTGGCGGCTATCGACTTGGGCGGAGGGAGGTGTCATCCTTCGCGCGTCGTTGGTTGTTCGCAGCGTATCCGGGGGGGTCGCGATGGATCAGTCTCTGCCGCAGGCGCCACTCGGGGAGCGCTCGTCGTCGCGCACGACCGACAGCGCCGGCGCGACGGACGCGGGCGCGGATGCGGCTGCGGGTGACGACGCGGCGGTGCGGTCGACGGCACGGCGGGTGCATCTCGGCGCCCTGGCGAGCGACCGGGAGATCCTGATGCTCGGCCGGCGCGCCTTCGAGCGCGGGGACGACGAGGCCGCGCGCGCGCAGCTCGACCGGCTGGTCGCCCATGGCGCGCGCTACGCCGACGTCCACTACATGCTCGGCATGCTCTGCGAGCGGAGCGGTGACCTCACGGGCGCGCTCGAGCGTCTGCGCGAAGCCATCCGATTGAACCCGTCCTACGTGGAGGCGCTGCTCGCCCTCGCGAGCCTCCACGAGCGGCGCGGCGAATACGAACGCTCTCAGGGCTACGCAGAACGCGCCAGCCAGCTCTCTCGACCGACCGCCGGAGGCCTCGATCCGACGACCCGGGGCAAGCTCGCCAACCAGCAGGCGGCCCTCGCCGACGCGCTGGTCGAAGCGGGGGATCGACGCGCGGCGATCGAGCAGTACCGCGGCGCCCTCGAGCGCTGTCCGACCTTCCACGACATCCGCCACCGGCTGGCCGTCACGCTCCGGGAGGCGGGACTGCCCGCGCAGTCGGCGACCGAGTTCCAGCGGATCCTGGCGGCCCACGCCGGACTCCTCGACAGTCAGATCCAGCTCGGTCTGACCTGGTACACGATGGGCCGGACGACGGACGCGATCGCGGAATGGAACGCGGTGCTCGAGAAGGATCCCAGTCGCGACGAGGCACGCATGTACCTCCGGCTCGTCCGGGGCCGCGGGCGGGGCGCGACGCCCGACGCGACGGACGCCCCCGCGGCGCCGGCCACGCCGACCACGACACCGACAACTCCGCCCGACGCTCCGAAGACGCCGAACGAGGGCGACGTCGAGCTCGCCTTCGAGGCCATCGAGGCGGCGGAGCCGCCGCCCGAGGCGCCGGTCGCCGGCTGGAAGACGACCGACCTCACCCGCCGGCGCGACGCGTGACGAACCCGCCGAACGAGAGCCAGCGAACGCCATGAACGAACTGCCGCTCATCGACATGCTCGCGGGGACCGTCGTCTTCGTCGCCCTGGTTCGGGGAATCTGGATCGGACTCGTGCGCGAGGGGCTCTCCCTGGCGGCGATCGGCCTCTGTACGATCGTGACGCGCCTCTTCCTCGACCCGTTCTCGCTCCAGCTGACCGAATGGACGGGCGGGGAGCTCGTCGGGAAGACCGCGACCTGGATCGCCGGCGTCCTCCTGGTGGTCGGGACGATCCTTCTCTGCGGCGTGGTCGCTCGGCTCGTGAAGCGGGGCGTCCATTTCGCCGGTCTCGGCTGGGCGGATCGCGTCGGCGGCGGTGCCCTCGGCGTCGCCGAAGGCACCCTGATCGCCGCGGTGCTCGTCATGATCGCCGTCTGGCTCGTCGGCCCCGACCACCCGACCACCGACGGCGCCCGGAGCGTGGCCCTCGTCGAGGAATGGCGCTCGACCCATCTCGAGGGCATCGAGGCCGAGCTGCCGAACGTGGCGTCACCCGGGAGCTGGTTCAGCGACGAGCGTTAGGCGAAGCCGTCCCGGCCCCGGATCGACGGCGGCGTGAGCCTGCGCTCCGCGCGCCCCGGCCCCGCTCGCTAGGTCGGGTCGACCCAGGCGCCGTGCTCGCGGATCAGCTCGACGAGGCGATCCGTCGCCTCCGCCTCGGGGACCGCGCGCGCCACGACTTCCTTGCCGACGTAGAGGGTGACCTGGCCGACACCGGAGCCGACGTAGCCGAAATCCGCGTCGGCCATCTCGCCCGGACCGTTCACGATGCAGCCCATCACGGCGATCTTCACGCCCGGGAGGTGATCCGTCCGCGCCTTGATGCGGGCGGTGGTCTCTTCGAGGTCGAAGAGGGTGCGACCGCACGAGGGGCACGAGATGTACTCCGTTCGCGTCGTCCGCTGGCGCGCGCCCTGGAGCACGCGATAGGCGAGGTCGACCGTCGAAGCCGCGCCGGCCGCGGAACGCAAGGAGACGAGATCACCGATCCCGTCGCAGAGCAGCCCGCCGAGTCGCACCGAAGCATCGAGGAGCGACGCCTCGGGAACCCCCGCGCCCGCGAGCCCGGCGACCGCCGGCGCTTCGATCGCCTGGCGGAGCACGACGGGCAGCCCGCCCCGGCCGTGATCGGCGAGGCTCGAGACCTGCACGCGCACGTCGTGCAACGAAGCCGAGGGCGCGAGACTCATCGCGGCCGGGTCCGCCTCCGCCGCGTCGAGCGCGCGCGCGACGAGCGCGGGGATCGCATGGTCCGGCGCATCGAGCTCCCACTCGAGCGGGAGACGCGCCCCGCTCGCCGCCTCGGCGATCGCCCGGAGCGACGCCGACCCGACGGCCCCGTCGATCGTCGCGACGACGCGACCGATCCCACCGTCGGCGAGGGCCGCGACCGCCGCCGCCGAGGAGACGCGCGCCGAACACGGCAGCGCGACGCCGAGGCTCTCGAGCTCACGCCGGAAGAGCGCCAACGCGTCGGCCTCGCCGGCGCCGAGCAGCAGCGACTCACAGGAGACGTCCTCGAGCGCCGCGAGATCCACCGCGAGGCGCGCCGCGGCGCCCTTCGGATCGCTGCCCGCGTCCGGCACCTCGAGCTCGACGCGGACCGGCGCCTCGCCGCCGACCTCGAGGCCGGCCCAGGAAGCCGCAACGGTCTCGCGCTTCGCGTGGCCGAAATAGTCCGGTGTCGGCCGGCTGCGCACGTCGATCGTGCCCGCGCGCTCCGAGCGCGCCCGCGCGACGCGCGACGCGCGCTCGGCGATCCCCCGCGCGACGGGCACCTCGCGCACGGGGTCCTCGGTGAGCGAGACCCGGATCGTGTCGCCGAGGCCGTCCTCGAGGAGCGACCCGATGCCGATCGCGCTCTTGATCCGCCCGTCTTCCGCGTCCCCCGCCTCGGTCACGCCGACGTGGAAGGGATAGGACGGCTCGCCCGGCGCCCGCGCCTCGAGGCGGGCGGCGAGGAGTCGATAGGCCTGGATCGCGACCTGCGTGTTCGAGGCCTTCATCGAGAAGACGACGTCGTGGAAGCGTTCGTCCTCGCAGACGTCGAGGAACTCGAGGGCGCTCTCGACCATGCCCAGGGCGGTGTCCCCGAAGCGGTTCATGATCCGGTCGGACAGGGAGCCGTGGTTCGTCCCGATCCGCATGGCGACGCCGTTCGCCTTGCAGCGCTTCACGAGCGGGCGAAACCGTTCGTGGACGCGCTCGATCTCCGCCTGGTACTCCGCATCGTCGTACTCGCGAACCTCGAACTTCTTCTTGTCGGCGTAGTTGCCCGGGTTGACCCGGACCTTCTCGACGATCTCGGCGGCGATCATCGCCGCGTTCGGCGTGAAGTGGATGTCCGCGACGAGCGGGACGTCGACGCGGGCCTCGCGGAGCGCCTTGCGGATCTCGCGCAGGTTCTCGGCGTCGCGAATCGAAGGCGCCGTGACCCGCACGATCTCGCAGCCCGCCTCCGCGAGCCGGATCGTCTGCGCGACGGTCGCCGCCGTGTCCATCGTATCGGTGTTGGTCATCGACTGGACGACGATCGGATGGTCCCCGCCGATCTCGACGTCGCCCACGCGAACGACCCGCGTACGCCGGCGCACGGGCCGGAAGAGCGCCTCGAGCGAGGGCTGCAGCGCGGCGGGGGACGCCTGCGCAGCGGCGCCCGGGGACGGCGACGCCGCGCTCATCCGCCGACCAGCTCGTCGAAGCGCGCGATGGCCTCCGCGACCCGGCTCGGATCCTTGCCGCCGGCCTGGGCGAAGTCCGGTCGGCCGCCGCCTCCGCCGCCGACCACCGCCGCGACCTCGCGGATCAGGTCGCCGGCCTTCCACGTGTCGGTCAGGTCCTTCGTCACGCCGATCGCGATCAGCGCCTTCTCGTCCGCCGCCGCGGCGAGGCAGACGACGCCGGTGCCGAGGCGATTCTTGTAGTCGTCGACCATCGTGCGCATCGCCTTCGCGTCGACGTCCTCGACGACGCCGCTGATCGCCTTCGCGCCGTCGTGGGCGGAGAGCGCGCGCGCCTTCGCGAAGAGATCGTCGGCGCCACCGCCACTGGACCGCTTCGACCGCAGCTCGTCGATCTGCTTCTGGGCTTCCTTGCGTTCCTCGACGAGCTTGCCGACGCGCCCCGGCAGCTCGGCCAGCGGCACCTTGAGCGTCTCCGCCGCGTCGGTCGCGAGGCGTTCCTGCTCGCGGATGTGGCGGATCGCGCCGAGGCCGGTGAGGGCTTCGATGCGCCGGACGCCGGCGGCGATGCCGGTTTCGGACACGATCTTGAGCAGACCGATGTCACCGGTGGCCTTCGCGTGGGTCCCGCCGCAGAGCTCCGTCGAGCAGTCGCCGAAGGAGACGACCCGGACTTCGTCGCCGTACTTCTCGTCGAAGATCGCGATCGCCCCCGCCTTGATCGCCGACGGGTAGTCCATCTCGCGGGTCTGCCCGCCCTGATTCGACTCGATCATCTCGTTGACGCGATCCTCGATCGTCTCGAGCTCTTCCCGGGTGAGCGGCGCGTCGTGGGTGAAGTCGAAGCGGAGCCGCTCGGGACCAACGAGGGAGCCCTTCTGCATCGCCTGCTCGCCGAGGGTCTCCCGCAGCGCCGCGTGGAGCAGATGCGTCCCCGTATGGTTCCGGACCGTCGCCTGACGGAGCGCCGCGTCGACCTCGAGCCGCGCCTCCTGGTCGACGGCGATCTCGCCGGACTCGACGACGCCCAGGTGGACGAAGAGTCCCGCGACCGGCTTCTGCACGTCGCGCACGACGACCACGCCGGAATCCGTCGAGATGCGGCCCCGGTCGCCGACCTGCCCGCCGCTCTCCGCGTAGAAGGGCGTCTCCTCGAAGACGAGCTCGACCTCGTCGCCGGCGGAGGCGGTCGTGATGGCTTCGCCACCCTTCAGCATCGCGGTGATCGGCGCCTCGAGCTCGAGCGCCTCGTAGCCGCGGAAGGTCGTCTCGACGTCGGCGGCGATCCGGCCGTAGACCTCCTGGACCGCGGTGTCGCCGCTTCCCTTCCAGGCGGCGCGCGCCCGGGTCTTCTGCGCGTCCATCGCGGAGTCGAAGCCGCCCTGGTCGAGGGTCATGCCGTGGCCGACGAGGATGTCCGCGGTCAGGTCGACCGGGAAGCCGAAGGTGTCGTAGAGGCGGAAGACGGTGTCCCCGGGAAGGGTCGTCTCGCCCTTCCCCTTCAGCTCTTCGATCTCGCCGTCGAGGAGATCCATGCCCTTCGACAGGGTCTCGAGGAAGCGCTCCTCCTCGCGTTCGATGCGGTCGGTGATGTACGCGCGGCGGTCGACGAGCTCGGGATAGGCCTCGCTCATCTCGTCGATGACCTTGTCCGCCACGCCGTGCAGGAAGGGCGTGTCCTGTCCGAGGAGCTTGCCGTGGCGCGAGCCGCGCCGCAGGATCCGGCGCAGCACGTAGCCGCGCCCGGCGTTGCTCGGCAGCACGCCGTCGCCGATCAGGAACGTGAGCGCGCGCGCGTGGTCCGCGGCGACCCGCAGTGACACGTCCGTCTCGTCGCTCGCGCCGGGCACCACGTTCGCGAGCTCCGCCGCGCGCTCGATGAGCGGCGTGAACGAATCGCTCTCCCAGGTCGAGCGCTTGCCCTGGAGCACCGCCGCCCACCGCTCGAGCCCGCCGCCCGTGTCGATCGAAGGCTTCGGCAGCGGCGTCTGCGTCCCGTCCGCGTCGCGGTTGAACTGCATGAAGACCAGGTTCCAGATCTCCATGAAGCGCCCCGTCTCGCTCGACGGGTCGTCGTCCGGATGCTCGGGCAGCGCCCCCCAGTCGTAGTGGATCTCGGAGCACGGACCGCAGGGCCCCGTGTCGCCCATCGACCAGAAGTTCTCCTTCTCGTCGAGGCGATAGAGCTTCGACTCGGGCAGCCCGATCCGATCCTTCCAGATGTCGTAGGCCTCGTCGTCGTCCTCGAAGACCGACACGACGAGGTCGTCCGGCGAGAAGCCGACACGCTCGGTCAGCAGCGACCAGGCGAACTCGATCGCCTCCTCCTTGAAGTAGTCGCCGAAGGAGAAGTTGCCGAGCATCTCGAAGAAGGTGTGGTGGCGGGGCGTCCGGCCGACGTTCTCGAGGTCGTTGTGCTTGCCCGACACCCGCATGCACTTCTGGGAGGTCGTGGCGCGGCTGTAGTCGCGGGTCTCTTCGCCCAGAAAGAGCCGCTTGAAGGGCACCATCCCCGCGTTCACGAACATGAGCGTCGGATCGGAGTCCGGCACGAGGGAAGCGCTCGCCACGCGGCGGTGGCCGTTCTCCTCGAAGAAGCGAAGGAAGGTCTCTCGGATCTCCCGGGACGGGAGGGACATGGGGCACCCCTGGCTGCTTGGTGGGCGTCTTCTCGGCAGGCACCGTCCGGGCGGACGAGCGCAGACCCGTTCGATCCGACGCGAACGCGCGAAACCGCGCCGGGAGGCCGCCCTTCCGGCGACGCGCCGCGGCTCACGGCGGCCGGAATATAGCGGGAACCCCTCGGGACGGGGATGCAGCGCGCGGCTTCACGACGCCGCGCCGCTCAGTCCCCCGCGCTCGCGCTCCGCCGCCGCGCCGCTCGGTTCGCCGTATGGTCGCTCCGCCGCCGCTCAGTCCGCCGCGGGGTCACTTTGCCGCCGCGCGGCGAGCTGGCGCTGCACGAACTCGAGGTGGAGATGGAGGTCGTAGAGCTCCTGCGCGTAGGACGCCGGCGCCTCGACCTCCGAGACCTCCCGCTCGATGCGATCCGCTTCGGCGATCGCCGCGTCGAGGTCGAATTCGCTGCGGTTGCGCGGATCGATCTCGCGCAGCTCGGTGTACCAGCGGTAGATGCGCGAGCGGACGCGCCAGCGATAGATCGGCGGGAAGAGCCGGAACACCGGGATCAGCAGCGCGACGAGCGGAATCAGCATGACCTTCAGCCGGTCGACCAGCGTCGCCAGCCAGAAGGGCAGATAGCGCTGGAGGAAGGGCGGGCCGTACTCGTAGAAGCGGTGGGCCTCCGCGTTCAGCGGGAGATCGATCGCGTGGGGGCTCGGGAACTCGCCCGGTGCCTCGAAGACGCCGCCGGGCCCGTGGAGGGCGTCCGCCGCCTGGACCAGCAGGTCCACGAGGGCCGGATGCAGCGCGTCGCGCACGACGAGGTTCGCCGTCGGGGCGACCAGCTCGACGTCCGACGCGGGGAGATTGCGCGCGTAGTCGATCATGCCTTCGGGCAGGGTCACGTGGGCGAGAAAGCGGTGGGTCCGCGTGTAGGCCTCGGCGCGGCGGAACGAGAAGGGTGTCACGCCTTCGGCGAGCAGCAGTCGGCGAACGACCGGAGAGTCCGCTCCGGCGATCATGAACGCCGCATCGATCTCACCGGAGGAGAGCGCCTCCGCGCTCTTCGCGACGTCCTCCACCGAGAAAGGACCGCGAAGGCCGTTGCGCGCGAGCAGCTCGCCCGCGACGGCGCGGGTCCCGCTGCCCTCGGGTCCGATCGCGATCCGACGCCCCTCGAGGTCGGTCAGCCGCGCAGCCGTCGTCCCGGCCCGCAGGAAGATCCAGAGCGGCTCGTAGAAGAGGCTTCCGAGGCTCTCGAGAGAGACCCGGTCTTCGTCCCTCGCCACACCGCCCTGAACGAACGCGACGTCGACCGCGCCCGTCCGCAACAGACGCAGATTCTCGGCGCTCCCGGCGGTCTCCCGAAGCTCGAGCTCGACGTCGAAGTCGGCGAGCCGATGACGATAGGCCTCACCGAAGGTCGCGTAGGCGCCCCCGGCAGGCCCGGTCGCCAGGACGACCCGGTCCGGCGGCGCCGGATCCACGAAGCGATAGGCGACGAAGAACCCGACGAGCACGAAGAGCGCGAGCGGCGTCCCGATCTTGAGGACGTCGCCGAGGCCGCGCGACGGCGGCGAATCGTGAGTTTCGCGGGACGCAGGAGTCGAATCGGACAAAGAGCCATGCCTCTCGCCGGGAAGGTCCGGAGCGAGAAAAGGCTAGCCCGGCGAGCGCCGGGGCGGGGTAGGACGTTTCGTCCTCCGCGACGAGCACGCTCCTCCGGAGGATCCGACCCGATGCCTCCGACGAGGTTCGCCTCAGGCGCGGGCCCAGCGGCTTCTCAGCGCGATCGAAGCGACGCCCGTCATGCCAAGGCCGAGCAGGCCGAGCGGCGCGGGCGCGAGGAGCGGGACCGGCGCCCCGACGGGCGCCGAACTCACCGAGTCGACGGAAAGCTCGATCGAGGCCGAGGCGAGGCTGCTCCCGCCGAGCCAGTACACCTGCCCAAAGCCCAGTGGAAAGCTCGAGCTCGACGGCGCGACGAGCTCGGGGGGAGTCTCCGTGTAGACAGATTCGGACAGGTCGAAGAGGTCGACGTTGATGTAGTCCAGGGTGAAGTCTTCGTCCTCGCCAAGCGATGTATTGGAGAGGCTGAGGGTTTCGAGCGGCGTCCCCGCGAAGTTCAGCGCATCGCTCTCCACGAACGTCGACCATTGATGGTTGGAGCTCGTGTTGATCGCCGTCAAGGCGAAACCGGCGTCGGCACCGATCGAGCCGACACCGCTGATCGTGAACGAGACGTTCGAAATCGCGGGGTAGTAGAGCGCGAATTCCGGTCCCATCGAGACACGCGGGGCCGCATCGTCCAGGTGGAAAGAGAGCGTGAAGCTCTCGCCGCCGTTCACGGGCGGGCTCCCGTCGAGCAGGAAGCCGGGCGGTTCGACGAAGCCCTCTACCGTCCCGGCGATCGTGACGACGTGGATCGCCGCTCGAGCCGCGGCCGGGGATACGACCGCGAGCAGGACGGCGAGGCCGAGCCCGAGACGAACGGAGCGAACCAGGAGGGGGGCGTTTCGCATGAATACCTCGACAGGACGACTCGCAGGATCCAAGCCTCCTTTCTTAGTCGATCGACGAAGAACGTACCCAATCGGCGCGAAATGCAGTCGGCGGGCGCAAGCGATCGCGGCCCGCGCTCTTCAGCGTGCCGGTCGCCGCATCGGCGTCACCAGAGGCGCGTCGCCGACGCGGATCTCCCCGATCACCTCGAATCCGTGCCGCTGGTAGAGGGAGATGTTCGCCGGATTGGAGGACTCGAGGTAGGCGATCAGGCCCTCCTCGTCGCAGCGTTCGAGCGCGGGCTCCATCAGCGCAGCGCCGAGGCCTCGGCCCTGCTGTGCGGCGTCGACGCCGATGATCGCGAGGTACCAGTGCGGCTCCTCCGGATGGAAGTCGTCCATCTGCTCCAGCACGCCGGTCAGGACCTCGTGCTTCGACGCGTCGATCGTCCCGAAGGCGGCCGCCTCGATCGCGTCGCCGTCCGGGTGGACACCGCTCGGGAGCCAGAGCGAAGCCCCCGCGGCGTCCGTCGTCGTCCAGGCGGTCCCATGTGCGAACGCAGGGCCTCCGAACGCATCCGCGAAGCCGGGGAAGTGGGCGAGGTAGGCCTCCGGCGAGGGATACATCCAGCGCATCACCGGATCCTGCGCGAAGGCCAGGGTGAGCGCTGCGATCGCGGCGCGCCTCGCCTCCTTCGATCCGTTCTCGACCTGCTCGATCGTCATGTCGCCCCTCCCCGGTCGGAATGCCTGCGGCTCGTTCGCGGAGACATCGCCTCCACCTCCAGCGCTCTCCCGCCACCCGTCCTGGAGAGTCACCCACGACGTCCGCGCGCGCGAACTCGGCGTCGCGGGAGCGCAGACGCACGAGGACGCGAGCCGCTTCGAGACTATCCGTGGGAGAGCGGGGCGCGCGACCGGTCGCGCTCGGCGTGCCGTTCTCGACACAAGCCCGCTGCCGGCTCGCGCCGGCGGCCTGCCGCCAATCCGGCGAGACCGAGGCCGACCAGCAGCGCACTCGAAGGCTCCGGTACCACGACGAAGCTCACGCCCCAGCCAGCGGTCGCGAAGCCCGCGGCGTTCTCGAAGCTCTGGAGGTCCGCGTCCGACAGGAGCTCGAAGCGGTAGACGTCCGGCGCGAGCACGCCCTCGAGCGCGAAGTCGTCGAGTACCGAGACATCGAAGGCCGTGTCGTCCCGCGTCTCGAAGGAGAAGATCGTCCCCCCGGCCGCACCGACGAGCTCGAAGGTGGTCGCCGCCGTCGACAGGACCGACGCCGTCGCCGAGAAGGCGCGCGCTTCGGCGAGCTCGGCTCGCAGCGACAGGCCGAGCGCGTAGGCGCTCGGCGCCTCGACCTCGAACAGAACGCTCAGCAGCGAGGTCGCGCGACCGCGGGCCTGCGACGGCTGACCGGGATCCTGGACGTCCACCACCACGCCACTCGAGCCAGCGCCGTCGATGCGAAGCGCGCCGCCGGTGCCCCCGTCGATCGTGGACTCCTGGAGTGCCTCGCCCGTCGCGACGCTGAGATCTCCGAAGCCGGTCCCGTCGACGACCGCCTCGAGGAAGTCGCCGGGATCGGGCGAATCGAGACCCTCCCCTGCGGAGTCCGAGGCGAGGCCGCTCACGTCGATGAACGTCGAGACGACGACTTGCCGCGAGGCCTCGAGGACGCTGACGGCGTACGCAGGCACTGGGAGCGCGACCGAAGTGCAGAGGAGAAGGAGCGCGCTGCGGAGCGGCCGGGAAGCGAAGGCGGACAGGGAACGAGGGTTCGGACTCACGTGGACCTCCAGGATCTCGAGATTGCCCTGGAGTGGCGCGGCGGCGGCGTTCGTCGCCTAACGAGCGCGTACCGGTCTCGAAAATACACGCTTCACCCGAGTGCGGAACACCGCGAAGCGCCGTGCCTCGCGCTCGACGGGCTGCTCGACCGAGAGGAATCTCGAGGAGGCTCCCGGTGCCGCGACCCGGCCGGGCCCGTCACGGCGCCGGTTTCGCCGGGAGCGGGCTTCGCTCGTCCGGGGCGACCGAACCGACTAGCTTCCCCGCGTCGCTTCGAACGCGGGGGACCTCGAATGAGCACGACGAAGACGGACCTCTCCCTCTCGCTCGGAGCCCCGATCGCGGAGGACGTCGTCCGTCGCGATGCGAGGCGGACGCGTCTGCGCCCGGACGCCCTGCCGCGGGACGCGGTGGCGATGGCCCTCGTCCTCGCGAGCTTCGTGGCGTTCGCGGTCGGGATCGCCGGGTCGATCGGCGCCGCCTTCGTGATTCCACGGGGTACGAGCCCCGTGATGGGCACCGAGGCGACCGCCCCCTTCGTGGTCACGCTCGTCGTGTATGCAGGCGTCCACGTCTCCCGCGCGCTGCGAACGGGTGCTCGCGCCTTCGAGCCGTCGGCGCTCCGCCGGATCGCCACGGACCTCGTGCTGCTCGGCATGTTCGCCGTCGTCCTGTACGTGCACTTCCACCTGAAGATGTGGGTGCCCCTCGTGAACGACCGAAGCTTCGACGCGAGCTTCTTCGCGATCGACGAAGCGCTCCGTCCCGTGGTCGAGGGCATGCGCGTCGCTCGGCGAGCGACCGCGTCGCTGCTTCCCCGGGCGGACGTCTGGTACGACCTCGCCTTCTTCTCGATGTTCTCGCTGGCCTTCTGGAGCCACAGCCTCGGTCCGCGCCGCTGGCTCTTCCACAACATGTTCGGCATCACGATCGTCGAGGTCCTCGGACCGCTCCTCTACCTGGCGGCACCCGCCTGCGGTCCTTTCCTCTTCGAAGCCGGCGACAACGCACGGGCCACCCTCGCCCAGCAGGAGATGTACGGCCGGTACTCCGCGCTCCAGGAGGGCGGCCTCGTCTGGATGGACGCGAACGGACCGGCCTACTTCACGGCACCGGTCGCCGCGATGCCCTCGCTCCATCTCGCGGCCACCTTCGTGCTCGCCTACTACGCGGTCCGCGCGCGTCTCTGGATCGCGCCCTTCGCCGTCCTCGGCGTGACGTGGATCGCCCTCGAAGCGGTCGCCTCGCGCTGGCACTACCTCGTCGACCTGCCGGCCGGACTGTTCGTCGCCGTCGTCGCGATCGCCGGAACGAACCGGCTCTGCGCCTTCCGGATGAGCGACGCGTGAGAACGAAGCCCCGCCGCCCCGAGATTCCGGCGGAGCGTGCCCCCGCCGATCCGCCGAGGGTCTGGGCCGTCCTGAGCGACCGCGCCGGCGACGACGCGCAGATCCTCGCTCTCGCGCGTGCGCTCGGCTGGCCCTTCGAGAGGAAACGCCTCGCCTATCGGGCGGGGAGTCGCCTCGTCGACGTCTGGCGAGGCTCGAATCTGCTCGGCATCGACCGGCGCCGCTCGTCCGAGCTCGTACCGCCCTGGCCGGATCTCGTCGTGTCCGCCTCGATGCGGAACGAGCCGGTCTGCCGCTGGATCCGCGCGCAGTCCCCCGAGCGAACCCGCTACGTCCACATCGGAAAGCCCTGGGCGGACCTCTCTCGCTTCGACCTCGTGATCACCGTCCCGGAGTACCGCTGGCTCCCGGACCACCCACGCCTACTCCGTAATCCGTGCAGCCTGCACGAGATCACGCCGGAGCGACTCCGAGACGAGGTCGCGTCTCACGCGCACCGGATCGCGCGACACCCCGGCCCCTACGTTGCCGTGCTCGTCGGCGGGTACGCCGGCCCCTACCCCTTCGACCGGCTGACCGCCGACCGCCTCGGCCGCGCGGCGAGCACCCGAGCGCGAGCGCTGGGCGCCTCCCTCCTCGTCACGACGAGCAAGCGGACCTCCCGCGCGGCGACAGAAGCCCTTCGCGCGGCGATCGACGTGCCTTTCACGCTCTTCGACTGGTCCGCGGCCGCCGGCGCGAATCCGTACCTGGCCTTCCTCGGCGCGGCGGACGAGATCATCGTCACCGGCGACAGCACGAGCATGCTCGCCGAGGCGTGCGCGACCCGGAAGCCGGTGCACATCTTCGATCTCGAGCCCGCTCGGGACGCCGGAACCCCGCTCGCCGTCCGCGCGCGCCACGCCCTCGGCCGCGATCGCGTCATGGCCTTCCTCTACCGACACGGGCTGCTCCACCTGGCCCCGACGCGACTGCGACGGGACATCTCCCGGGTGCACGACGCGCTGATCGAGGCGAAGCGGGCCGTCTGGCTGGGCGATGCGTTTCCCGAACCCGCACCGGCTCCCCTCGACGCGATGCCGCAGACCGTCGCGCGCGTTCGAGAGCTCTTCGCGTCCGACCCACGCCTGGGACCGCACTAGCGTCGGACTAACACGTGTATCCGAAGGCCGCGAAGTCGGCGGCCCAGAGCTCGCCGACCCGCTGCGCCGCCGCGTCCGTATAGATCGTTCGCGGGTCCGCAACGGCCATCTCCGCCGTCGCGTTCAGCCGGTCGAGGGCCGGATCGATCCCGAAACGCTCGGCGATGCGCGCAAAGTCGCGCCCGAGCGCCTCGAAGCGCCCGATACGATCGAGACCGACCCTACCGTCCTCGCCTGCGAGGAAGGCGTGCTGGGTCCGGTAGGGGACCGCCAGCTGCCGAAGGCTCACGTGGTCCCGGGCCCACTCGACGGCTTCGACGTCCATCCGCAGGACCCCGTCCAGACCGCGCTTGAACACGTAGTTCGACCGCACCCAGTCCCACGGATCCCGAACGAAGGCGAACTTGAAGAGCCGCGCCCAGAGGGCATCTCCGATCAGGGATCGAGCGGCGCGGGCGGGCACGTGGCGAAAGTCGTTGAGGTCCGTACTTCGCCGCTCGAATCCGCTCTCGCGGTTCGCGAAGGCGAGCTCGAACGGATGCTCCGCCGCGTAGAGCTCCATGACGGCGCCGATCGTCTCGGGATCCGTGAGCGGCCGACGCTCGTCGTTCACGATCGCCTCCATCTCCGGCCGTTCCGGCACCGAGAGACGAATCGTGAAGGGCAGACGCGCCCGGTCGGTCGTCACGTGCGGCAGCAACGCGGCCGTCAGGCTCGTCGTCGCCGTCTTCCCGGCGGCGATGAAAAGGAAGCCCTTCTCGAGGGAGAGCAGCATCGTGGCGCAGGGTAGCGTGGCCGGTTCGCGAAGCCGGGCGCGCTTCGAGACTTCACCAGGCGATCTGCACGCGGGCTCGCGTGCGGCCAGGCGTCCCTCGCAGCGGATCGCGGCGAGCCGTCGGGACGGGGCGATCGACCGTGCCTAGAAACGATCGATGTTGAAGTCGTCGCCGTCGAGCAGCGAGTCGGTGCCGCCGTCGTCGGGCTTCTCGTCCGCCTTCTCTTCGCCGTCGCCGGCGAACTCGTTCCAGTCGGAGTCCGAGGTCGAGGCGATTCCGCGGAAGCGAAGCGCGAAGTCGTCCGGGTTCGAGACGTGCTTGAGGGCCTCTTCGTAGGTCACGAGGCCGGCCTTCACGTGCCCCATCAGGGACTGATCGAAGGT
The DNA here is from genome assembly GCA_030432735.1 of bacterium. Classification (GTDB taxonomy): domain Bacteria; phylum Myxococcota_A; class UBA9160; order UBA9160; family UBA4427; genus UBA4427. The sequence continues at coordinate 14,755 of JAUIMK010000035.1, forward strand.
CTGCATGCCGTAGGTCGTGTGACCCTTGGCGATCGCGTCCGGGAGCTCCTTCGTCCGGTCCTTGTCGGCGATGAGCTCGCGCGTGTAGGCGGTCGAGACCAGGACCTCGAGCGCGGGCACGCGTCCCTTGCCGTCGGCGCGGGGCACGAGGCGCTGGGAGATGACGGCCTTGAGGATCGTCGCGAGCTGGAGCCGCACCTGCTTCTGCTGATAGGGCGGGAAGACCGAGATGATCCGGTTGATCGTCTCCGTCGCGTCGAGGGTGTGCAGCGTCGACATGACGAGGTGACCGGTCTCGGCCGCGGTCAGCGCCGCCTCGATCGTCTCGAGGTCACGCATCTCGCCCACGAGGATCACGTCGGGGTCCTGCCGGAGCGCGGCGCGAAGCGCGGACGAGAAGGAGTGGGTGTCGACGCCGATCTCGCGCTGGTTCACGATCGAGCGGCGGTCGCGGACGAGGAACTCGATCGGATCCTCGACGGTCATGATGTGGCTCGTCCGCTCGGCGTTGATGTGCTCGATCATCGCCGCCAGGGTCGTCGACTTGCCGGAGCCGGTCGTGCCGGTGACGAGCACGAGCCCGCGGTGCTCCCGAGCGATCTTCTCGATCACCTTGGGCAGGAAGAGCTGCTCGATCGTCTTCACGCCGAAGGGGATGACGCGGAACACGATGCCGACGGTGCCGCGCTGCTGGAAGACGTTCACGCGGAAGCGGCCGAGTCCGGGAATGCCGTAGGCGAGATCGCACTCGCGGTTCTCGTCGAAGCGCGCCTTCTGGATCGGGTTCATGATCGAGAACGCGATCTTCTGGAGCTCGTCCGGCAGGATCCGCTCGCCGTTCTTGAGCGGCACGAGCGCGCCATCGACGCGGAACATCGGAGGGAGACCCGACTTCAGATGAATGTCGGAGGCACCGCCCTTGATGGCGACCTTCAAGATCTCGTTCAGTTCCATCGGAGCCTCTGGTCCCCTGTTCCCGCGCGGGAGTCGGTCGATGGGCAGCACGGACCCTCGGCCCTGCCGCCTCCCTCCCTGTTTCGTCCGGTGACCGGGCTCGCTTGAGGGACGGGACCGCCCGAATCGGGTCTCCGCGCGCCGGTCCTCGACGCGACCGGGGCCACGAGACGACGCACGGAGAGACCAAAAAGCCTTTACGAAACGAACACTTAGAACCCAACCGGCCGATCTCGCGCGGAATCACGGCCCGCCGCGGGTCCGCGTGGGCGCGCGCGCATCCCCCCGCCGACCGCCGACCGCCGTCCACCGGATCGCCCGGGTGCGACCGGGTCTGCCGGACCGCTCAGCCCTCCGTCGCGGCCTCGAGGAGCTCGAGGACCAGGCGCGCCTGCTTGCGCTCCTCGACGAGGACCTGGATCGACGTCTGCTCGAGCAGCTGGGCGCGGGCGAGCTCCGCCGTCTCCTCCGCGATGTCCGCATCGACGATCCGGGAGTGGGCCGCGCGGAGATTCTCCTCCTCGACCAGGCTCTGTCGGGCGCGGGACTCGAGGAGGTTCGCCTGGGTCCCGAGCCGTCCCCGCTCGCTCGCCACCTGGTCGATCGCCGCATCGAGGGCGCCGAAGGCGTCGCGCGACGTCGCCTGATCCGACCCCAGATCGATCCCGCCGAGGCCGAGGGCCTGGCGCGTCGCGTCCACGGCGGCGACCGCGAGGGGATCGGTCGCATCCGCATCGCTCACGATCGCGAGATCTGCCGAGCCATCGAGGAGACGCTTCCGCCCGAAGCGCGTCGTCTGCGCGATCCGGTCGACCTCTTCGAGCAGCGCCTCCGCCTCCTCGCCGATGGCCGCGCGCTCGGCATCCCCGAGCGTCCCGTTCGCCGACTGCACCGCGAGCTCGCGTAGCCGGATCAGGAGCCCACTCGTCTCCCCGAGCGCCGCCTCACCGATCTGGACGACGGAGAGGCCGTCGTAGGTGTTCCGACGCGCCTGCTGGGTGCTTCGGATCCGCGCCTCGAGCCGCTGCGAGATCACGAAGCCCGCCGGATCGTCGGCGGCCGAGTTGATGCGCCGCCCCGAGGCGAGGCGCTCCATCGCGCGCTCCTTGCGCGCGCGATGAATCGAGAGCTGCCGTTCGGCGAAGAGCGTCGTCGCGCTCCGCCCGGTTCCGATCCGAAGCCCCATGCCACGTGGTCCCCGTCGCTTCCCTTCGACGAAGACAGACGGGAGAGCAAGCGGCGTACCCGGCTTCCCGTCGCGCAATCCGCCGGCAGGCCGCACGCGACCGTTCGGGGCAAAGCCGCGGCCGACCGACCCGGACCACGTTCTCGAACGGGACAGCGCGCGTTCGAATCGAAACGCGCGCTGCCGGGTTCGATTTCAGATCGAAGTCCGCCGCGGAGCCGCGCTGCGGGACCTCCCCGCATCGCGTCGCTCCCCCGGCTCAGACCTCGGGCGACTCCTCGGCGAGCGCGTCGTCCGCCGCCTCCTCCGGCCCCTTCGCCGGCACGGCCAGCTTGAGGCCCTTCGCCAGATAGACCTCTTCCGCTAGCCGGGCACAGACGTCCGGATTCTCCTTCAGGAAGGTCCGCGCCTTCTCGCGGCCCTGGCCGATTCGCTCGTCGCCGTAGGAGTACCAGGAGCCGCTCTTCTCGACGATTCCCTCGTCGACGCCCAGATCGATCAGGTCACCTTCACGAGAGATGCCCTCGTTGTAGATGATGTCGAACTCGGCCTGCCGGAAGGGCGGCGCGACCTTGTTCTTCACGATCTTCACGCGGGTCCGGTTGCCCGTGACCTCGTCGCCCTCCTTGATCGCCGCGATCCGGCGGACGTCGACCCGAACCGACGAGTAGAACTTGAGCGCATTGCCGCCCGTCGTCGTCTCGGGACTCCCGAACATCACGCCGATCTTCATGCGGATCTGGTTGATGAAGATCACCGTCGCACCGGACTTCGAGACCGTCCCCGTCAGCTTTCGCAGCGCCTGGCTCATCAGCCGGGCCTGGAGGCCGACATGGGTATCGCCCATCTCGCCCTCGATCTCCGCCCGCGGCACGAGCGCCGCCACCGAGTCGACGACCACGAGGTCGATGGCCCCGGATCGCAGCAGCACGTCGGCGATCTCGAGTGCCTCCTCGCCGGTATCGGGCTGGGAAACGAGGAGCTCGTCGACGTTCACGCCCAGTCGGCGGGCGTAGTTCACGTCGAGGGCGTGCTCGGCGTCGATGAACGCCGCCACGCCACCGACCTTCTGGATCTCGGCGATCGCGTGGAGCGTCAGGGTCGTCTTACCGCTCGACTCCGGGCCGTAGATCTCGACCACGCGACCGCGCGGGAAGCCGCCGATTCCGAGGGCGATGTCGAGACTCGGCGCGCCGCTCGAGAAGTACGGGATCGCGTGATCGACGGCGTCGTCGGTCATCTTCGTGATCGCGCCCTTGCCGAACTGCTTCTCGATACTCGAGACGGCGAGCTCGATCGCCTTCGCCTTCGCGTCCTCCGCGATGCCGCCCCGCTCCACCTTCGCCTTCGGCGTTGCCTGCTTGCCTCGTGCCATCTCGTCTCTCCTCTCGTCTCGTTTCGATGTCCGGTTCCCCGGCCGTTGTTCGTGTCTCTCGCTCGCCGTGGCCCCCGATCCCGGGAGCACACGGAGTTCCGCCCCGCTCTGCTAGCGCTCGCCGCCGGCCGTCCCTCTCGCACGGGGCCCCGCCCCTGCCTTCGCTCGCTCCGCGCCGCTGGACGCCCCGCCTGCCCCGGGCGTCGAGCCACCGCCCCCCCGCCGCAACAAGGAAGGCCCGACCAGCTCCGCCCCGATCAGGCTCCGCCGGATCCAGTCGAGGCCGACCTGGGCGGTCAGCCGGCGATGTCGACTCCGGTCGACCTGGAAGACGAAGGAGTCGGCGTGGGTCCCGGCGTCGCTCGCCAGCGCGATCCAGACCAGGCCGACCGGCTTGTCGGGCGTCCCGCCGTCCGGACCGGAAATCCCGGAGGTCGCGATTCCGAAGTCGCTCCCGAAACGATCGCGGACCCCTTCGGCCATCGCCCGCACGACCGGCTCGGAGACGGCACCGTGGGTCTCCAGCATCTCCTCGGGGACGCCGAGCATCGCCGCCTTCGCCTCGTTCGAGTATGACACGACCCCGCCCAGGAAGTACTGGGAGGAGCCGGGGACGTCGGTGAACCGCTCGGCGATCAGGCCGCCCGTGCAGGACTCGGCGGTCGCGACGGTCTTGCCGGCCTCTGCGAGGAGATACCCGACCACGCTCTCCATCGTGTCCTTGCTCTCGGTCGCACCGATCCCCTCTTCCCGGGAATAGACGACCGGCCCGAGCCGATCGCGGATGGCCGCGACCGCCTCGGCGATCTTCGCGTCGGCTTCCGTCGCCGTCGCGGCGCGCGCGACCGGCCGCAGGAAGTTGTCGGGAAAGGCCGTACGGAAGCCGAGCTCGACGTCGCCGTCGCGCATCAGGTCGCGCAGCTCCTCCTCGAGCGTCGACTCCCCGAGACCGAAGGTCGCGAGCAGCTGGGCGCGAACGACCCGTCGAGCCGCCCCGCCCTCTTCCTCGGCCGCCAGCCGCGCCGCGACCCGCGGCAGGACCTGCTCGTCCATCATCCGGTCGAGCTCTCGCGGCACGCCGGGCATCGCGAAGAACGTGGCCCGTCCCTCGCGGATCGAGAAGCCCGGCGCCGTCCCGATCGGATTCTCGAGCACGTCCGCCCCTTCCGGGAAATACGCCTGCTTCCTGTTCGCCTCGACCATCTCGCGGCCGACCCGCGCGAAGAAGGTCTCGATCGCCGCCAGGGAGGGCTCGTGGAGCTCGAGCTTGCGCCCGAACGCCTCCGCCAGCACCTCGGTCGTCAGGTCGTCCCGAGTCGGCCCGAGGCCCCCCGAGACGAGCACGAAATCGCTTCGCTCGGCGGCGCGGACGAAGGCGTCGCGCATGTCGGCGGGGTCGTCGAGCACGGAGACCTGATGGCGCGTGTCGAGGTCGTGGAGCAGCAGGCGCTCCGCGATCCGCGCCTTGTTCGAGTCGACGATCTCGCCCCGCAGCAGCTCGTCTCCGATCGTGATGATCTCGGCGTTCACGCGAGCGCCTCGCTTCCGATGCGCAGACTCGCGCTGCCGATCCGCATGCCTGCGCCCGCGCTCGCGAACGGACCGACGCTCGCCCCTGCGAACAGATCCGGCGCGCCCGGCATGGACAAGGACAAGGACATGGACAGGGTCATGCCGGCGTCACGGAGCAGGAAGACCGCCGGCAGGACGCCGAAGAGCGCTCCATACACGCCCGCCACCACGTCGTCCGCCATCACTCCGATTCCCCCTTCGAACCGACGCTCGGCCCAGCCGACCGCGCCCGGTTTCCAGATATCGAACAGTCTGAATGCGACGAATCCGGTCACGACCGCGGCACCGAACGAAAAAGAATCCAGACGCGACGCGAAGGGGACGATCGGCGTCAGCGCGATCCACTGCCCGACCACCTCGTCCACCACGATCCGCCCGTCGTCGTGTCTCCCGAAGGAGCGCTCGGCGCGCCCCGAAGCCCAGGCTCCGATCACGAACGTCAGGACGATCGCGAGGCCGACGGCGATCGTGAGGCCGATGGAGATCGCCCCATCCGCGGGCGCCAGCGAGCGCGCCGCCCCCGCGAAGGCGAGCGCCGCGACGAGCGAGCCCACCGTTCCCGGAGCGACGGGCGCGAGTCCCGCCCCGCCGAAGATCGCGATCCAGCGCGCCGCACGATCCAGCGGCGGCGAGTCGCCTCGGGCAGGGAGGGCCGGTTCTGTACCGGTTCGAGGGGCGATGGGAAATCCCACCTGATCGGGACCGCAGATCGGGGAAATCGGCGTCGTCTTCGTCGCGGGGGGGCGTCGAACGGCCGAAAAGTAGCCGCCGGCGCCGAGCGGCGTCAATCGAAAAGGCGAAAAATCGACGAAAATCGGAGATCGATCGAAGGACCCGGCCAGGGGGTACAGGCCTTCGCGCCAGAGACCGATGAATCCGACCAGGACCGGCAAAAGATGCGCATCTCCTCCGACGACAGTCCCCTCGGAGCGGCCTCCTCCGAGTGGGCCCTCCGGACTCCGACCGACTACACGAGTCTGCTCCTCGAGCTGGCCCGGGTCGAGCGGGGCTATCGATTCTACGCGGAGACGGACGTGCGCCGGCGCCCCCTCGCCGAGCGCGCCCACCTCGCGGTCCGGAGCGAGCTCGATCGGGCCGGTGCGATCGAGCTGCGTCTGGCCCCAGCCGGCCGCGGGTTCGAGATTCCCGGTGCCGAGGGTCCGGGCGAGACCCGCGGACCGATCGACGATCTCGAGCGCGCGCTGCGCCGGCACGGTGTCCACCTGCTTCGCCTCGACCCGACGCTCACCCGAACCGCCCTCGCCGCGCTCTTCGACCTCCTCGGCCGGGGGCACGACCGCCTCGCGAGCCCCGAGCATCTCGCCCGCACCCTCGCCGCCCGGGACTCGACCGGCATCCGCATCAACGGGATCGACCCGGACGCCACGCCCGGCACACCGAGCCTGGGCTCGACGTCCCCGCGCGCGAGCGCCTCCCTCGCCGCCACTCTCAGCCCCGTTCGCGAGCGGCCGGCGCCGGCGCGGGACGAGGCGAAGCCGACCCTCGACGACGCGCCGCTCGAGGCGCAGGCCAACGACGATCGCGGAGAGAAGCTGCGCGCCCGGCTGATCGAGCTCGATGCGACCCTCGAGGACGACGCCTACCGGCGCCGCATCGACGACGTCGTGATCTGGGCCGAGGACCTCTGGCAGAACGAAGCCCGGGAGGAGTGCCTCCGGGCGATGCTCGTGCTGGCGGATCACGCGGTCGGTGTCGGCGGACGATCCGCCGGCCAGGCCCGCGCCGCCGCCGCGAGCTTCGCCGCGCTCGCGCAGGGCGAACGCCTCGACTTCCTGATCGAGCGAGCGACCCGGGCCGGGAGCGCGGGCGTGCGGGCCGCGACGCTGCTCCTGCAGCTCGGCGAGCGCGCAGTCGGGCCGATCCTCGACCGCCTCGCCGGGGAAACCGACGAAGAGCGGGCGGCACCGCTCCGCGGCCTGATCCTCACCCAGGGCGAAGCCGCGATGCCGGCGATCGCCGCGGCCATCGAAGGGCACGACACGGAACGGGCGCGAATGGGGACACGGCTCGCGGGCGAGCTCCAGAACCCCGACATCCTGCCCATCCTGATCCGCTCGCTGCGCGTTCCCGATCTCTCACGACGGCTCGAGACGATTCGCGCGCTCAGCTTCCTGCCCGGCGAGGAGTCGAAGCGCGCGCTGCACGATGCGCTCGCGAGCGACCTCGAGGAGATCGCGGCCGCCGCCAGCCGGGCCCTCGCGACCAGCGACGGGCACGAGGCCGTCCCGGTCCTGCTCGACGTGCTCGAAGCGAGCCTCCATGACGCGCGCACGAAGCTCGGCTGCACGCTGATCGAGGTACTCGGCCGGCTCGGCGACGAGCGCGCGGTCCCGCGGCTCTGCGCCATCCTCGAGCGCCGCCCGGTCCTGCGGCGGGCCCACTGGCACGCGCTGCAGCTCGCGACCGTCGATGCGCTGGCGATCCTGCCGACCAGGGAGGCGCGACGCTGTCTCGGGCGCGCGGCGCTGCACGGGGCGCAGTCGATCCGGGCCCGGGCGAGCGCGGCCCTGGACCGGACGGAAGAAGGCTGACGCGACGGCCCTCGAGCGTCGCCGCTACACTGCCCGCCGTGCGCATCCTCGGAGTCGACCTCGGCCACAAACGCATCGGCCTCGCCGTCACGGACGAAGACGGAACCATCGCCTTTCCCGCCGGCGCCCTCGACAGTCGCGGCCGCAAGAAGGACCTGGCCCGGCTGCGCACCCTGATCCGGGAACGCGGGATCGGACGGGCCGTCGTCGGCCTGCCGCTGCATCTCGACGGGCGGCGCGGTTCCGAGGCCCAGAAGGCCGTCGCCTTCGCGGCGGCGCTCTCGGAGTCGGCGGGGATCCCGGTGGACACCCTCGACGAGCGCTGGACCTCGAAGGAGGCGGAGCGGCTGCTCGCGCCCAAGACCGCGAAGAAGCGCGACAAGCAGCGCGCGAAGGGCACCGTCGACGAGATGGCGGCCTCCATCCTGCTGCAGACGTACCTGGCCCGAAGACCCGCCGGCTCCGGTGAAGGCCCCGACGCATGAAGCGCCTGGCGATCGCCCTCCTCCTGCTGATCCTGCTCGCCGGCGCCGGGGTCGCGTGGACGTGGCTGCAGCGCGAGCTCTCGCCGATCACGGAGACCGAGGACGCGGCGCGCGACGTCGCCTACACGGTCGAGTCCGGGGACTCCTTCTGGCGCGTCGCCGCGGAGCTCGAGCGCGACGGCGTGATCCGCAACGCCCGGGTCGCGCGCTGGTACGCCCAGTCCGAGGACATGGCGTCGAAGCTCAAGATCGGCGAATACCGCCTCTCGACGGCCTGGTCGACGCCCGAGATCTTCGAAGCCCTGACGGAGGGCCGCGTCGAGACCCACGCCGTCGTCATCCCGGAAGGCCTCCGCGCGACCGAGATCGCGGCGCGCCTCGCGGAGGCGGGGCTCGCCGATGCCGACCGCTTCCTCACGCTCGTCTTCGACCCCGAGGCCCCGGCCCGCTTCGGCGTCGAGGGGCCGACCCTCGAGGGCTACCTCTTTCCGGATACCTACCGCTTCGCGCGCGGCCTTCCGGAGGAGCAGATCATCGGGGCGATGGTCGACGAGTTCCTCGGCGTCCGGAACGAGATCGTCGCCGCGAACCCGGACTTCGCGCTCTCGATGCGCGAGCACGCCACGCTGGCGTCGATCGTCGAGAAGGAGACCGGCGCGGCCCACGAACGGCCGCTGATCGCCGCGGTCTTCCTCAACCGGATGAAGCGCGGCATGAAGCTGCAGACGGACCCGACCGTGATCTACGGCATCGAGGACTTCGACGGGAACCTGAAGCGCATCCACCTCGAAGACGAGACCAACCCCTACAACACCTACGCGATCCGCGGTCTGCCGCCGGGGCCGATCGCGAGCGCCGGCCGCGACGCCCTGCGCGCCGTCGCCGAGCCGGCGGAGACGCCCTACCTCTTCTTCGTGTCGAAGAACGACGGGACGCACATTTTCGCGAAGACGAATGCGGAGCACGAGCGCAACGTCGACGAGTACCAGCGGCGAAGGCGCCGTCGTTGAGCGACGCGGTCGCCGACTTCTATCGTCGCCGCGTGCCCCTGCAGTACAACGCGACGCTCGCGGAGCAGCGCGCGGCGGCGGAGACGGATCCGACGGCCCGCGCCCTCCTCGAGGAGATGGAGGCGGTGCGCGCTTCGATCGTCGTCCGGGTCGACGACGACGCGTTCGCCTTCGACGTGGAGCGCGGCGCGATGACGAGCGTCGGGACCCCGAAGTACACACCCTTCCTCGTGCTGCGTCATTCGCCGGACGACTTCGCGGCACTGCGCGCCGAGTGCGGTGATTCGCTGCTCGGCTTCCTGGGC
>JAUIMK010000367.1 GCA_030432735.1 bacterium
TGGCGGGTCGCGGACGACGACCTCCGGTCCGTCGGCGCGGGCAACATCGTCGACCTCCCCGCGCTCGAGTGGCTGGTGCGTCAGCCGGAGCCCCGATTCTGGGTCTCCGACGGCGGCGTGACCGGGGTGGGCGACGAGTTCTGTCCGCGCCTCCGCGATCGCTGTCTGGCGATCGCGCGCCGCGGCCGGGTCACGCGGGTCGACGACGCGGAGGCGGCGCTGGCGGCGCTCGGCGAGGCCGGCCGCTGAGCGGACGTCGCGGCGGCGTGTGCGGTGGGCTGTCGGCCGGAGATCGCGGCGGCGCGGGCGGCGCGACGGCCCCTCGTCAGCTCAGCGCCCCCGCCGCCGCGATCGCCGAGATCTCCTCGTCGTCGTAGCCGAGGATCTCCTTCATCACCTCGAAGGTGTGCTCGCCGATCAGCGGACCCGCGTGGGTGGGGGCCGAGGGCGTCCGGGAGAATTTCGTCACCGGGCCGTCGAAGCTCTGGCGCCCGAAGCCCGCGTGGTCGAGCTCGACCCAGAAGTCGCGGGCGGTGAGCTGTGGATCGTGGCGATAGTCGCGCGCGCGGAGCGGCACGTAGGCGGGGACGCCTGCTTCGCGCAGGCGATCCGCGGCGTCGAAGCACTTCTCGGAGGCGGCCCATCGCGAGAGGATCCCGTCGATCTCGTCGCGCCGCTCGATGCGGGCGTCGACGCCGTCGAGCTCGTCCCCGCCGAGCTCCGCGAGCTCGGGCACGATCCCGCAGAGCGCGCGCCATTGCGCCGGCGTCCGGGCCTCGAGGGCGACGAAGCGCTCGGTCTCGCTCGTGCGGTAGACGCCGTGCGGACAGCCCCACTCGGAATCGAGTCCGGGCTGGGCCAGGACGCGTCCGGTGCGTTGGGAGTCGAGGATCGTCGGAGCGAGGTGATGGATCGACGCTTCGATCTGGGACACGTCGATCAGCTGGCCCTCACCGGTCCGGTCCCGGTGGTGGAGCGCGGCGACCAGGGCCGACTGGGCGTAGCGCGGCGAGATGAAGTCGGTGTAGGCGCCCCAGGGCGAGACGGGCTTGCGGTCGGGCCAGCCGGTGATCCCGGTGAAGCCACCGAGGGCGGAGCCGTGGATGCCGAAGCCCGTGTGCTTGCGCTCGGGGCCGGTCTGGCCGCGCATGCAGCTGTAGAGCATGACGATGTCCGGCTTGATCTCGCGGAGCTGCTCGTAGCCGAGGCCGAGCCGCTCGGCGGTCCCCGGCGTGAAGTTCTCGACGACGACGTCCGCCCACTCGACCATCTTGTGGGCGACGGCGAGGCCTTCGGGCTTCGTGAAGTCGATCGCGATGCCCTTCTTGCTCTGGTTGAAGTTCGCGGCCATGTGGCCGGTGGTCGTGCCGGGGTCGCCGATCCACGGCGGGATGAAGCGGAGCGTGTCGACCCGGGACTCGGTCTCCACCCGGAGCACCGTCGCACCGAGGTTCGCGAGATCCTTGCTGATCAGCGGACCCGCCGCGATCCAGGAGAAGTCCGCGACCTTGAGGCCTTCGAAGGCCTGCGTCCGGGGGCGGGGCGCCGCGACGATCGGAGCGAGGGGCTCCCGATCGACGTCTTCTACGAGGGGCTGGTCCTGACCCAGCGTCGGGGCGGGACGATCGTATTCGATCGGCGTCTTCTCGAGGCGCGCGAAGGGACCGGGGAGCTTGTCGCCATCGACCTCGACCCAGAACTCGCGATCGACGAGCTGCGGATCCGCGAGGAGATCGGGGGCCGTGTTCACCGGCGCGATCAGCCATTTCCCCTTGACCGCCTGCTCCTGGATCTCGGCCTTGGTCATCGTCTTCAGGAAGGCCTTGAACTGCTCGACGCCGCGCAGGGCGGTCGCGAGGTCGAGCTTCCCCTCCTGCAGGTCCTGGATCCACGTCATCCACTGGACTTCCTTGAGGTCGTCGTCGAGGCCCCCCTGCTCGCCGATCCAGCGCATGCAGGAGTCGAAGCCGAAGGCGCCCTGGGCGCCGAGCACGAGCACGATCACGACGAAGCCGTCCTTGCAGGGCTCCATCACCGGGAGGTCGAGGCCCTCGAAGACGGTCATCGTGCCGGTCCGTCCCGCCCGATCGTCCCCGAAATTCGGCATCTCCTGGTCGACGGCGCTGAAGCTCGTCTGGTTCATCAGGCTCCACAGCACGGCCGTCTGGATCGACGAATCGAGATGCTGCCCCTCACCCGAGCGATTGCGCGAGTAGAGCGCCATCAGCGCATCCGCCGCCGCCTGGGTCGCGCCGAGATGCGCGGTCTCGGGGAAGCCGATCGGGAGCGGCACGCGATCGCCGTCGCCGGTGGAGTTCAGGAGGCCCCCGGCGGCGGAGAGGGTGAGGTCCGTCGCCGGATGCGTCGCGTAGGGCCCGTCCTGCCCGAAGGGGCTGACCGACACGTAGATCAGGCCCGGGTTCGAGGCCGCGAGGTCGTCGTAGCCGAGGCCCTTCTCCGCCATCGCGCCGGGCGTCGAAGACTCGAGGAACATGTCGGCGGTCTTCGCGAGGGCGAGCAGGCGGTCGCGATCCACGGCGTCGTCGAGGTCGAGGACCACGCTGCGTTTGCCGAGCCCCCACGCGCGCCAGAACAGCGACTGCTCCGGATCGCCCGTCCCTGGCTCCGGGCGCGGCGCGTCGGCGGACGGCGGCGTCGCGAAGGGCGGGGCGAAGCGCGCTTCGCAGCCCCCCGGCGGCTCGACCTTGATCACCTCGGCGCCGAGGTCCGCGAGGATGCGGCCGGTGGCTTCACCGAGGGCGGTGGTCAGGTCGAGGACACGGATTCCTTCGAGGGCACGGCAGGGCATGGGACTTCCTTCGGGTGGGGAGCAGGGCCGGGTCGGGGTCGGCGGCTCCAGGAATGGAAACGCCCGCGCTGCCCCGGGTCAACCAGGCAGCGCGGGCGTCGTTCGGTCGGCGATTTCAGCGCCTGCGGCCCAGGCGCTCAGCGGGCGTCAGGACAGCAAGCGCCTGCGGCCCAGGCGCTCTGCGCGCGCTAGGAAACCGGCCGGAGCTCGTGGAGCTCCCGGGTGTTGTCGCGCAGGATCTGGCGCTTCTGCGTCTCGTCGAAGTTCTCGAGCTCCTTCACGTAGTCGAGGGGCGTCGGCATGCCCTCGATGTGCGGCCAGTCCGAGCCGAAGATCACGCGATCCGTCCCCATGTGGTGGGCGATCTCGTTGACGTCGTCCTCCCAGAACGGGTTGATCCAGACGTGCTTGCGGAAGAGCTCGCCGGGGTGCTCCTTGTAGTAGTTCGCGATCGAGAGGCGATTCGCGGACTGGTCGAGCTTCCGGTAGAGGTCCGGGATGAACTCGGCACCGTTCTCGATCGAAGCGATCCGGACGCCGGGGTGGCGCTCGAAGAGTCGCTCGAAGGCGCACGTGATCAGGAAGTCGTACGCGGCGCGCTCGATGTTGAAGTGCTTGATGTTGGGCGAGATCGCGGCGCCGACGGCGTCCGCGGTGAACCCGTCCTGGACGTAGCCGTGCGTCGTGTAGCCGGAGTCCGCGGCGTGGATCACGACGGTGATCCCGGCCTCGGAGACCCGCGCCCAGAAGGGGTCGTGGCGCTCGTGGGACGGCGAGAACGTGCCCTCGCGCGTGTGGACGGCGGCGGGCCGCATGCAGACGACGCGGGCGCCCTCCTTGAGGGCCCACTCGAGCTCGCTGACCGCGAAGTCGACGTCGGCGAGGGTGATGTAGGGCGCGCCGAAGATGCGGTTCTGATAGGCGACGCCCCAGTCCTCGTGGAGCCAGCGGTTGAAGCCCTTGAAGAGGACCTTGACGGCCTCCGTGTCTTCCTTGATCAGCTCCTCGTAGAGTACGCCGAGGGTCGGGAAGAGCCACATCGCCTCGATGCCCTGCTCGTCCATCTTGTCGAGGCGCGCATCGGGGTTCATGTAGTAGGCGGGCAGCGGCTCGCGCTCGCGGAGCGCCTTCATCATCGACGTCCCGTCCGGGTTGCCGCGCAGGAAGTCGGAGATCGCGCCGGGCATCGCGATCGGGTCCCAGGTCGGGTTCTTGACCGCATGGGCGAGCTTCCCACCCACGATATGGTGCTTGCGTCCCTCGATCTCCGCCCACTGCACGCAGCGCGCATGCCACTCCTTCGGCACGTGGCGCGTGAAGGCGTCGAGCGCCTCGTAGTAGTGGTTGTCGCAGTCGAAGGGGAGGTAGCCGAGTTCCTGGGCGACGGGGTTGTCGGTCGAGAAGGCCATGGGAGAACTCCTGTTGGGATCACGCTCGGGAGCGGCCGTTCCTGCGCCGCGCGTGGGCGCGCGAGC
>JAUIMK010000368.1 GCA_030432735.1 bacterium
GAAGACATCCAGGCCGTCAATCGCAACCCGGAGCTCTTCCTCTCCTGCAAGGGGCCGGGACTCGGGTACGAAGGCAACGGCCTCATGTTGACCGACATGGACGGCGCGTCCCATCTGCGCCAGCGCAAGCTGATCAGCGCCGGCTTCACGCCGCGCATGACCCGTCGCCTCGAGGGGCTCGCGCGGGAGTGGGCCGCGAAGATCGTCGACGACGCGATCGAGAAGGAGACCGTCGAGTTCGTCCAGGAGGTCGCCTATCAGCTGCCGATGCACATGATCGCGGACATCCTCGGGATTCCGCTCGAGGAGCGCGACTGGCTCTTCAAGATGACGAACGACATGCTGCTCTGCGTCGATCCGGAGTACCCGGTCGCCGAGTCCGACCGCGCGGAGCTCGCGGCGAAGATCTTCGGCTACGGACACGAGATCCTCGGCCGGAAGCGAGACGACGCGACCGACGACGTGCTCTCCCTGCTCGCCACGGTCTCCGACGACCACGGCCCCCTGAGCGACCTCGAGCTCGAGAGCTTCTTCATGCTGCTGACGGTCGCGGGGAGCGAGACGACCCGGAACGCGATCTCGAGCGGTCTCCTCCAGCTGCTCGGCGAGCCCGAGCAGCTCGGGATGCTGCGCCGGGATCCCTCCCTCATGAAGAGCGCGACCGAGGAGATCATCCGCTGGTCGTCTCCGGTCGCCTACTTCAAGCGCGTGGTCGCTCGGGACACCGAGATCGCCGGCGTGCCGATCGCCGAGGGCGAACGGGTCACGCTCTGGTACCCCTCGGCGAACCGCGACGAGCGCGTCTTCGAGGATCCCTTCCGCTTCGACGTCCGTCGCAAGAAGAACGAGCATGTCGCGTTCGGAGGCGGTGGCCCCCACTTCTGCCTGGGGGCGCACCTCGCCCGGCGCGAGATCATGATCCTCTTCGAAGAGCTGCTGTCCCGGACCGCCGGGATCGAGCTCGTCGGCGATCCCCGCTACAGCGTGCTCGGGATCGGCAACCCGATCCTGCTCTCGCTCGGGAAGCTGCCGGTTCGTCTCAAGGCGGCCTGACCAGGGATCGCTTCGAAAGGCGGGAGCGATCGGCTCCCCAGCAAGGGAGGGCGACTTTGAGGGAAGTGCACCGACGAACCCGGACGCTCCTCGCCCTGGCCCTCTCGCTGGGTCCGCTGTGCGCGCCTCCTCCGGCGCTCGCCGTCGAGATCGACGCTGTCGGGCAGGTCGCGACGATGCCCCCGATCTCCGACCACTGGGTCTTCGTCCCGGATCGGCTCCTCCGACACAGCTTCGTGTACGACGGCGATTCCGGCGCGCTCCTCGGGACGATCCCCAGCGGCGAGACGCTCACGCCGAAGCTGCCGCTCGTGTCGCGCCCGCGCGGCGAGATCTATTCGGTCGACGTCGACTATTCCCGCGGTCGGCGCGGCGAGCGGGTCGACTACGTGACGGTCTACGACGCTTCGACCCTCGACGTGCGCGCCGACATCCTGCTCGGCCATCCGATCTCGGAGAGCAACACGAGTCTGAATCACGCGGCGCTGCTCGATGGTGACCGTTTCCTCGTGATCTTCAGCCAGTTTCCGGACACCCTCGCGGTCGTCGTCGACCTCGAGGCCCGCGAAGTCGTCGCGACCGCGCCGATCGCCGGCTGCGCCGGGCTCTACGCCACCGGCGTGCGGCGGTTCGCGACGCTCTGCGGAGACGGGACGACGGTGCAGGTCGTCCTCGGACCCGACGGCTCGGTCGCGGGGATGGAACGAAGCGACCGCTTCTTCGACGTGCTGGCGGATCCGGTCTCGATGGTCGGGGTGCGCAGCGACGCGACCTGGCTCTTCGTGAGCTTCCTGGGGAAGGTGCACGCGATCGACTACGCCGCCGAGACCACCGGCACCGGCGGCCCCGCGCAACCGACGAAGGTGGGCGCGAAGCCGAGGGTCGTCGCCTCCTGGTCGCTGGTCTCGGAGGCCGAGCAGGCGGAGGGCTGGCGTCCGGGCGGGCTCCAACCGCATGCGCTGCACGCGCCGACGAATCGGCTCTTCGTGCTCATGCACGAGGGCGCACCCGGGAGTCACAAGGACGCGAGCCCGGAGGTCTGGGTCTTCGACACGGAATCGCGCGATCGGGTCGGGCGCTTCCCGGTGCCGAATCTCGCCGTCGAGTTCCTGGGGCCGATGTTCGGCGTCTCGCCCGGGAGCCTGGGGCATTCGCTCCTCGGCTTCCTCGTGCCGAACGAGGGCGCCCATGCGCTCGCCGTCTCCCAGGACGACTCGCCGCTGCTCTTCACCCGCTACAGCGACTACGGCGTCGTCGCCGTGCTGGATCCGGCGACCGGCGAGCCCCTGCGAACGCTCTCGGAGGCGGGCCTCTCCGGCCCGTCGCTCGGCGTTCCGTGATGGCGGGGCCGGACCCGGTGTTCTCGCTGATCGCGCGCTTCGCGATCGCGCTGGTCTTCGCGGGCGCCCTGCGCCACAAGCTCCGTGATCTGCTGCGCTTCGAAGGGATCGTCGCCGACTATCGGCTCGCGCCGGAGCGGGGATCCTTCCTGATCGCGCGAGGCCTGGTCGTCCTCGAGGGCGTGATCGTCGCGGGGCTCCTCGTGCCGGCGGCCGCGCGCGCGGCCGCGGCCGCCGCGGGCGTCGTGTTGTCCGCCTATGGCATCGCGATCGGCGTGAATCTCGCGCGGGGCCGGCGCGAGATCGAGTGTGGCTGCGGGGGCCATGGGGAACGACTGCGCCCGCGGCTGCTGGTGCGCAACGCCGCGCTCGTGGGCGTCTGCGCCGTGGCGGCGACGTCGCCCGCGGATCGCGTGCTCGCGCCGCTGGACTTCCTCACGATCGGCATCGCGGTCGGAAGCCTCGTGCTCCTCTGGCAGGCGGCGTCGGGCCTCTCGGGCCTTCGCGGCTCCGATGCCGTCGCCGAATGGAGTGCCCCGTGACGCAGGCGCTCGTCGTCTCGGTCGTCGTGCTCTGGATCGTCGTGCTGGTGCTGGCGGGCGTGGTCTTCGCCCTCGCGCGGCAGGTCGGGGTGCTCCACGAACGGATCGCGCCGGCCGGGGCCCTCGCCCTCTCCGACGGCCCGAAGGTCGGAGAGGCGGCGCCCGTGGTCGTCGCGGAATCCCTGTCCGGACACCTCGGCAGGATCGGTGAAGCCGACCCGGACGGGCGGGGGCGCCTGCTCTTCTTCGTGTCGCCGCGTTGCCCCGTCTGCAAGCGTCTCCTGCCGACCGTCAAGCGGATCGTCCGCGAGAACGCCGCGAAGCTCGTGGTCGCGAGCGACGGCGTCGAGGAGGATCACGCCGGCCTGGCGGCAGAGCACGACCTCGCACCTGCCGACTATCATCTCTCCGCGGAGCTCTCGGTCCGCTACGGGATCGCGAAGCTGCCCTACGCCGTCCTGCTCGACGGAGACGGCATCGTCCGCGGCCAGGGGATCGTGAACACGCGTGAGCACGTCGAGAGCCTCTTCGAGGCGGAGCGGCTCCGGGTCGGGTCGATCCAGGACTACCTCGCGCAGACGCCGCTCGCCGCAGGGCGCCAGGGGAGCGAGTCATGAGGACGGCGACTTGGCAATGGAGGAGGGACGCATGAGCGGCTTCGACGACGGGATCGAGCGACTCACCCGGGGCCTCGCCCGCGGAACGAGTCGGCGCTCGCTGCTCTCGCGCGTCGGCGCGCTCCTGGTGGGCGCGGCGGCGGTCCCGTTGCTTCCGGTCGCGCGCGCCTCCGCCGAGTCGCCGCGGGTCCCGGCGCCGGTCGAGGACGTGCCCGGCGACGCCGGTGATCCGACGAAATGCGACTACTGGCGGCACTGCGCGATCGACGGATTCCTCTGCGCCTGCTGCGGCGGCAGCGCGACGGCCTGTCCGCCCGGAACCGAGATGTCACCGGTCACCTGGATCGGAACGTGCCAGAACCCGGCGGACGGCAAGGACTACGTGATCTCGTACAACGATTGCTGCGGCAAGGGCTTCTGCGGACGCTGCGGCTGCAACCGGAACGAGGGCGACCGGCCGGAGTACCACTGGTACCGCAGCAACGACATCAACTGGTGCGCCGGAGCGAAGTCCCAGGCCTATCACTGCTCGGTCGCGCTCGTCGTGGGACAGGCGACGGAAGCGCAGCCCGAGAAGTGAGGCGCGCGGACTGCCTCGCCCTGATCGTCCTGCTCGCCCTGCTGACGAGCGCCTCCGCGAGGGCCGAGATCCCGGTTCGGGAGGCATTCCGGCTCCATTGCTCGGGGTGCCACGGTCCCGATGGCCGAGGCGTCGATCGGTTCGTTCCG
>JAUIMK010000036.1 GCA_030432735.1 bacterium
CGAGGCCGAATCCGCTCGCGCCGCCCTCGTCGAGGCGGGCTACACCGACGCTTTCGTGATCCGGGCGCGCGGCGGGCGACGCGCTTCGACGTCGCCGACGTCGACCGAAGCGAGACGTCCCGGGAGCCGCTCGGGCGATCCGCTCGCCGGGCTCCCCGCGGAGCTTCGTGCGCGGATCGTCCTGCTCGACGGTGCCTATCACGTGAAGGACGGGGATCGCTTCATTCCGCTCGAGGAAGCGCTTCGGGCCGAGGGGCTTCGTTAGGTCCCGGCCGGCTCGTCCGCGGACCGGATCGGCCGTGTCACGGCGCGGGTCGGTCCGAAGTTGTGCAGCCCCATGGCGTGGAGGTTGCCCAGTCCGCCACAGACCATGACGAGGATCTGCTCCGGTCGTTCGACCAGGTGGGCGATGCCCTGGGCGTCGACGCGGTCTCGTTCCCGGAGCCAGACGCGGTGGGGCTCTGGGAAGAAATCGATCGGGTGGGCGGCGGCGTGCCAGAGCGCTTCCTGGGTGTCTTCGATCGTGGGAAAGTCGGCGGCGATCCGGTCCGCCCAGGGCGGGGCGAGGCAGACCATCGATTCGGCGCCCCAGTGGCTGACGTACGCGTTGGTCCCCGGATAGGCGAGGCTCTTGCCGATGAGCTCGACCAGGCTGCGGGCGCTGTCGGCGGCGACGTCGGCGATGTCCATCGTGCCGATGCAGCCGTAGACCGTGACGGCGTCGCCCGCGACGCCTCGGCGTTCCGCGAGCGGCGCCCAGGGCGAGCGCTCTTCCCACTCGGCCACGACGATTCCCGTCACGCGTCCCGGCTGGCCGAAGACGCTCTTCGAGTTCTCGCCGATCTTCTGACCGCCCACGTTCCGCATCGCGAGTCGGAGCGCGCGTCCGATGGCCGGTGCAGTGCCTGGAACGCCGCCGAAGCAGCCCGCCTCCATGGGCAGCTCGAGCGCGTGCCGGATCGGCCCGTTCACGAAGACGCCCGGCACGACCGAGCTCGTCGTCGTGTTCAGCGAGAAGAGGTCGAGTCCCGGGTCGACGGAGGCCTCGATCGCTGCGCAGAGGAGGGGCATCGCCTCCGCGGGCGCGCCCGCCATGACCGCGTTCACCGCGAGCTTCTCCACCGTGCAGCGACCGTCCCGGGGCGGCAGGACACCGAGCAGCTCGTCGGGGAATCGACCGGAAGCCGCGACGAAGGCGCGCACGCGCCCCTCCGTCGGCGGGATCAGCGGAAGGCCGTCGCCCCAGCCGGCGTCGGTGGCGAGCTTCGCGAAGGCCGCCGGATCGTCGTCGATCTCGAGGCGCTGGCTCGAGAGCCAGCTGACCTCACAGCCCGAGGGTCCGCAGGAGCGGTCGATAGTGCTCTCTTGCAATCTCACGTACCTCGTTCTCGGGTCGACTGTCGAGAGGGTAGGGGAGGACGTGAACGCGCAGGCCGGAACGGCCGGCGTTCGCCGCCATCGTGTGCGCCAGGGCTTCGAATTCGGAAGTCACGACGGCGACCGCCGTCTTGCCCTCCTGCAGTGCGACGACCGCGTCGTGCACCGTCCAGGAGGTACAGCTCCCTCAATTCCCGAGGCCGCTGATGACCACCTCCTGGCTCGTCGCGAAGTCGCGAAGATCCGCGAGGGTCGCTTCGGCCGCCTCGCCGGTTCGGTCCCCGGCACACCACTGGGTCACCACGCCGCCGTCTTCGCCGAGCATCCGCGCCCATTCGTCGCGGACCCAGTCGAAGGAGCGCCAGGTGAGGTCGTATCGGATGCCTACGCGCGCGGCATCGACCCCAGCGAGGACGGGGCCGGGATCGGCGTCCACCTCCGGCGGCTGTGCGGTGGGGTCGAGGATCGTGATGCGGGACATGTCGGGTCTCCTGCTTCGTGCGTGCAATGCGAGCGGCGTAGGGTAGACGAGTCGAGCCGCATGGCGCGACCCAGCGACCCGCCCCGGCCGGTGGTAGTGTCGCCGCATGCCCGACGCCCAGGCCCTCTCGGGGGTGCGTGTCCTCGACCTGACGAATCTCTTCGCGGCGCCCCAGATCGCCGCGACCCTCGCCGATTTCGGCGCGGACGTGGTCAAGATCGAGCCCCCGTCCGGGGATCCGATCCGGAGGATCGGCGTGGCACGGGAGGGCGCCTCGCCGCAATGGGCGCTGGTCGCGCGGAACAAACGTGCGGTCGCCCTCGATCTCGACGACGAGGGGGATCGCGAGCGTTTCTCGAGACTCGTCGACGCCGCCGACGTGCTGGTCGAGAACCTGACGACGAAGCTCCTCGCGCGCTGGGGCTGCGACTACGCCACGCTCTCGGCGCGCAATCCGCGCCTCGTGGTGACGAGCATCTCCTGCTACGGGCGCACGGGGCCCTATGCCGAACGGGCGGGCGCCGGGACGCTCGCCGAGGCGTTCGCCGGATTCGCCCATCTGAACGGCGAGGCGGACGGGCCGCCGCTGGTGCCCTCGCTCCCCCTCGGCGACACGCTCTCTGGCTCGTCCGGGGTGATCGGGACGATGATGGCGCTCTATGCGCGGGATCGGCCGGGCGGGACCGGACGCGGGCAGCACGTCGACGCGACGATGATCGAGCCGATCCTCCAGCTGCTCGCGCTGCCCCTCGTCACCTGGGACGGAGAGGGCGCGCCGCCTGCGCGGATGGGAAGTCGCGTCGCCGGCGGCGTTCCGCGCAATCTCTATCGCGCGAGCGACGGCGACTATCTCGCCCTCTCGGGAACGACCGACGCGCAGGTCGCGCGGATCCTCGCGCTGCTCGGTCGGGACGGCGAGGAGGATCGCGCGCGCTTCGGGACGAGCGCGGCGCGTCTCGCGGAGGCGGACGCGCTCGATGGACTCGTCGCCGACTGGATCTCGGCACGCCCCCGCGAAGACGCCCTCTCGGCGTTCCACGCGATCCGGATCCCGGTGGCGCCGGTGAACGACCTCGCGGCCATCCTCGACGATCCCCACGTGCGTGCGCGGGCGAGCGTCACGACCCTCGACGATCCGAAGATGGGCCCGCTCCGATTCGTCTCGCCCACGCCCCGGCTCTCGGAGACGCCCGGGCGACTCCGCCACGTCGGCCCGGCGATCGGCGAACACGACGACGAAGTCTTCCGGGAGTGGCTCGGCGAGTAGGGGACGCTAGAGCTGCTCGACCCACTCCCGGAAGCCGAGCCGTTCGACCGCGGCGGCGGATCGGCGCGTGACGGCGAGCACCGTCTCGCTCCGCTCGGTCAGGCCGGCGAGCCCGAGCGGGACGACGCCGACCATCAGCGTCTGGTACGAGAAGGCGCGGTACTGCTCGAAGGCGTCCGCGTAGGGCAGGTCGATGCCGCGCGACCGGAGCGCCTCGCAGTAGCCGCGAATCAGCGACTCCTCGTTCTCCGCGAGCACCTCCGGTTCGAGGCTGTTGATCAGGAAATACTGGACGTCGCGCATCCCCTTGCTCCACTGCACCGCCTGGAAGTCGATCATGCCGACCCTCGTCCGGCCGTCCTCGTCGTACTCGAAGCAGTTGCCCAGATGGCTGTCGCCGTGACAGAGGGTCAGCGGCCCGTGGAACCAGGCGTCGAGGACGGCGTCCCACCGGTCGACCACCAGCCGGCAGGTCTCGACGAGGCGCTCGGTCACGACGTCGGGGGCGGCGCGGTGGGCCGGGTCGAGGGCCGCCGCGTTCAGCATCGGGGTGACCCGCTTCGAGCGCCGCGATCGGTAGGTGTCGAACTCGCGCGGCAGCAGCGCTTCCCGCTGGGTGCGCCCCCAGCCCCAGAAGTGGGCGTGGAGCTCGGCGAAGGTCTCGAGCACGCGCGCCGCTCGTTCGGGCGTCGTCCCGGCCGCCATGTCCCGGTTGATGAACATCCGGGCGTCGCAGCTCTCCTTCAGATTCTCCATGACGAGGACGAAGCGGGAGCCGCGCTCGGCGACGGCGTAGACCTTCGGGATCCGGATCGGAACGTGCTGGGCGATCCGAGCGCAGAAGAGACACTCGAGGGACCAGTAGCCGAGCGTGTTGGCGAAGACGCGCGGCCAGGTCTCCTCACACGGAATCTTTACGTACGCGGTCCTGGGCACGTCTTCGCGGCGTCCCTCGAACTCGAACTCCACCAGGAAGTTGATGCAGTTGCTGCTCTCGAAGTCGACGCCCGGGAGCTTCACGCTTCGCAGCCGGGGCATCGGCATCTGCCCCTCCGGCGTGTGGTTCTGGAGCAGATCGTCCATCACGCTGCGCCGCGCGACCGCCTCCTTCGTCGCCGGGAGCGCGTTCCCGAGGCGGTCGCCGAGCTCGTCCTCGACCACCCGGGCGAAGGCGCGCGCCGTGCGGAGACCGAGCCGCACGCCGCCCCTCAGCTGATCGATCTGCGACAGGAGTCTTCCCTCGAGCGAACGGGGCATCGTCAGGGTTGGACGACGGTGCGAACGGTGTCGCCGACGCGCAGCGCGTCGAAGGCGTCGTTCACGTCGTCGAGGGGGATGCGCGTCTCGACGAGCTTCGCGAGGTCGAGCGTCCCCTGCTGGTAGTGGCGCATGATGCGGGGGATGTCGCGCGCGGGAATGTTGCCCCCGCCCATGCAGCCGAGGAGCTTGCGGTCGGAGAAGAGGACACGGCTGTCGATCGTGACCGTGGTTCCGGGAGCCGGTGCACCGACCATGACGGTCGTGCCGCCGGTTCGGGTCGACTCGAAGGCCTGGGTGACGAGCGGCGTGTGGCCGACGACTTCGAAGGCGTAGTCGACGCCGGCCGGGACGAGGGCCTTCACGCGCTCTGGGATCTGCTCCCCCGGCTCGACCCACAGGCAATCCGTCGCACCGAGATCGGAGGCGAGGTCGAGCTTCGACCGCTGCGTGTCGCAGGCGATGATTCGCGCGGCGCCGGCGATGGCGCTGCCCTGGATCACGTTCAGGCCGACGCCGCCGCAGCCGATCACCAGGGCGCAGGAGCCTGGGCGGACCCGGGCGATGTTCAGCGCGGCGCCGATCCCGGTCGTCACCCCGCAGCCGGCGAGGCAGGCGAGGTCGAGGGGGATGTCCGGATCGATCTTCACGAGCTGTGCCTCGCGGACGACCGCGTACTCGGCGAGGGATCCCGAGCCGCACATCGGGGCGATCGCTCGACCGTCCTTCGAGAGGCGCGTCGTCCCGTCGGGCATGCGCCCGACCATGTTGCGGGTCCGCGTCTCGCTCCAGCAGTTCGTGATGTCGCCGGCGCGGCATTCGTTGCAGGTGCCGCACGGGCCGTAGAGGGCGATCACGACGGCGTCGCCCTTCGCGAGGTCGGTCACCCCAGGGCCGACCTCCTCGACGAGGCCGGCGCCTTCGTGGCCGAGAACCATCGGCGGCTGCGCGACGGGGCTCTCGCCGTCGAGGGCGTGAAGGTCGGAGCGGCAGACACCGGAGGCCGCGATGCGGACGAGGACCTCGTCGTTCCGCGGGCTGGCGACGTCGATCTCGTCGACGACGAGGGGCTGATGGGTCTCGTACATGACTGCTGCACGCATGGGGTGTCTCCGAATATCGACGATTCCGGGCCGCGCGTCGAACCGCCGCGCAGGCCCGCGGCAAGGAAGGTGAAAGCGCCCGGTCCCCGGATTAGAGTCGAGGGTCCGCGCAGCCAGGGAGGTCGCCCCGATGAGTCAGATCGTCATCTCTGCCGACAATCACGTCAACGAGCCGCCGCACGTGTTCGATCGGGTGCCGGCGTCGATGCGCGATCGCGCGCCGAAGATGCTGCCCGGAGCGGACGGAGGCCACGGCTGGAGCTTCGACGGCGGCCCCCCGAAGCGGACCTTCGGGATCGAGGCGATGGCCGGTCGCGCGAAGGACGACTACAAGCTCGACGGTCTGTCCTGGGACGAGATCCTGAAGGGCAACTACGACGGGGCGGCGCACCTCGCGGACATGGAGCTCGACGGCGTGACGGGCGGTGTCGTCGTCTATCCGAATCAGGCGATCTTCACCTATATGACCGAGGACCGGGCGCTCGCCGTGGCCTGCATGCGGTCGTACAACGACTGGATGCTGGAGGAGTTCGCCGCGGCGGACCCGAAGCGGATCGTCGGCCTCTGTCTGCTCCCGGTCGACGACGGCATGGACGTCGCGATCGCCGAGCTCGAGCGCTGCGTCGCCAAGGGGGCGCGCGCCGGATTCCTGCCCGGGATGCCGAAGCGGCCCTACAACGACGCCTACTACGAGCCGCTCTGGCAGGTCGCGGCGGACGCCGGGATTCCGCTCTCTTTCCATCGCACCTTCGGCGGCGCGCCGCCGGATCAGGACTGGGACGAGCTGGTGGAGCAGCAGGTGAGCGTCCCCGGGATCGCGAGCCGCTTCTTCTGCGCGGTCCGCCCGCTCACGTACATGATCTTCGCCGGGATCTTCCAGCGACATCCGAGGCTCCGGATCGTCGCGGCCGAGGTGAACTTCGGCTGGATGCCCTTCTGGATGCAGACGATGGACCAGGAGTGGGAGACGCAGAAGGCGTGGGCCCCCGCGACGATCGACCGCGCTCCTTCGAGCTTCGTCGGGGAGAATGTGTTCACGACGAGCCTCGACGATCACGTGGGCTACGACCTGATCCGGATCGGCTCGCCGCGGCTCGCCCGGTCGACGATGTACTCGACGGACTATCCGCACAGCGTGACGCTCTGGCCGGATTCGAAGCGGCACATCGCCAAGCTCACGCGCGGGCTCAGCGACGACGACCGGCACGCGGTCCTGGCGGGCAACGCCGCGCGGGTCTACGGCTTCGAGCTCTGAACGGCTCCGGCCTGGCAATAGAGGAAGGGGAAGAACATGGCGCTGCTCTCGGGCGACCGGATCGACAACTGGATCGCGGGCGCGAGGCGGGCTCCCGCGAGCGGTGAGTACCTCGAGAGCGTCGATCCGTCCGTGGGGAAGGCGTGGATCGAGGTCCCGAAGGGCGATGCGCGGGACGTCGACGCGGCGGTCTCCGCGGCGAAGGCGGCCTTCGAAGGGCCCTGGCGGGACATGGCCGCGATGCAGCGCGCTGCCCTGCTCCGGGCCGCCGCCGTCCGGATCGCCGCCCACGCGGAGGAGCTCGCGGCGATCGAATGCCGCGACAACGGCAAGCCGATTCGCGAGGCGGTCCCCGGTGATCTCCCGTCGGTCGTCGAGATGATGAACTACTGGGGCGGACAGGCGGACAAGATCCACGGGTCGACGGTCGAGATCAGTCCGCTCTCCCACAATTTCGTCCGCCATGAGCCCCTGGGCGTCGTCGGGATCATCGTCCCCTGGAACTCGCCCCTCGCGATCCTGGCGGCGAAGGTCGGGGCGGCGCTCGCGGCGGGGAACACGGTGGTCCTGAAGCCGGCGGAGCAGGCCAGCGCCTCGATCCTCGCGATCGCCGAGTGCTTCGATGCCGCGGGCTTCCCGCCGGGTGTCGTCAACGTCGTGTCCGGGCTCGGCGAGGTCGTGGGCGATGCGCTCGTGCGCCACCCCGACGTGCGGAAGATCGCCATGACCGGATCGACGGAGACCGCGCGCGTGATCAGCGAACGCGCCGCGCCGACCCTCAAGCAGCTCGCCTTCGAGCTCGGCGGGAAGTCGCCGAACATCGTCTTCGCGGACGCCGACCTGGACATCGCCGTCGCCGGTGCGAGTACGAGCTCGGTCTTCACCGGAGGCGCCGGGCAGACCTGCGTCGCGGGCTCGCGGCTCCTGATCCACGCCTCGATCTACGACGAGTTGATCGAGAAGATCGAGGCCCACGTCGCGGAGACCGTGCGTCTCGGGAACGCGCTCGATCCCGCGACCACGATGGGCCCGATCGCCTTCGACCGGCAATACGAGAAGGTGAAGTCGTACATCGAGCTCGGCCTCGAGGAGGGCGCCGAGCTCGTCTTCGGAGGCCGGTTCGGGCCGGAGAACTTCGAGGGCCGCGCCGACGCGACCGACCTGGCGGGCGGCTATTTCGTCGCGCCGACGCTCTTCCGTGGCGCGACGAACGACATGCGCATCTGTCGCGAGGAGATCTTCGGGCCGGTCACCTGCGCGATCCCCTTCGAGGACGACGACGAGGCGCTCGCGATCGCGAACGACACGAGCTACGGCCTCGCCTGCGGCGTCTGGACGCGGGACCTGAAGCGCGCGCATCGCTTCGTACGCGACGTCCAGGCCGGTGCCGTCTGGGTGAACACGTATCGGCGGATCCACTGGGCCGCTCCCTTCGGCGGCTTCAAGGAGTCGGGTTACGGGCGTGATTCCGGTCTCGAGAGCCTGCGCGGCTACCAGCAGACGAAGACCGCCTGGATCGATCTGGCCTAGCGCCACCGCGCGCCGCCGCGCGTGAACGACGGCGCCCGGATCAGATCACGCCGTCGCCGCGCAGGCGCGCGATCTCCGCGTCGTCGAGCCCGAACTCGCGGAGGATCTCGTTCGTGTGCTCGCCGGGCTCCGGTGCGGGCCGCCGGATCTCGCTCGAGACCCCCTCGAGGTGGGTCGCGTTCCGGAGGATCTCGATCTCGCCGACGACCGGGTGCTCGACCGGCGTCGCGATTCGGAGATGCCTCACCTGAGGATCCGCGAAGGTCTGGGCCACGTCGTTCACGGGACCCGACGGGATGCCGACCGCGTTCATCGCCTCGACCCACGCGTCGGTCGTCCGGTTGGAGAGGGCGCGCGTGAGCTCTTCGTCGAGCGCGTCCCGATTCCGAGCGCGATCCGCGGCCTCCGCGAAACGCGGATCCGACGCGAGCGTCGGGCGTTCGATCACCTCACAGAGGGCCGTCCACAGCCGACCCCAGGGTGCCGCGACGTTCATGTAGCCGTCCTTCGTCGCATACATGCCCATCGGTCCCATCGTCGGATGATGGTTGCCCGTCTGGGGCGGAACGTCCTTCGCGACCGTGTAGCGCGCCGCCTGGAAATCCATCATGCCGATCATCGACTCGAGCAGCGACGTATGGACGTGGCGCCCGCGTCCCGTTCGCTCGCGTTCGTGGAGCGCGACCAGGAGGCCGACCGCGAGCTGCAGGCCCGCGGTCACGTCGGAGATCGCCACGCCCGCGCGGACGGGACCCTGGCCGGGGAGGCCGGTGACGCTCATCATTCCCCCGAGTCCCTGCGCGATCTGATCGACGCCCCCGCGCTCCGCATAGGGTCCGTCCTGGCCGAAGCCGGAGATCGAGCCCATCACCAGTCGCGGATTGAGGGCGGAGACCGTCTCCCAGTCGAAGCCGAGCCGCTTCTTGACGGCCGGCCGCATGTTCTCGACGAGGACGTCCGCTCTCTCGACGAGGCGGTGGAGGAGGGCGCGGCCTTCGGCGCGCTTCAGGTCGAGGGAGAGACTCCGCTTGTTCCGGTTCAGGTTCAGGAAGTCGGGACCGTGGCGGCCCGCGCTCGTGTCTTCCGGCGAAGGCGGCTCGACGAAGATCACGTCCGCGCCCCAGTCCGCGAGCTGCCGGACCGCGGTCGGACCCGCGCGGGCGATCGTCAGGTCGATCACGAGGAGGTCGGCCAGGGGAAGCGGGTCTTCGGGGGCCATGGGCCGACGAGTATACGTCGGGTAGGCTTCGCGGGAATCGAAAGGAGAATCCACCATGCTCGACGGACAGCGAATCCTCGTGACCGGCGCGACCGGCCAGGTCGCCCGCCCCCTCACGGAAGACCTCGCGAAGCGGAACGAGGTCTGGGCGGCGGCCCGCTTCTCGGACGCGAAGGCGAAGGACGAACTCGAGGCGGCGGGCGTGAAGACCGCCTACTTCTCGATGGGGGATTCGGACCTCTCGGGGCTGCCCGACGTCGACTACGTGATCCACTGCGGCGCGAACGTCGATCCGAAGACGCCGGAGATCGGGATGGCGCAGAACGCAGAGGGATCCGGATTCCTCATGCAGCGATACAAGGATGCGAAGGCCTTCCTTCACATGTCCTCGTCCTCGGTCTACCGCGTGCCGGCGAGCTCTTCGGAGCCGATCACGGAGGAGAACGAGCTGGGCGGGTATGCGACCTACTCGCCGCACTACGCGATGAGCAAGCTCGCGAGCGAGGCCGTCGTCCGCTTCCAGGCCCGCGCGCTGAACCTCAAGACGATCATCACGCGCCTCGACGTCGCGTACGGATCGCGGGGGCACGGCGGCGTGCCGATGATCATCTACGAATTCATGAAGAACGGGATGACGTACACCCGGGCGGAGGGCGGCGACAGCTACTGCTCTCCGATCCACGAGGACGACATCGCGGAGCAGGTGCAGAACCTGATCCTGAAGGCCGACGTCCCCGCTCCGATCGTGAACCTCGGTGGCGACCAGGTCGTGTCGGTCGAGGAGATCATCGCCTACGTCGAGAGTCTGACGGGACTCGAGATGAAGATGGAGACGGGGCGCGACGCTTCCTGGGGAATGAAGGTCCTCGACAACACGCGGCGCAAGGCGCTCGGGGGGCCCTGCAAGGTCGATTGGAAGGACGGGGTTCGGAGCGCGCTCGAGAAGCGCCATCCCGAGGCGCTGAAGGGGTAGGGGCGAGCTCACGGGGATCTACATGATCCCCTGTTCGCGCGCGACGCGGATGTAGTCGGCCGTGAGGTCCGTCTCGGATACGTGGTATCGGCGGAGCGTGCGGGGCGCGTCGAGCGGCTCGGGACGCGCGTGCTGGACGGTGAGGTTGTCCCAGAGGACGAGGTCGTCCGGCTGCCAGCGGTGCTCGTAGATCCCGGCCGGCGCATAGAGCGCCGCAAAGAGCTCTTCGAGGAGTCCATCGGACGCCGGACGAGGAAGCTCGTCGAAGCGATCCGTGTGCTGGAGGCAGACGAAGAGCGACTCGACCCCGAACGCGTTCTCGAGGATCGCCGGGTGGTGGTGCCAGTAGTGCGCCGGGCCCCACCCCGGCTCACCGCGCGGAATCAGCGGCTCGGGCTCCTCGCTGCGGACGTCGGGAGCGTCGTGCCGATGGAGGAAGCACGCGTGCGCCGCGGTCAGGTCGCGAAGGCGTTCGACGGTCCGCGGGGCGAGCCGATCGAGGACCGTCGCCGCGCTCGCGAAGCAGGTCGGCGTGACCTCGCCCTCGATCAGCGCGCCGTAGAGCGAGATCGCCGGAATCGGCGTGGGGTCGTAGGCGTAGTCGAAGTGGAAGACGAGCTCGCCGTCCGGGGCGGTCGTCTCCTCGTGCTGGTTCGTGACCTCCATGCGCATCGGCGCCCCGGTCTCGTCCGGCTCGACGCGGCCGAGCGCCGAGAGCAGCTCGATCTGGCGCGCGTCGTCGATCGGTCCTTCGCGCAGGAGCAGCAGGCCGTGGTCGGCGAAGGCACGACGGAGGAAGTCGACCTCGGAGGCACCGAGTGCGTCGTCGGTCTCGAGATGGAGCTGCGCGCCGAACGGAGCGTCGAGGGGTGTGATTCGCATGTCGACCTCGCTCCTGCCGGGGAGATCTGAAGCGTAGCATCGGCGGAGTCTCGTCTCGGACCGGCAGGCCAGGAGAATGCAGCCGGTCGCCGATCGGAACGGCGCATTCGGATGTTAGTATCTCAGGCGATGCAGCCCCCCTCTGTAGACGATCCGCACGCGCAGTCGAAGGAAGTCGCCCCCAGAGCTTCTGCCCCGGCAGCCGCGGCGAAGACACCGTGGCGACGGAAGAGCGCGCTCTTCGTCTTTCTTGCGTCCGCAGCCTCGCTCGGTCTCTACAACTGCTGGTGGGTCTTCGATCTGGTGCGTCGACGCCCTGAGACTTCCCTGCTCTGCTCCCACCCGCGCGCGCTCGGTTGGATCTCGGTTGCCCCGGTGATGGTCGCGCTCGTGATTCATCGTGCCTTGATCGAATTCGACGACGAAGAGGGAAGGAAGACGGCAGGACGTCTGCTGGTCCCGCTCGCGATGGGCGTGGCTTCCTTCGGCCTGGGTCTTTCTGCGGCAGGGGAACTCTTGACGTCGTCGGCCGTTCTGCTCGCGCTGCCGGTCGCCTGGACTCAGAGCCGGATCAACGGTCACGCGCGCGCTTCCGTGGAGACGACTTCGCACCGGGGACGAGTGGCGGGGTTGGTCGGACTCGCGCTCGCTCTCGGTGGTTTCGTTCTTCTAGCGTGGTCGGTCGACCGTGGCACTCTCGCGGAGCTGCGGAGCGTCGCCCTGCTCGGAGGAGAACGCGTCCAGGCGAACGACGGCAGTCTCTCGATCCGCTCCCCCGGTAGCGGCTGGGCCCTCGTCCCCAGCGGCACGATCGGCGAGGAGGATTCGCTGATCGAGCTGGCCGGGCCACAGGGCGTCAGCTGGCTGATCGTGTACGCGTTTCCCCGACAGGAATCCCTTCAGGACCTGGCCTACGGGCGGAGAGCTGCGATCTTCGAGTCGGCGAAACCTTCGTCGGTCTCCGAAAAGATCGTGTACGCGGACGACGAGACTCTCGAGCGCGGGTTGCGTGGCTCATACGAGTTCGGAGATTCGGCGTTGATCGACGAACTCTTCGACGTCTGGATCGTCGAGTCCGGGCCCAGGGTCGTCGAGATGATCGCCTACACGTCCCGACGCAAGGGCGATCGCCCGGACTTCGACGCGTCCTTTCGGAGCCTCGAGGTCGTGGAGGCGAGTGGTGAGTAGTCAGCTTCCGCATCTCTTCTCGTTCGTCGTCTGTCTTCTCATGGCCCGACTCGCCGTGGCCCAGGCCGACTGGCTCGAGTACCAGTCCGAGCCGACGATCGGCTGGGAAGCGATCGGCGTCGTCGATCTGAGCCTCGAGCGCGAGACTGCGCACGTCCAGGCAGGATTCGGCGAGGCGATCCTGCTCGAACGATTCGAGGTCGACGTGCTCGCCGCAGGGGGCGTCCGGGAGCGCGTCGTTCGGGTCCGTCGCTATCTCAGCGCCGAAGGGGTCCGCGCCGGTGGAAGTGAAGTGGCGTCGGTTCGCCCCGGCCTCGATCGCATCCACCTCCACGCTGCGTTCGTTGGGCGCCCCGGCGAAAATCGTCGCGAGGTCGTTTCGCCAGACACTCTCAAGATCGTACGCGAATCGACTCCGGACATCTTTTTAGACGCCGAGTCGGTGGTGATCCCCTACTCGGGCCTGCAACCGGGCGACTCGACGGTGTTGGTTCTCGACCGCTTCATCAACGCGGAGAGCTGGCCGCTTCCCTGGTCGCGCATCTACTGGACCCAGCGCGACGAACCAATCGAACGTTTCGAGGTCGTCGTCCGATGGGAGGAGGGCGTCGAGCGTCCGAGCCAGGGGGGCAGGATCCCGGGCGGTCGATGCGAAGACATCGGTCCGCGTGCCTTCGTGTGTCGGGCGACCGGGATTCCCGCGCTCCGGCTCGATCCCGACGTCGACTGGGCGGATGTGCTCCCGTCGATCGCGATCGCCGAGCCGATTTCCTGGCAGCAGCTCGCACTCCTCGAGCGCCAGTTGGTCGACGAGAGTGCTGCCACTCTTTCGGCGCGGAACCCCGACCTATCCAGGCGGCTCGCGATTCCGGAAGAGGCAACGCAAGAGGGGAAGCTTCAGGCGATCTACCGATTCGTCGCAGACGAGATCCGCTACGTCGCGTTCGAGGAAGGCGAAGGCGCCGTCCGCCCGCGTCCGGCGCAGCTCACCCTGGATCGAGGGTACGGAGACTGCAAGGACAAGGTCGCTCTCTTCCTCGCAATCGCGCGTGACGCAGGCCTCGAGGCCTATCCAGTCCTCGTGGCGACCGAGCGCCACGAGCCGGAAGGACTCTCCCTCCCCAGCTGGCGATGGTTCGATCACATGATGGCATGTGTCGATCATCCGATCAGCGGAACTCAATGTCTGGAGCTGACGTCGGCCGACCTGCCGACAGGCAAGCTTCCAGCGTCGCTCGGCGGCGCCGTGAAGCTCGACCTGCGTCAATCGCCGGGCGGACCGCTCGGGCCGACGCGCCTACCCTCGGATCGATTCGCCTGGGACGTGACCTCGAGGACGAAGAGCACGATTCATTGCGAAGGGAGGTTCTCGGAGTCGTTCGAGGTCGAGATCAGCAACGGGCTCGGTGCATCCATGCGGGGCGCGCTTCGGTCGATCTCTGCGGAAGAGCGGCTCCGCGCGCTGGAGGAGATCTACGCCGATGCGACGGGCTCCGACGCAAAGCCCACGATCGAAGCGCGCGGCCTTCGAATACCCGAAGCGCCTCTGTTGCTCACTGGGACGATCGAGTACGAGGACATTGGCGATCCCCGGGAGTGGGCGGACTGGTCCGACGTCGATCCATGGATCAACTATTACGTCCGTTCGATGCGGACGCAGAACGTGAATCACCCGTATCGGATGGTGGGGCTGCGCGTCCGTTCCGAGATCGACTTCAGCGTTTGCGAGGATCTCGTTGCTTCCGAAGGCTCGACGGGGATCGCGGTCGACCTGCGCGCGGATATCGGACGGTTCACGCGAAGGATCGAACGGGATGCACAGGTCGTGCGGGTGCGCTCCGAGCTGGCGGTTCCCGCGAGGGTCGCCGCGCCGAATGAGTTGGCCCGCCTCGAGAAGTTCTTCGAGGGCATCGTTGCGAGCACGCCGGTTCGTTTCGGCCTGGAAGTCGCAGATGACTGATGGGGTGTCACTCGAGCAGCTCGAGACGGAGTCGCCGCCCGGCTTCTTTCCGCGCTGGGCTCTGCTCTGGTTGGCCCCGGCTGAGTTCATCTGTGGCCCCGGGCGCCGAGCGGGGCTCTTTGTTCCGATCGTCCTGGCTGGCATGGCCGGCGCCTTCGATCGTCTGGAATCCCAGGCGCTGGTCGGTCGAGCCGTCGCCATCAGCGAGGGATGGGCGCCCATCCTTCTCTTCGCGCTCTTGATCTCACCGATCGTCGGTGCGATCGGATACTTCATCGGCGGCATCTGGAATCAGATGCGTCTCTCGTTCTGCGGCGTGCGCGAGTCCGAGGCCGAATTCTGCCGTCGAGTCAGTGTGTTGACGTCGGTGATCGTGGCAGTGCCCGTGGTTCTAACGTGGTTGGGACACGCGATCCGCTACGACGCCCCTCGCGACTACTTTGCGACGGACTCGGTCTTTTGGACGCCGGTGCTCCTCGGGCTCTGGTCGTCATGGGCCACCTATGCGTCCTTCAAACGCGAGTACGCGCTGGAGGGAAGGGCGCCAGCGTTCTGGTTCCTGGTAATCCCGCTGGGCGCAACCGGCGTGACGGTCTTCGGTGTGGCCGTCTATACCTACTCGCTGACGTCCGGACTCTAGGCCGGCGGCGAGCTGGTCGATCGGTCAGATCGCGCCTTCCCGGACGAGCGCCTCGAGCGTGGCGACGACGTCTCCGTCGAACTGGCCGCCCACGTGGGCGTGGAGCTCGGCGAGGGCCTCTTCGACGGGGATGGGCGGGCGGTGGAGGTCTTCGGTCCGCATCGCGTCCCAGGCGTCGCAGACCGCGAGGATGCGCGCGCCGAGAACGATGTCGTCTCCGACGAGGCCGTCGGGATAGCCCGTTCCGTCGGGCCGTTCGTGGTGCTGGGCCACGATCGGAGCGGCGCCCTCCCAGACGCGGATGCGCGAGAGCATTCGCGCGCCGACGGTCGGGTGCTTGCGAAAGAACACCGGTGCCCGCTGGTTCGCGGCCGGTATGCGGAGCATGCCGACGTCGTGCAGCAAGGCGGCGAAGTGCAGGTCCTGGAGCGCCTCGCCCTCGACGCCCATCGCCCGGGCGACGCGGTTCGCGAGGGCGGCGACGCGAGAGGCGTGTCCGGAGCGGTACTGGATGTGGGTGTCGAGCGCTGCGACCACCAGGTCGGTCACGTGGCTGAAGAAGTTGCGCTGCCCGTCGCCGCGATCGGCACTCGTGTATGCGACGCCGGTCTGGGCACCGAGGGTCGCGACGACGTCGACCTCGTCCGGAGAGAACGCCCGCCCGCGTCGGGCCACGACGAGAAGGGCGCAGGGATCCGTCTCGAGGCCGACGGGAACGAGTACGACCGACGGGGCGCCGCTGCCGTCTCCTTCGATCCGGATCGGACGCTCCGCGTCCGGGTCGCGGTTCACGAGCTCCGACCATTCGTCGGCGCCGACTTCGAGCCAGGCTTCCGCGTCGTCGCCGCGGGTGGCGAGGACGGAGAACGGCTTGTCCCACGCCTCGCGGGTGAGCAGCCAGGTCGCCTCGGCGTCGGTCAATCGCGCGGCCCACGCCACCGCGGATTCCGCGACGGCCTGCGCGTGCGGGGCATCGGCGAGCTCCCGCGCGACGAGCAGGAGCGATTCGAGGCGCGCGTTCTGGTCGGTGATCCGTAGGACCGCCTTCGCGACGATCCGCCTGAGTGCGAGGAAGGCGCCGAGGGAGAGGAAGCCCGTCGTGACGACCAGGCTCGCCAGGGCGACCTGCTCGTCGCGACTCGCGAGGTTCGGCATGAGGCGCTCGCTCACCACGGCGAATCCGACGAGCGGCGTGATCGCGCCCAGGAAGAACGCGACGAAGACCGAGCGATCGAGGGACTGGTCGAAGAGCGAGTTCGTTTTCCTGAGCATCTCGCTCCCGCTTATCGGCCGATCCCGGCGAGGGCCTTTGCGTGGGCGGCCCCGGCCGGCTAGAATCGGCGATTCTCGTGATCGATTGGTGGTAGAACCCGTCGATCGGGGCGGAATCGGGCCCGGAGAAGCGGAGGATCGGAGGCCGGGGGGAGCCAGGGCGCGGCTCAGGCGGACGGAACGCCGTCCTGGTACCAGCCCACCGTCAGTCCCGCGTCCACGACGAAGTCGCCGCCGGTACAGGAGCGGCTCTCGTCGGAGGCGAGAAAGAGCGCCATGTTCGCGACGTCGCGAAGGCGGCTTCCCGGAACGACCGGCTTCGGGTCCTTCAGGATCTTCTGCATCATCTGATGCGGCACGTCGGTCAGATCGGGGTTGCCCGGGAAGAAGGGCGCGCTCATGTTCGGGTTGCCGGCTTCCGGGCAGACCGCGTTCACCCGGATCGCGTACCGGCCGAGCTCGATCGCCGCGGACTTCGTCAACCCGCGGACCGCCCATTTGCTCGACGCGTAGGCGGCGACGCCGTTCATCCCCTTGATGCCGTCGGTCGAGGCGATGTTGATGATCGACCCGCCGTCCCGCTCCTTCATGATCGGGAACACTGCCTGCATGCCGAGGAAGGGGCCGAGCTGATTCACCTGCACGATGCGCAGGAACTCCTCGGACGAGATCTCGTCGAAGGGCTTGAGGAGCAGGATCGCGGCATTGTTCACGAGGACGTCGACGCCGCCGAAACGATCGACCGCGGTCGCGACGGTCCGCTTCCAGTCCGCTTCGCTCGACACGTCGAGTCGCACGAACGCGGCCTCGTCACCGATCTCCTTCGCGACCGCCCGCCCTCGTTCCTCCTGGACGTCACCCAGGACGAGGCGCGCGCCTTCCTCGGCGAAGACGCGCGCGAGCGTCTCCCCTGTCCCCTGGGCCGTGCCCGTGATGATCGCGGTCCTTCCGTCGAGTCGGCCCATCTCTCCCTCTCCTTCCGGCTGCGGCTGCCGGTTTCGAATCGCGTCTCGCGTCAGCTGCGGATCGCGTCGAGATCGAACCCGTAGAGGCCGGCGGCGTTGTCCCGGAGGATCCGGTTCCGCTCCTCCGCCGGGACGTCCTCGAGGATCTCGCTCGTGATCTCGCGGCTGCGCGGGAAGGTCGACTCGGTATGCGGATAGTCGGAGCCCCACATCAGGCTCCTGTCTCCCAGGACGTCGCGCACCCGGATCCCGACCCGGTCCTCCTGGAAGCTCATGAAGACGTTCTCGCGGAAATAATCGGAGGGCAGGATCCCGTCCGGAAAGCGCAGCCAGTCTCCACGCACGGGTCGGTCGGTGTAGAGATAGTCGGCCTGGAAGAGGAAGAAGGGAGCCCAGCAGATCTCGTGCTCGATGGAGCCGATGCGCAGCCGCGGGTGTCGTTGGAAGACGCCCGAGAAGATCATCTCGCCGATCGACTTGCGGACGAAATGGTCCTGGAGGTAGAAGGCGGCCTCGGTCACGCCCTTCTGGACCGAGGTCTGTGTGGGGCTCGCGGAGAGCAGGGTCCGTCCGGTGGCGACGTGCATGCTGATCGGGAGATCGAGGTCGACGGCCGCGGCCCAGACGTCCTCGTACATCGGATGGTCGTAGGCGCGGTCCGCGGGGGGCAGCACGGTGATCATGATCCCCTCGAGGCCGATGTCCCGGACGCGCTTCATCTCCGTCACGGCATCGGAGGGATCGTCGACGTTCACGAGTCCGATGCCCTTGAGGCGCGCTGCGTCGTGGCTGCAGAACTCGGCGATGAAGTCGTTGTAGGCGCGCATCGTCGCCGAGCAGAGATCCGAGTCCGGGATCGAGTAGGCGAGCAGCGCCTCGCTCGGATAGACGACGGAGCCGACGATGCCGTCGCGGCGGTTCTCCTCGATGTACCGGGCCGGGTCGTACGCGGCGGGCCGGACGTCTTCGAAGCGGGCGAGGGTCGTGAGCTCGGTGGCGTCCTTCTCGAATCGGTCGCCGGTCTGCACGCCCAGGAAGCTCATGGACTTCTGGCCATCGATGTACCAGAAGTCGCCTTCGTCCTCCCGCACCACCCGCGGCGCGCGGTCGCGGTAGGCGGCGTCGATCCGGTCCGTCCAGAGGTCGGGGGGCTCGACGATGTGGGAGTCGCTCGAGATCATGTCGTCCATGGGGCGATCCTCCGAAGACGTTTCCGAGGCCCCATACTACCCCCTGGCCGCCGGCTTTGGGGGCTTCCGTCGGGCGTCAGCCGGGTAGAATCGGGGGGCCTGGCGGAGAGGCCGGGCACGAGGAGGCGCGACCATGGCGACCGACCCCCTGCTCGACTTCGACTGGGATCCGATGGACACCGGTACCCGCATTCCCTTCGACGTCTACGCGCGTCTGCGGCGCGAACGACCGATCTCGAAGACGAAGGACGGCTCCTGGTTCCTGGCGCGTCAGGACGACCTGATCGCCGCGGCGAAGGAGGTCGAGGTCTTCCGGGCGAGCATGCGCGAGCCCGGCGTCGTCGTGCCGCCGGAGGAGATGCTGATCTCGGAGATTCCCGAGCCGCGTCATGGGCAGGTGCGCAAGATCGTGAACTCCGCCGTCGCGGCCCACCGTCTCGGGCGCGTCGAGGACTTCACCCGCGATCTCACCCATGAGCTCTTCGACCGCGCGATCGCGAAGTCGCGGGGCGGTGAGTTCGTCGAGCTCGTGCAGGAGGTCGTCATGCCGGTGCCGACGTCGGTGATCGCCGTCCTGCTCGGTGCGGCGCCGGAAGACCATGCGCTCTGGGGGAAGTGGTCCGACGAGGTGGTGCAGGGCGACTACCCGCGCTTCAACCGCGGCGAACGAGGCGAGGGGCTCGCCGGGGCGCATCCGGAGTTCACCGCCTACGTCGACGCGATGATCGCCGAGCGGAAGGCGAACCCGGATCCGCCGCCGGACTTCACCACGCGTCTGCTTCGCACGGAGATCGACGGGCATCGTCTCTCCGACGTCGAGCTCCGCACGCTGCTCGTCTTCCTGCTCATTTCGGGCAACGAGACGACCCGACATCTCATCTCGAATCTCCTCCATCGCCTGGCGACGACCGAGGGCCTGATGCGTACTCTGCGCGAACGGCCCGACCTGATTCCGAATGCGGTCGAGGAGAGTCTTCGGCTCGACAGCGTGGTGATCAACCTCGTCCGGACGGTCTGCACCGACACCGTCTTCCGCGGACACGCGATGCGCGAAGGGGAGCGCGTCTTCTTCGGGGTGGCTTCGGCCAATCGGGACGAGGCCCTCTACGCGTCTCCCGACGAGTTCCGGCTGGATCGTCCGAAGCCCAAGGGGCACGCGGCGTTCGGAGGCGGTCCGCACGTCTGCCCCGGTGCTTCGCTGGCCCGGCTCGAAGGCCGCATCGTGCTCGAGGTGGCGGTCGAACGTCTCGCGGAGATCGCGCTGGAGCCGGGATTCCGCTGGGAGAAGGTCCCGGTCTTCTGGGCCAACGGCCCCGCGCGACTTCCGGCGACCTTGGTGGCGCGTTAGGCCGCTCCTGGGCCGATCGGAATCCGACGTCATCGGAATCGATCGCTCGCCTGCTGGGAAGTCCGGGTGGTCTCGCCCGGCTCGGGCGTCCCGCCCGGTCGCGATTCGATCGTCCAGCCCTCGTCGCGGCCCCGGGCGAGGGAGGCGACGGCGGCGGTGATCGCGTGGACGGTGCGCCGGTGTGTTTCGAGGAAGACGGCTTCGTAGTGGACGGCGAAGAAGCGGCTGTTCCGGGACTTCACATGGAAGTCGCGCCGGGCGACGAGGCCCGCTCGGCTGCGGATCTCGATGCGAACGCGGTATTCGCTCTCCACGATAGACCTGAAGGGACGCCAGGACGGCTCGATCTCGGTCAGAAGCAGGCTGCCCCGCACGACGAGGACGTCGGGGTCCGTCGCCTCTGCGCCGACCCTCGTGAAGGCGGCGTGGCCGAGGCCGCTCGCCACGTCCTCGGCGAGCCACCGGCCGATCTCCCTCGAGCAGACGATCTGGGCTCGCGCCGGAGGGAGCGCGGGGTTGCCCATGTCCGCCGAGAAGCCCGAGTCGCGTCGGCACCGGGGGCGGACGCGCTCGTCGGAGAAGGGCGTGACGACCCGGGCGTGCGCGTCGGACGGTGCGCGCACTCCGGCCGACGCGACCACTTCCGGACGCTGCAGCTCGAAGGGCGGCGGGACGCAGGCGGAGACGAGGAGGCCCGCGAGCGCGACGGCGAGACCCGAGTGCCGAGGCCGGGTTCGCGCGGCCGACCCCTTCTCGCGGATCACAGCGCTGCGGTGGGTCGTCCCGATTCGCGCCACGCGCGCATGTCGCCCTCGAGATGCCGCACGTCGGAGAAGCCGGCTTCGAGAAGCGCCGATTGAGCGAGCCCGGCGCGCCGTCCGCTCTCGCAGTAGACGATCATCGGGCGGTCGCGGTCCGTGCCCAGCTCCGAGAGGCGTTCCGAGATCTGGTCGTGGGGCACGTTGATCGCGCCCGGTACATGGCTGCCGCGATACTCGTCGGGGGTGCGCACGTCGAGGATCAGCGCGTTCGGAGGCGGTCCCGAGAGGAGCGTCTCCGGCGAGATCGACGTGACCTCTCCGCCCGATTCGGCGCAGGCCAGGAGCCACGCGGTCGCGAGGAGAAGCAGGGCGAGTCGAGTCTTCATGGGATCGTCCTCCGGGTGCGGTTCTCTTTGCGGTCTCCGCGCGCTACGCGGTCAACCAGGGATGCTTCTGCGGCTTGGCGCGGGCCTGCGGGTCGATATGCACGTTGATGATCGAGGGCATCGAATCGTCGAGGGCCTGCTTGAGCGAGGTCGAGAGCTCGTCCGGCGTGCGGACCGAGTAGCCCTTGCCGCCGAAGCCCTCGATCATCTTCTCGTAGCCCGCCTGGATGGTGTAGGCCATCGCCGGAGACTGGAAACGGTCCTCCGGCAGCTCGTCGAAGCCCATGCCGATGCCGTTGTTGTTGATGATCAGGAAGACGATCGGCAGCTTGTATCGACAGGCCGTCTCGACCTCCATGCCGGAGAAGCCGAAGGCGCTGTCCCCCTCGACGCAGATCACCTTCCGGTCCGGATGGCAGACCTGGGCCGCGATCGCCTGGGCGAGCCCCACGCCCATCGTGCCGAAGGTCGCCGCGTCGATCCGCTCGCGCGGATTCTTGTGCATGAGGACCGAGCGGCTGATGTCCATCGTGTTGGCGCCCTCGGCCTGGATGAGGGTGCCGGGGGGCGCCTGCTCCTGGATCTCCCGCAGCACGCGGTAGTAGCCCATCGGGACCGAGTCGTCGTTCATCATGTTCTGCACGAACGTCTTGTTCTCGGCGACCTTCTCCGACAATGCACTCCACCAGGGCGTGTCGCTCGCGTAGGTGAAGGGCTCGGCCTCGAGGGCCGCGTTCAGCTGGCCGACGACGGCCTTGATGTCGCCGCAGAGACCGACCTCGACCGGCACGTTGCGCCCGAGCTCCTCCGCGTGGATGTCGATCTGGATCGTCTTCACGTCGTCGTTGAATCGCGGCGGCAGGCCGAAGTGCATGATCCAGTTCAGTCGCGCACCGAGCAGCACGACCACGTCGGCGTTCTCGAGGGCCATGCCGCGGGCCGGCATGACCGAGAGCGCGTGCTCGTCGTCGACGACGCCCTTGCCCATCGGTGAGGTCAGGAACGGGAGCCGGGTCGCCTCCACGAATCGGCGGATCTCGTCCTCCGCTCGGGAGTAGGCGGCGCCCTTGCCGATGATCACGAGCGGCCGCTCGGCCTTGCGGAGCACGTCGATCGCGCGCTCTACGTCTGCCGTCGGCGCCAGCGTGCGCGGGGGCTCCGGGCATCGATCCGGAATCGCGACGTTCTCCTCTTCGACCTGCGCGGAGAGCATGTCGTCCGGGAAGTCGAGGTAGACGGCGCCCGGCCGGCCGTTGATCGACGTCCGGACCGCCTGCTCGCAGTAGAAGGGAATGCGCTCCGGCTGGTCCGGCCTTGCGGTGTACTTGCTGTAGTAGCGGGCGAGCTCGACCTGCGGTGCTTCCTGGAAGGCGCCGCGGCCCTCCTGGTACGAGTTCGAGGCGCCGCCGATCAGGACCATCGGCCAGCAGTTCTCCTGGGCGTTCGCGAGACCGGCGATGCCGTGGATCATGCCGGGACCGGAGACGGTCAGGCAGGCGCCCGGGCGACCCGTGAAGTAGCCGACGGCGCCGGCGGCGTAGCTCGCGGCCTGCTCGTTGCGCATGCCGACGAACTGGATGCCCTCGCGTTGCGCGGCGGCGGCGATGCCGAAGACCGGGAAGCCGACGATGCCGAACATGTGCTCGACGCCCTGCTTCTTGAGGCTTCGTGCGATCAGGGTGTTGCCGTCGATGGTGGCCATGGGGCGCTCTCCTCTTCTCTGGATTTCGCGCCCTAGGCGGCGGTGCGAGGGATCCGGGCAGGCCTTCGCGGCCCGCCTCCGTGCGGGAATCCCGAGGCTAGAATGGGCCCGAGGCGCGGACAAGGGACGCGGGTTCCAGGTTCGGCCCCTCGGACGGGAGGACGACATGTCGGCACTCGATGGGATGCGGATCCTGGACCTGAGCCAGTACGAGGCGGGTCCCTCGTGTACCCAGGCCCTGGCCTGGATGGGCGCCGACGTGGTGAAGGTGGAGGCGCCCGGCTTCGGGGATCCCGGTCGCAACCTCGCCGGCACGTCCGCTTACTTCTGGCATTGGAACCTGAACAAGCGCAGCATCGTCCTCAATCTGCGCAAGCCCGAAGGTCGCCAGGTCCTCCTCGACCTCGTCCCGAAATTCGACGTCGTGGTCGAGAACTATGCGCCCGGTGTGATGGAGCGGATGGACCTCGGATACGACCAGTTCAGAGCCGTCCATCCGTCCGTCATCTTCGCTTCGATCAAGGGCTACGGGAGCGAGGGGCCCTACTCGAAGTACCTGTCCTACGACATGTGCGCGCAAGCCGCCGCGGGGACCTTCTCGATCACCGGCGCCGCCGATGGCCCGCCGACCCTTCCCGGGGTCACGGTCGGCGATTCGGGAACGGGCATGCAGCTCGGGATGTCCATCCTGGCGGCCTACGTCCAGAAGCTGCGCACCGGCGAGGGCCAGCACATCGAGGTCTCGATGCACGAGGCGATCACCTACTACATGCGCACGCACCTGGCGAACTCGGGCAGCTGGGGACGCAATCCGGTGCCGCGCAACGGCTCCCAGGTCGGCGCCGCACCGTCGGGACTCTACGCCTGCAAGGGGGGCGGCCCGAACGACTACGCCTTCGTGCTGACGGTGACCGACACCCACATCGACAGGTTCTACATGGCGATCGATCGGCCGGACCTGATCACCGACGAGCGTTTCGACGATTTCATGAAGCGCTTCGAACGAACGCCGGAGCTCCATGAAGAGATCGAGCGGTGGACCCTCGCGCGGTCGAAGCAGGAGGTGATGCGCGTGCTGGGCGAAGCCGGAGTTCCCTGCGCGGCGACGATGGACACGCAGGAGCTCTACACGGATCCGCACCTCGTCGAGCGCGACTTCGTGAAGACGCTGCCGCATCCGGAGGAGGGCGAGGTCCGCCTCTTCGGCTGGGCCCCGCGCATGTCGGCGAACGCGGTGGAGATGGTCCCGCCGCCGACCCTCGGAGAGCACACCGAAGAGGTCCTTGCCGAGGAGCTCGGGAT
>JAUIMK010000369.1 GCA_030432735.1 bacterium
GAACACGCCGTCGAGATGGAACGCGAAGTCGCCGTGGCTGCCGTCGAGGGTCGCCGCGAGGTCGCGTTCGTTCGCGACCAGCCCGATCCCGCCGTAGAGCTCGGCGTTGAGGGCGTCGCCGCCTCCGCCTTCCGGGACGCGGTTCGTGATGACGTTGACGACACCGGCCGAAGCGCCGCCGCCGTAGCGGAGCGTGCCCGGGCCACGGACGACCTCGACGCGCTCGGCGACGAGGGGGTTGGTCGGGACCGCGTGGTCCGGGCTCTCCCGGGACACGTCCTGGGTCCGGAGTCCGTCTTCGAGGACCTCCGTCCGGTAGGCGTCCTGGCCGCGGACGACGGGGCGGCTCGCGCCGGCGGAGAAGCCGGTGGACGTGATGCCCGGGATCCGGTTCAGGGTCTCGCCGAGGGTCGAGCCGAGGTTGAGCAGGATCTCCTCGCGATCGACGCGATCGACGGGGACGGAGAGCTCGTCGCGGTCGTGTTCGAGGGGCGAGGCGGTGACGACGATCGTCTCGGAGACGCCGTGCTCGTCGTGCTGGTGGTCGTGGGCGTGCCCCGCTTCGTCTTCGTCGGCGAAGGCCTGGGGGGCGAGGATCAGGGAGCCGGCGAGCACGAGGCTCGCGCGGACATGGAATCGGGAACGATGGGACATCGGTTTTCCTTCGGGCGGACGTCCTCGGACGTCGCCATGGTGCGGTCGACACACGAGTGTGTCGACCGGCACGGATGCGAGCGGGACGCGGCGACTCGGAACGAGCGCGCGTCGGGATTCGATCAGCCGAGATCAGGCGATCGGAGGTGCTCGCGTGGCCGGAAGGCCGGCGAAGGGAGTGAGGGCGGCGCCTTCTCTGCGCACGGGCAGCGCGCGCGCGCCGAGGTCCGTCGGGATGCTGACCGTGCTGCGGGGCGGCGCGATCGCCTTGCCATCGAAGGAGCGGCAAGCCACACAGGGCGCCGCATCGACGACGACGTGCGAGGAGTGTTCGTGATGGGCATGGTCGTCGGAGACGACCGGAGCCTCGGCGTGCCCCGCCTCGGATTCGTGCGCCGGGTGGACGTGGCCGAAGAGCAAGCCGAGGGCGAGCAGGCCGAGAAGCGCAGCGACCCGCTGACGGGTCGAAGCGATGGCGTGGCCGCGAGGGCGGATGGAAGGCAGCGTCCGATCCATGGCGGCGAGTGAGTAGCAGAGCGCGCGCACGATCGGCCAGTCTTGATCGCTCGCGCCCTCAGCCCTTCCGCGGCAGCTCGATCCGGGGCTCCTCCGGATTCGGCCGGTAGAGCACGACGGTGTGCCCGACCACGCCACACAGCGCCGAGGCGCTCCGACGGGCGAGCTCTTCCGCCGCGGCCTTCTTGTCCGGCGGCTGACGCAGTCGGACCTTGACCAGCTCGTGCTGGTCGAGGGCTTCGTTCAGCGCGCCGACGACGGCGTCGGAGAGGCCGCCCTCGCCGACGAATACGATCGGCCGGATCGCGTGGGCGAGGCCGCGGAGGTGGCGGCGCTGGGCGCCGGTCAAGCTCGGAGCGGGCCGGGATTCGGGGGTGGACACGATGGGGCTCCTGGCGGCGCGAGAGCGGGTTCGACGGGGACCGCCTCTCGGCGAGGCGCGCACGGTAGCCCAATCCCGCGGGGGAGTCGCCGGCAGGCGACGAGTCACGCCGAAGGCGTGAGCGGGCGCTCCGCCCGTCGTACGGCGCCTCGCGGTGCTCAGGGCGGCGATCGGGGATGCCGATGCAAGCCTGCGATGGCAGCCAACACGCCGATACCCCTGGTGGGGCGACTCGCGATCCAGCTCAAGATGCTGACCCAGGACGAGGTCAGGCGAGCGATGGCCGAGAGCGCCTCTTCTGGCAATCCGCGACTCGCGCAGGTCTTCCTGCAGATGGGGCTGCTCGATCGCGACCAGATCGCGAAGCTCCAGAAGGTCCAGAAGGACCTCGTCGAGAAGCACCGCGCCAAGAAGGCCAACGCCGAAGCCCCCTCCAAGCCCGCCCCGTCGGTCGTGGAGGCGGCCCCCAAGGCCGCTCCGGCGCCGCCGCCGATCGTGGAAGAGGCGCCTCCGGCTCCGCCGGTCGCGCCGGACGTGAACGAGGCCGCGATGCACGCGGCCCAGAGCGCATCGCCCATGAAGGGCGCCGACGTCGAGGCGCTCCACCAGGCGCCGCCGGAGGTCGCACGTCCCGCCCCGCCTTCTGTCGAAGCGCCGCCGACCGTCGAGACGGCGCCGCCCCCCGACACGGCCGCCACGGCGCCGCCCACCCCCGCCCCGCCCGCCGCCGTCGCCGCGAGCGCCGAGGACGGTCCGCCGAGCCTCGAGCTCCCGATCCCGACGCCCGGCGACGCCGATCGCCAGAAGCTCGAGGCGATGCTCAAGCTGGGTGTCGACCAGAAGGCCTCGGACGTCCACTTCCACGCCCACGGTCCGCTCAAGCATCGGATCGCCGGTCAGCTCCAGGTGACCGAGGAGAACGTCGACGGCGAGTTCGTCGAACGCGTCGTCGTGTCGGCCCTCGACGACGCGCAGCGCCAGGTCCT
The DNA here is from genome assembly GCA_030432735.1 of bacterium. Classification (GTDB taxonomy): domain Bacteria; phylum Myxococcota_A; class UBA9160; order UBA9160; family UBA4427; genus UBA4427. The sequence goes on from JAUIMK010000369.1 coordinate 2,539, forward strand.
GCGCGACATGGGTGAGATCGATTTCTGCTTCGACCTGCCCGGCGTCGGCCGCTTCCGCGCGAACGCCTATCGCCAGCAGCGCGGGCTCGACGCCGTCTTCCGGGTGATTCCGGACGAGCCGCCGACCCTCGAGTCCCTCGGCCTCCCCGAGGAGCTCAAGAAGTACACCGACTTCCACCAGGGCATGGTCCTCATCACGGGACCCGCCGGCTGCGGCAAGTCCGCGACGCTCGCCGCGCTCGTGAACCACATCAACGAGACCCGCGAAGACCACATCCTGACCGTCGAGGACCCGATCGAGATCATCCATCCCTCGAAGCGCTGCCTCGTGAACCAGCGCCACGCGGGCCACCACACGGCGAGCTTCTCCCGCGCGCTGCGCGGTGCGCTCCGCGAGGATCCCGACATCATCGTGATCGGCGAGCTGCGCGATCTCGAGACGATCTCGCTCGCGATGACCGCCGCCGAGACCGGCCATTTCGTGCTCGCGACGCTGCACACGGCGAACGCCGTCCGGACGGTGAACCGGATGATCGGCGCGTTCCCGTCGAACGAGCAGGACCAGGTGCGGGCGATGCTCTCGGAGTCGCTCCGGGCCGTCGTCTCGCAGCGCCTCGTGCCGACGGCGGACGGGACCGATCGCATCCCGGCCCTCGAGCTGCTCGTGATCAACCGCGCGATCGGCAACCTGATTCGCGACGAGAAGACGGTGCAGATCCGGTCGTCGATGCAGACGGGCAAGGCCCACGGCATGTATCTGCTCGAGCAGACGCTGAACGAGCTCGTCGCCGAAGGGAAGATCACGCGGGAGACCGCGCTCGACCTCGCCGAAGAAGAGAAGCTGATCACCGCCGGCGCCTAGCACGTGCGCCGGCCTGCCCGCTCTGCGCAGGCGCGGGTGAAGAGGAACGAACTTGGCCGCCATCGACTCGCTGCTCGTCCACATGAAGGAGAACGACGGCTCCGACCTCCATCTGGTCGCCGGCCAGCCGCCGCGCTTCCGCGCGAAGGGCAGGGTCCAGATCATCCCCGGGCACGACGTCCTCTCGAACGACGCGCTGCGCGCCATGATGCAGGAGGTCGCGACCACGCGGGCCTGGGACGAGTACGAGACGACCTGCGATCTCGACTTCGCCTTCAGTCTCGAAGGCGTCGCCCGCTTTCGCGCGAACTACTTCGTCCAGCAGACCGGCGCCGCCTGCGTGTTCCGCATCATTCCCGAGGAGATCCTCTCCCTCGAAACGCTGAACATGCCCGAGGCGATCTGCAACCTCGCGGACCTGAAGGAAGGCCTCGTCCTCGTGACCGGCCCGACCGGCTCCGGCAAGTCGACGACCCTCGCGGCGATCATCGACAAGATCAACAAGACCTACTCGAAGCACGTCGTCACGATCGAGGACCCGGTCGAGTTCGTCCACGAGAACCGCAACGCGCTCTTCTCCCATCGCGAGGTGGGCCTCCACACCCAGGGCTTCGGCCCGGCGCTGAAGAGCGCGATCCGCCAGGACGCGGACGTGATCCTGGTCGGCGAGATGCGCGAGATGGAGACCATCAACCTGGCGATCACCGCCGCCGAGATGGGCATGCTCGTCTTCGGCACGCTGCACACGAACAACGCCGCCAAGACGATCGACCGGATCATCGACGCCTTCCCCGCGGAAGAGCAGAACATGGTCCGGATCTCGCTCTCCGAGTCCCTCGCCGCAGTCGTCTCGCAGCTGCTCCT
>JAUIMK010000370.1 GCA_030432735.1 bacterium
ATGAACGCGTCGAGGTCCCCGTCGAGGACGCCCTCGACGTTGCCGATCTCGAGGTCCGTGCGGTGATCCTTCGCCCGCTGCTGCGGGTGGAGCGTGTAGGAGCGGATCTGGCTGCCGAAGCCGATCTCGCGCTTCTCGCCCGTGAGCTCCTCGACCTTCGCCTGCTGCTGCTGGCGCTCGAGCTCGAAGAGCTTGGCCCGCAGGATCTTCATCGCCGTCGCGCGGTTCTTGTGCTGGGAGCGTTCGTTCTGGCACTGGGCCACGATCCCGGTCGGCATGTGGGTGAGGCGAACCGCGGAGTCGGTCTTGTTGACGTGCTGACCGCCGGCGCCGCTGGCGCGATAGGTGTCGACCCGGAGATCGCCTTCGTCGATCTCGACCTCGACGGCGTCGTCGATCTCGGGAACGGCGGTCACGCTCGCGAAGGCGGTATGCCGTCGCGCGTTGGAGTCGAAGGGAGAGATCCGCACGAGGCGGTGGACGCCCTGCTCCGTGTTCAGGTAGCCGTAGGCGTACTCGCCCTGGATGCGGAGGGTCACGCCGCGAATGCCCGCCTCCTCCGCCTCCTGGATGTCGAGGATCTCGGTCTTGAAGCCGTGGCGCTCCGCCCAGCGCAGGTACATGCGCAGGAGCATCTCCGCCCAGTCGCAGGCGTCGGTTCCACCCGCCCCGGAGTTGATCGAGAGCAGCGCATCGCTCGCGTCGTACTCTCCGCCGAGCAGCTGCTGGACCTCGGCCTGCTCGAGCACGCCGTCGAGCTCGTCGCACTGGGCGAGCCCCTCGGCCAGGAGCGAGCCGTCCTTCTCTTCCTCGGCGAGCTCGAGGCTGGCCTCGGCGTCGTCGAGGCCGGACTCGAGTCGATCGTGGAGCGCGAGCTCCGCCTCGACGGCGTTCTTCTTGCGACCGACCGTCTGAGCCGCATCGGGATCGTCCCAGAGATCGGGGCGCGCCATCTCCCCTTCCAGCTCCTCGAGCTGGCGGCGCAGACCGGCTACGTCAAAGACGCCCCCGGAACTCGTCGAAACGTCCGCGCAGATCGCGGATCCGGTCGGCGAGCTCCCCGACATCGAAGCGTGCGTCGTTCTCCCCACTCATCTCCAGGTCCTTCTTCTCGTCTCTTCGTTTCGGGTCGGGCGCCCGGGCTCCGGCGTCCGGCGCGGGTCGAGCCGGCATCCGCCCTCCTGTGACGGGGGCGGTCGCGGATCAGTGCGTCCCGTTGGGTCGTTTCTCTCGGACGAGCATCCATCCAGCGCCCGCGAGCCAGGCGAGCGTGCACGCCGCAGCGAACACGTCCCCCTGCCGGGCGTAGAAGGTCGGCTTGCGGTCCTTCGGGATCTCGATCCGCCCCCGTACGATCGCGCGTTCGAAGAGCGCGCTGTGCTCGGTCACCCGCCCGCGCGCGTCGATCAAGGCCGACACGCCGGTATTCGCGGCCCGCACGACCGGCAGACCGTTCTCCGCCGCGCGCATCGCCGTCATGGCCAGAAACTGGTGGGGGGCGCCGGTGCGACCGTACCAGGCATCGTTCGTGATCGCGAGGAGCGCCCCCGCGCCCTCCCCGCCCATGCGACGAACCAGGTCCGGGAAGATCAGCTCGTAGCAGATCGGGACGCCGACGAGTCGCCGTCGCTCGGGGTCGCCCGGCCACCGGACGCCGACGTTCCTCGGGCGTTCCCCCGGCGTCACGTCGCTCGAAGAGAGGCCGCTCGCGAGCGCCTGGAAGAAGTGTCCGAGCAGACCGCGCAGCGGCACGAACTCGCCGAAGGGCACGAGATGGGTCTTGTCGTAGCGGTCCTCGAGCTGGCCGTCCGGATCGAAGAGGAAGGCGCTGTCGTAGAAGGCGGTGAAGCGGCGGGCCTGCCAATCGACGTCGACGCCCATCCCGCCGACGACCAGGCTCACGCCCTCCTCCCGGGCGAGGCTGGCGATCCGTCCGCGCATCGGCGTGTCCTGCTCGACCAGCCCCGGCACCGCGGTCTCGGGCCAGACGATCCAGTCCGCCTCGCGGGCCGCCTCGCGGCTCTGTTCGAGGTAGCGCGAGAGGATCTCCTCCCGCCGCGCCGCGTCCCACTTCTCCCCCTGGTCGACGTTGCCCTGGATGGCCGCCACGCGGACGGTCTCGACCGGGACGCCCGAATCGGAGGCGATCCACCAGCCGACCGGGTGGAGCAGGACAAGCCCGCCGAGCACCGCCACGAGCTCACGAAGCCGCGCGGCGCTCCGATCGCTCCACCATGCAGCCAGGGCGAGTCCGACCCCGGCCGCGAAGAAGGAGAGGACGTAGACGCCGCCGAGCCGCGTCCAGCCGAGGAGCGGCGTGTCCAGGTGGAGGCCGTAGCCGAGGGTCGCCCAGGGAAAGCCGCCGAGGAAATGCCCGCGCGCCCAGTCGATCGCGACCCAGAGCGCGGCTCCGAAGACGATCCCGCCCCACCCCTCGCGCGCGAAACGCGTGAAGCCGAAGGCGAAGAGCGCGGTGAACGGGGCGACGTAGAGGGCGGGGACCAGGGGGGCGAGCACGCCCAGCAGGAAGGGCATGCCGGCGTAGATCACGACCACGACCATGAACCAGTAGAAGAAGACCGTGTGCGCGAGGAAGCTGGCGACGAGCGCCGTGCGGAATGCGCGACGCGGCGAGAGCCCGCGCAGTCCGACGACGAGCGCAGCCGGCGCGAGCCAGGTCGCGACGAGGCCGAAGTCGAAAGCCGGCGTCCCGAGTGCGGCCGCGAAGGGCAGCTCGTGAGGAAAGGCGAAGAAGGTCAGAGCGCCGTAGAGCGCGAGCGCGCGGCGGTTCGCGGCCGGCTCGGCGGACGAAGCGGTCCCTTCGGTCATCGGGGCAACGCCTTCAGGAGCCTCCGCTCCTCGGCCTGCATCGCGCGCGCCTCCGCGTCGTCCTCGTGGTCGTGCCCGATCAGGTGGAGCACCCCGTGGACCAGCAGACGCGCCACGGTCTCGTCGAGGCTTCGATGACGCTCCGCCGCCTGCATCGCCGCGGTCTCGACCGAGATCACGACGTCTCCCAGCATGCCGCCGCGATGGTCCGCGAAGTCGCCTTCGACGAGCGAGAACGAGAGGACGTCGGTCGGGCGCGGCTTCGCGCGGTACTGGCCGTTCAGCTCGGCGATCGAGGCATCGTCGACCAGCGCGACGGAGAGCTCCGCCTTCGACTGACCGATCCCGCGGAGGACCGCGTTCGCGACCCGACGCAGCCGCGCCACGTCGACGCGGGATCCCCGGATCGCGTCGGGCGGTCCGGATATCGCCACGCTCATGCCGGGGGATCCACCTCGCCGTCGCGCGCCTCGTCGGCGTCCCGGACCGTCTCCCCTCGCCCGCCGCGGCGCGCGTTCGCGCCGCGGGCCCGGTCGTAGGCCTGGATGATCGATTGCACGAGCGGATGACGCACGACGTCCTGGGGCTCGAAGCGCATGAAGCCGATCCCGCGCACCGACTGCAGGACCCGGGTCGCCTCGACCAGACCGCTCTCGGTCCCCGCCGGCAGGTCGATCTGCGTCACGTCGCCGGTGATCACCGCCTTCGAGTTTTCGCCGAGCCGCGTCAGGAACATCTTCATCTGCTCGCCGGTCGTGTTCTGCGCCTCGTCGAGGATCACGAAGGAGTCGTTCAGGGTCCGACCGCGCATGAAGGCCAGCGGCGCGACCTCGATCGTGCCCCGCTCGATCAGCCGCTGCGCCTTCTCCATGTCCATCATGTCCCGCAGCGCGTCGTAGAGCGGCCGCATGTAGGGGTCGACCTTCTCCGCGAGATCCCCGGGCAGGAATCCGAGCCGCTCCCCGGCTTCGACCGCCGGGCGCGTCAGGATGATCCGCGAGATCTCCTTGCGGTGGAGCGCGGCGACGGCCATCGCCATCGCGAGATAGGTCTTGCCCGTCCCGGCCGGCCCGATCGCGATCGCGACGTCGTGTTTCCGGATCGCGTCGACATAACGTCGCTGCGCGAGGTTCTTGGCTCGGATCACGCGCCGCGAGCCGCGCTGGAGGATGTTCTCGTAGACGTCGTTCAGCTGGACGTCGGGCTCGTCCGAGAGCATCCGGATCACGTGCCGGACGTCCGCGTTCCGGACGGCCTGGCCGCGCTCGATCTGCCCGTAGAGCTCCTTCAGGACACGGACCGCGAGGGCGACCCGGTCGGCCTCCCCTTCGACGGTCAGATCGTTGCCGCGCGCATGCACCGCCACGCCGATCGAGCGCTCGATCAGGCGGAGCGTCTGCTCACCGTCGCCGTAGAGCGCG